>JAJZBW010000169.1 GCA_021798745.1 Actinomycetes bacterium
TACAGGCCCAACCTCATCATCGCCATCGCCCGCGGCGGGCTGTTCGTCGCCGGAGCGCTCGGCTACGCGCTCTCCGTGAAGAACATTTACGTCATGAACGTCGAGTACTACACCGGGGTCGACGAGCGCCTCCCCCTCCCGGTCGTGCTCCCGCCTGTTCCCGACCTCGTCGACCTCGAGACCGCCCAGGTCCTCGTGGCCGACGACGTTGCGGACACCGGGCACACGCTCGCCCTCGTGCACGGCCTGTGCACCGGAAAGGTCGCCGACGTACGGGCCGCCGTGCTCTACCAGAAGCCCCACTCGGTCATCGCGAGCGAGTACGTGTGGTCGCGCACGGACCGCTGGATCGCCTTCCCCTGGTCCTCGGACCCTCCCGTCGTCGGGAGCGGCGTGGCGGACGGAGCCCGTCCCGCCGCCCACAGGTAGCGGCCGCGCCCGCGGCGGCGGGCACGCCGTCCGGACCGGGGCCCCGCGTGACGGTAGTGTCGTGTGCTCCCGATCCCCCGAGGTACCCGTGCGTCGCTCTCGTGCAATCGCGTTCACGCTCCTTCTCGCCTCCGCGGCCCCTGCGGCCGGTGCCGCTCTCGGCGCCACCCCCGCTCAGGCGAGCGCCGCCCGCTCCGGTGCGCTCCCGAAGGTCTCCGGCGGCTACGGGACGACCCCGACGATCACCTTCCCGAAGGGCGCGAAGCCTCCGTCGAAGCTCGAGGTCTCGGTCCTCCACGAGGGGACCGGCCCGCTCACGAGGAAGGGGGACCTGCTCGTCGCCAACTACGTCGGGCAGATCTGGGGCGGAAAGGTCTTCGACAGCTCCTTCACCCGCCACCAGCTCTCGGGCTTCGCGATCGGGGTCGGACAGGTCATCAAGGGATGGGACATGTCCCTCGTCGGAGTGCACGCGGGCAGCCGGCTCCTTATCGTGATCCCTCCCGTCGACGGCTACGGCACTGCCGGGCTCGCCCAGGCGGGGATCACCGGGAAAGACACCCTCGTGTTCGTCGTGGACGTCGTCGCCTCGTACTCCCACGCGACCGAGATCACCGGTCACTCCGCGTCCCTTCGCCGCACGGTCGGCGGGGTCACCGTGCAGGGCTCCCTCGGGAGCCCCCCGAAGATCTCGGTCGCCAAGGGGGCCCGCACCCCGAGCAGCCCGAAGACGACCGTCATCGTGCGCGGCCACGGAGCCAAGGTCACCCCCGGCCTCGTGGTCGTCCAGTACGAGGTCACCAACTGGAGCGGAGTGCTCCAGGACTCGACGTGGAAGAACGGGACCCCCTACGGGATCAACGTGGACCTCGCCTCCAACCCCACGATCTTCGACGCTCTGAAGGGAGTCCCCCTCGGGAGCCGCGTCCTCGTCGACATCCCCGCGAGCACGAGCGGCGGCCCCTACGCGTTCGTCGCGGACCTCGTCTCCGAGCCGCACGACCCGCAGCGCTGACCCGACGGCCGTCGGGCCGCTTCGGGCGCGGCGCTCCGTCCCGCCGCTCGGCCCGTCGCGAGCCCCTCTGCGCCCCGGCCGGCTAGCCGGCGGACCGGCCGGCCCGCCCGAGGACGATCCGGAGCACGAGCACGACGACGGCGACCACGACGACGAGCTTCACGACGAGCGCTACGAACCCGACGATCGACGACAGGACCGCGAACGCGATCACGACCGCGACCACCGTCGTCACCCCGACGAGCAGCATGTGGGCGGGGCGCAGGCCCCGACCGTGCCCGACCGGGGAACCCGACTGCTTCGGCTGGATCATCTCTGCACCGCCGCTTCCCGGGCGCTTCTCACCCGTGACGATCGTACCGTCGCGGCGCCCCGAGGCCTTCGCGGGCACCTGCCGCCACGTGCGCGCCCGGTCGCCTAGCCTCTCGGGAGCATGGCCGGCACCGACACGACCGATCCCGACCTGCGAGCCCCTGCCGTGACCGGGTCGCTCCGGTCCGAGCGCGACCGGCTCGCTTCCGAGGTCGCCTCGGGACGTCTCCCTCCCGGCGAGCTCCCCTCTCGTTACGCCGAGATCGCCGACCGATGGCTCGGGGGCCTGTTCGACCGCGCGACCAAGGGCAGGCCACGGGGGTTCGCGCTCGTCGCCGTCGGACGCTACGGCCGGGGCGAGCTCTGCCCGGGGAGCGACCTCGACCTCGTCCTCCTCCACCGGGCACGGGGGGCGCACGAGCGCGTCGCACAGTCCATCTGGTACGCGATCTGGGACGACGGGATCCGGCTCGACCACAGCGTGCGCACGCGCGGCGAGGCCGTCGCGGTCGCCCGGGCGGACCTCAAGGCGCTCCTCGGGCTCCTCGACGGACGGCTCGTCGCAGGCGACGCGCGCCTCGCAGGCTGCGTCCTCGCGGACGTCGCGGACCTCTGGGCGAAGCAGGCCCCGACCCTCCTCGGGGCGCTCGAGCGCATGGGCGAGCAACGTCGGCACGAGTCGGGCGAGCTCGCGTACCTGCTCGAGCCGGACCTGAAGCAGTCGGCGGGAGGTCTCCGGGACGCGGACGCGCTCCGCTCGCTCGCACGTGCGTTCCCTGTCCTCGCCCCTCTCGCGAGCGCCCCGGGGGTTCGCGACGCGGAGGAGCTCGTCGTGTCCGTCCGAGTCGCCCTCCAGGTCCGGACGGGTCGCGAGGGAGACCGGCTCGCGCTCCAGGAGCAGGACGAGGTCGCCGCGAGGCTCGCGTTCCCCGACGCGGACGCCCTCATGGCCGCCGTCGCCGAGGCGGCCCGGACGATCTCGTCCACGCTGCTCGAATGCCGACGACGTGCCCGGTCCCTTCTCGCGAGCGACCAGACGAGGGAGGCGGACCTCCCCCTCGCCCCGGGGGTGGTGCTCCGCGACGGCGAAGTCGCCCTCGCGGAGGACGCAGACCCCTCCGGGGACCCGTCGCTGCTCGTGCGGGTCGCCGCTCTCGCCGCCCAGCGGAACGCGCTCGTCGAACGGGCCACTCTCGACCTGTTCGAGGCGCGTGCGCCCGTCCCGAGCAGCCCATGGCCGACGGAGCTGCGCGAGTCGTTCGTCGCGCTCCTCGGGACCGGCGACGCGCTCGTGCCCGTCGTGGAGTCACTGGACCAGAGACGCCTGTTCGAGCGCCTCCTCCCCGAGTGGGCGGCCGTGCGCCACCGCCCGCAGCGGAACGCATACCACCGGTTCACGGTCGACCGGCACCTTCTCGAGGCGGTCGCACGTGCCTCGGAGCACGTGGCCTCCGTCGACCGCCCGGACCTGCTCCTTCTCGGCGCACTGCTCCACGACCTCGGCAAGGGATACGACGGCGACCACAGCGAGGTCGGCGAAGAGCTCGCCGCGACGATCGCCCGACGGATGGGCTTCGACGAGTGCGACGTCGCGACCCTGTCCTGTCTCGTCGCGTACCACCTCGTGATCCCCGAGGTCGCGACCCGCAGGGACCTCGACGACCCGTCTACGGCACGCCTCGTCGCGAGCATCGTCGAGGACCGCCGGACGCTGTCCCTGCTCGCCGCCCTCACCGAGGCGGACAGCCGAGCGACGGGGAGCTCGGCCTGGAGCCCCTGGAAGGCAGAGCTCGTCACGATGCTGACCGAGCGCGTCGGGCGCGTCCTCGACGGCCTCCCTGCCGGTCCGACCGCTCCGTTCGTCCCGACAGCGGAGCAGGCCGAGATGCTCGCCGGCGGCCGGCTCGCGCTGCACGCGACGGGCAAGCGCGTGACCGTCGTCGCCCCCGACCGGATCGGGCTCCTCTCCGCGGCGGCGGGCGCTCTCGCCCTCCACCGGTGCAACGTGCGCCGGGCGACCGCCGTGGCCGCGTCGCCCGGGATGGCCGTGGAGGTGTTCGACGTCGAGCCCCAGTTCGACCGCGTTCCGGACTGGGCCGCCGTCGAGCGGGACCTCGTCTCGCTCCTCGACGGGTCCCTCGACGTCACCGCGCGCCTCGCGGACCACGACCGCGCGTACGCCCGCTCCCGCCGCCCGGTCTCCGCCCTGCGCCCCGAGCGTCGCATCTCGGTGGACAACGACGCCTCCGAGATCGCCTCGATCGTCGAGGTGCGAGCTCCCGACCGGCTCGGCCTGCTCTACGAGATCACCTCGGCGCTCGCCTCCGCGGGATGTGACGTCGAGGCGGCGATCGTGGACACGCTCGGCCACGAGGTGATCGACACCTTCTACGTACGCGGGAGCGACGGGGGCAAGCTCGCCGGCGACGACGAGGTCCGGCGCGTGCTCGAAGCTCTCGAGCGTGTCGTGCCGAGCGAGGCGGGGACCTCCGGAACGCACGCGTGACGAGCGCGCCCGCGTCGGGCGCCACGAGCATCGGTGCGGTCGGTGCCGGTGCCTCGGACCCGGGGCGGCCGGGCACGGCTCGCCCGGACCCCGGACCCCGCGACTCAGCCCCGGGGCGGAACGACTCCGTACGACGCGGCGAAGGACCCGCCGGGCTCGAGCACCACGAGGCCCTCGCCCGTGCGCAGCGCGTCGGGCGGGCACGTCATCGGCTCGACGGCGAGCGCCTTCCTCCGGTCGGGCTCGACGAGCGTGTCGCCCGAGTACACCATCGCGTACGGATAGGCCGCGTCCGCCCACAGCTCGACCGGCCCGGACGCCCCGTCCGAGAGGAGCTCCGCGTGCCAGCGGCCGTCACCCCCGACCTCGAGCCCCGTGAAGCAGTCGTCCAGGCGGAGCGCGCCGACGACGGGCTGCGACGCGGCCGGTCCGGTCCCGCAGACGACCTCGTGCACGCTGCCCCGGACGTCCTCCACGCCCCGCGGGAGCATCCTGTCGTCGAGGAGCAGGCGACGAGACGCGGGGAGCGCGACGCGGGCCGCGTCGACCCCTCCGGGCCCGAGCTCCAGGTACCCGTGGAACCCGGCCCCGAACGGGGTGCGGCGCTCCCCGAGCGCCTCGGCACGGAGGGTGACCGCGAGCCCGCCGCCTCCTAGCCGGTACTCGATCTCCAACCGGAGCGCGAACGGGTACGCGGGCTGCGGGTGGAGGACGTGGTCGAGACGGACCGCACCCGCCTCGTGGGCGACCACCCTCCACGGCGCCCACCTGACGAGCCCGTGGATCGCGTTCCCTCTCTCGGGCTCGTCCAGCGGGACGCGGCCGACGGCCCCCTCGAACTCGTAGCTCCCGTCCCGGAGCCGGTTCGGCCAGGGGGCGAGGACCTGCCCCCTGCTGCCCGAGCACATCTCCTCCTCGCGGAATCCCCAGCAGACGGGCTCTCCGCGAGCCTCGTAGAGCCGGAGCGTCGCGCCGACCTCCGCCACGACCGCCCGCTGGTCGCCGAAGGCGATCGCGTACTGGACTCCCGAGGGGGCGATCACGCCGAGATCGTAGCGATCCGGCCGGTGCGACGCTCGGCAGTCGCCCCACCACTCGGCGAGGTTGCGGTCCCGTGACAGATGGCCAGTGCGTGCTAGTTCTCATGCTCTACGAACTGGTAGTTCGGGCGCTCCGATTTGCTACATGGTTGTAGTTCCGCTACCGTTTGCCCACCCAGAAAGAGACATCGACGGACGGCGCCGGCAGCTCGGCGCCCGGGTCCGGCGGGTGTGGCCTCGTGCCCCCGACCGTGCCCGACCCCGGCTCCGCTCCTGCCGAAACCCGCGCCGCGCCGTCGCACGCCCCGTCGGACGACGGGAAGGAAGGTGACGCCGAACGACAAGCCGAGGGCCGCCCCCGTCAGCACCTCGTACGGACGCCCTGCGCGTCCCGGCCCGCAACGCCCTACCGGCACCGGGTCACGAGCCGCATGCACCCATGACGGCGTGCCCGCATCCCGCACCCACCTGGAACCCCACGGGTTTCCCGCAGTCCAAGGAGGCGCAAGATGCGAACGCACCCATTGCTCGCACTCTTCACGACCACGATCACCCTCACCTCGACCGGCCTCGTGGCCGGCTCGCTCGCAGGAACCGGCCCGGCGACGCCGCTCGTCGGCAGGACGACGGCGCACGGCCCCGCACCGGACCCCGACGCGCGAGGTCTGCCGTACGGGCAGCCGCCGGCGGCCGAGAGCACCCGGGCCGCGGGAGTCGAGCACGACCCCGTCCTCGCCGCCTCGCCGGCGCTGCTCCCGCGACGCCTGCTCCTTCGGACCCCCGCTCTCGGCGAGCCGGGGC
>JAJZBW010000170.1 GCA_021798745.1 Actinomycetes bacterium
CTTCTTCACGGTGGTGGTCCCCTTGTCGTTCGAGTGACTTGGCGGTCGCCCGAACACCTACCAGATGGCAGGCGTCAGGCGGGGGACCGCCACCTCAACTTCCACGATGATCGGGACAACCTCCCCGTAGCTCGGCATCCGGTGCGTCGATCGACCGCTCGCCGACGAGCGGGAGGCGGTCGAGCAGCGGGGCGACCTTGGCGAAGCTCGGTGGCGCAACAGCCGCCTCCGCGTCGAACGCGGCAAGGCGAGCCTGTCGCTCGGCGACGGCTTCCTCCAGCTCCGCGACACGGGCCGCGACCCGGCGTCGTAGCGACGGGGTCACCCCGTCGTCCTCCAGGTTAAGCACCTGGCGGTCGAGCCGCCGTTCCAGCTCGGCGATCTCGGCGGTGACCTCCACTCGTCGCGCGCTCGTCGGCGCGACCCGTTCCGGGATCGCCGATTCCCCGAGGCAGGTCCGCCAGTAGTCGCGCCGGCCGGGACCGAAGAGCGCCGTCGCGAGGAAGGGTCGGAGCGCCACGTCCACGCGCGCCTGGTTCAGGTAGACGTGGCTCGGATGGCCGGCCGGGATGTCCTTCGCCCGCTGGTGCGAGGGCTGGCAGGAGTAGTAGGTCGAGGCTCTGCGGTGGTTCCCCCACATCCGCAGCCCACAGAGCCCGCAGTGGAGCAGGCCCCGGTAGAGGTAGTTCGTCCTGGCAGCCGGTCGCGCGTCGGTGGCGAGCGTTCCCTTTCGCGAGCGCGCGTTCGCGGTCGCTCGGGCCTGCACCGCGTCGTGCTCCTCGCGGCTGACGATGGCCGGGTGCGCCGACTCCTCCGACCAGATCCAGCTCTCGGGCGGGTTGACGCGATTGCCGCCCTTCTTCCGCGCTCGGCGGTTCCAGACCTGGTAACCGGTGTACTTCGGGTTGCGGAGCACCTCCCACACACTCGATCGGCTCCAGTGCCCGAGCGCAGCGGCGGGGTCGGCGGGGACCGGCGGCGGGTAGCGCTCCGGGTTCGCGTTGAGGCGGTCACGGATCTGGAGGAGCCCGAGCCCGCCCGAGAGATACCACTCGTAGATGTGCCGCACGACCGGTGCGCGCAGCGGGTCGAGCTCCAAGGTGCGCTTGGCTTGCCCGCGGCTCGCCTTGTGGGGGTTCGGGTGGTCGTGGGCGACGAAACGGTAGCCGTAGAGGGCGACGCCGCCGGTGTGCCAGCCCTGGCGGGTCGAGGTCTCCAGGCCCTGACGGGACTTCACCATCAGCTCGTGGTGGTAGCCACGGGCGATGCCGATGTTCACGTGCCGGAGCACGATCGTCCCGAAGGACTCCTCCATCGGCTCGTCCGCCGCGCAGAGCCGGACACCGGCTTGGCGCAGCTCGTCCTCGACCCGGAAGGCGACCGAGGAGTTGCGGCTGAGGCGACTGATCGACTCGACGATCACCCGGTCGAAGAGCGCAGGGCGGCGCTTCGCGTCCGCGAGGAGGTCCGCCAGCCCACCATCGCGCGGGATCGCGATGGAAAAGCCGGCGAGGCCGCCCGAGCCGCGTCGCTCGTAGGTGCGCGTCCCGGACTCGATGTCGTAGTAGTGGGCGACGACCCGGCCGCCGGCCTCCTCGACGGCGCGCTCGACGTTTGCGAGCTGGCGGGGGAAGCTGAGCGTCGGGTCCTGCTCGTCCTCCGTGGAGACCCGACCAACCTCCCGTAGAAGGCGTAGCGGGGAACGGGCGCAGGCGGACCGGATGCCCCCACCTCCCCGGTTATCGGCATTGTCATCGTGCCCCCTTCTCCCGTCTGTCCCCCTGTCCTACCTCGATGGGACCGAGAGCGGTCAGCAGGCGAACGAGTGCTCGGCCCTGGGCCGCTGCGAGCGCCCTTCCCTCCTCGCCGCTGACGAAGCGCACGTTCACCCGGAGGGCGAGCGTTGGAGTGCCGGGCGCGCCGCGCCCGCCGGTGCGATCCTCCGGCCCCGTCTGCGCTGGGTCGTCCGGTGCGCCCGTTCGTCGCGCCGGGGACGTTCGGGCGCCCACGTCGCCACGTGGGCGGCGCTCTCGGCGCCCCGACCTCGTGGCCACGGCGGTCCTCCGCTCCTCGTCTCCGTGCTCGTCGTGCGGGCGTGGCTCGTGCGGGCAGGGCACGGCGGTCATCGGCAGTCCCGCTCGCCGTGCACGATCCTCGCCAGCTCCCCGAGGCTGCAACGCGGCCCCGTCGAGCTGACGGGCAGGAAGCCCGTCCCGGCCGTAACGCTCTCGAGAGCGGTCGCGACCGGGACCGGCGTGCCGGCGAACGTCCGGCGGGCCTGCGCCTCACGCTTCGCGCCGACGAAGACGAAGAGCACGACGAACGGGTCGGGCGTTGCGGCGCCAAGCATCGCGTAGCCGTCGAGCTTTCCGGCAAGGCGCTCGTGGGTCTCGGTCCCTCGGTCGTACTCGAGGAAGAAGGCGCACTCGGAGCCGTGCGCACGCCAGACGCCGTAGCCGTCGGGGCGGACCACCTCGCCGAAGCGTGCCCGGCAGCGGCGCTCGGACCACCACGTGGACAGCTCCACGTCCGGGTCACCTCGCGCTACGCCGAGGAGCGCGCAGAAGAACCCGTTCACCCCGACGCGGTGCTGAAGCTGGCGGCTCGTCGCGAGTCCGAGCGCCCGGTCCCGCCGCCAGGACAGCTCGCCCTCCTCGATGCCCCACTCGGCCGCGACGACCATCGCCCCGAGTGCGTCGAGGACGTAGTGGTGCGGCGCGGTGCCTACGGTGCGGAACGGTCGGAATCGGTCGAGCACCCGAAGGCGGTAGAGCTCAGCGAGGCGATGGCGCGCGGAGATCGGGCTGTCGAAGGCGACGGTCGTGATCTGGTTCGTCGTGAGCACCCGATGCTCCGCGAGGAGGCCGCAGAGGTAACGATCCCGGTCGGTGAGATGGGACGCGAGGCCGGTCACGAGGTCGTCGGACAGCCGCAGCCGCAGCCGGCCTCCGGCCGGAGGAGAAGAGGGAAGAAGAACAGCAGAACCATACGAAGTCGGAGGAGCCATCGTCCGGGGAATCGGCCGGGTCATGCTGCGCCTCCACCGGCGTCGGCGCGACGCGACAGCCCCGGCAGGTTGAAACCGTCCGGGGCAACGTCCGGGGAATCGGCCGGCGACCTGCCGCCCCACGATCGGCTGTTCCGCTGTGTACCGGCATCGGCCGACTCACCGCCGGCACCGCCCGCCACGGCGAGCGCCAGAGCGCGCCGCTCCGCATCGCTCCGCCCGTAGTGCTTCCGAGAGCACTGGCGGACGAGTGCTGCCCGGCCTGGGGCGACCGGCGGTGGTGACTCGGTCCGCAACGTGAAGGCCGATCGCTCCTCGCCCCCGACGACGAGCCGGCAGGCGACTTGGTAGGCACCGAGGTGCGACAGGCCGTGCGCGGCGAGCTCGGGCGCGACGTGGCGCTCCAGACGCCGGGCGTCCTCGGGCGAGCAGTTGAAGTACAGCTTCGTCCGCGCGTTCGCGGAGACGGCCTCTGCGAGGTCGTCGCCGAGCTGGCCGAGCGTCTGGTGGGCGAGCACGAGCGACAGTCCGTAGCCGCGAGCCTCGGCGAGCAGGTCGGCGACGCTGCCGGGCAGGCCGAGGAAGTTCTGGCACTCGTCGAGGTACAGGCTCGACAGCGCACGGCGCTGCCCAGCTCGTGCGCGCGCTGCTGCTACTTGCCAGACCTGCGCCACGAGGAGCGAGCCCATGAGACGCACGCTCTCGTCACCCAAGATCCCCTTCGGCAATCGGCAGAGCAAGAGGCCACCGCCAAGCACCCGATCGAGGGAAAAGCTGGAGGTCCCCGAGCCGATGACCGCGCGGGCGAACGGGCGAAGGAGGCACGCGCGGAGCTTGTTCGTCAGCGGCGCGATCACCGCGGCCCTCGCCGCCTCGCTCATCCCCTCGTACTGGCGCCAGAAGCCGGCGAGCACCGGGTCCCCGACCGCAGCGACGAGCGGGGCACGGTAGAGCGGGTCCGTGAGCAGGCGTGGTACCTCCCCGAGGTGCGCCCCGCGGTGGTGGCGGAGCGTGAGCAGCGCGGCACGGCAGACGTCGTCGGTGCGCGGTCCCCAGGCCGAGGCGAACAGCCGGCCCATGATCCCGGTCACCTGGTCGACCACGAGATGGGTGTCCGCGCCAGCGAGCACGTTGAGCGCTGGCGGCGCGTCGTCCTCGGGGTCGATGACGACCACGCGCTCGGCGGCCTTCTCGGGAAGGCGGTCCAAGATGTCAGTGACGAGGTCCCCCTTCGGGTCGATGACGACCGCTCCGCGGTGCGCCTCGACGCCGGAGAGGACGAGGCGGAGGAGCAGCGTCGACTTTCCCGAGCCGGTTGCCCCAAGGAGGTGGAGGTGGTGGGTCGCATCGAGGGGTGAAAGCGCGACCGGGCGGCGGATGCCGCCCTCGGCGTGGCCGAGCACCTTACCGTCGCGCGGGGTCGCGGGCGGCGGCGTCACCGTCCTCGCCCCGGCGCGTGCAAGGCCGGGCACGTCCCGGTCGAGCGGTAGGTGCGCGAGCGCGGCGAGCTCCGGAGTCGAGTACAGGTCTCCGCGACGAAGCTCCCGGCGGGAGAGCACCGTCCCGCCATGCCCGAGGCGCCGGGGGACGAGCGCGTTGTCCCCCGCGTAGCCGCTGAACGCGGCCGACAAGCCCCGCAGGCGCCCCTGGAGGCGCCGTTCGGCCAAGCGATCGATCTCCGAGCTGCTGATCCCGATGCGGACGACGACCTCGAAGCACTGATGGGCAAGCTTCTCCCGGGCGGCCTTCAGACCCGGGGGCGCTGCGGTGACGGGCCGAGGGGTGCGACGAGCCGAGCTGGAAGTACCTGGGGTGAGCAGCGTGGTGATCGCATCGAGGATGGTGCGGGCGACCGGACCGAGCACGGACTGGACCGGTCCTGGCGCGGCGATCCCCTGCAGGCCGAGCACGGCACGCTCGGCCTTGGCCGAGATCCGCCGGGGTGCGGGACGGCACACCATCTGGACGAGCGCGTGCTCGTCTTCGGTGAGCTCGGCAGCGGCGCCGAGGACGGCCCGGAGCGGGTCGAGGTCGTGCTCGGTCGCGATCGGATACCAGCTCTGGCGCCGGAATCGCAGCTCCTGGCCTGCGAGCGCAGTTCCCGACGACCACCAGTCCGCGGTCGCAAGCGGCACCGCCGTCGCCCCCGGCCACGCCGCTGCAACGGCACGGGCGAGGTGCGTGGCCTCAGCCCGCGGCGCGACGAGCCCGAAGCGGACCTGCTCGCCAGCGATGCCGATCTCGAAGGCGACCTGCGGCCGGGCCGAGAACAGGTGCCCACGTCCGAGCAGGCCGTGGACGTTCGCCCAGAACGCCGCGGCGCCGGCCCGCTCGACCGAAGGAGGCGGGAGGACCTCCAGGTAGGCGATGTCGTCGGGCGCTCGGCGAGCACCGAGCCGGCGTGCCAACGCGCGCAGCACGACGATAAGCACGACAGCGCCGAGGAGCGGTGGGACGACGTGGGTCGCCGCCATGACGGCGAGGTGGGCAAGCACGTGGCCGAGATGGTGCAACGTGGCGGACGGGTCACGCAGGAAATGGGCGAGCGGCCCGTTCGGGGACGGGCTCGTGCCGAGCGCTGCGAGCAACAGGGTGGGCATGGTCGTAGGCGGTAGCTCCTCGTCGGTGATGGGACCTGAGGAGCGGCGGCGGCTGATGGTGCTCTTCATAGAAGAACAGGGGTTCTCGGGTCGTTTTGTGCCGATTTGTCTCGTAGACGAGACAAAGCAGCCCTCGGGGGACTCTCCTTCAAGCGGAGGGCCGCGTAACCCGGCCCGTTCGTTTCTCAGTAGCTGTCGCGTTTTTCCGCCCAGCGCGATTACGCGGTCACCGGCTCGGTGAGGCGGCGTAGCAGGAGCCGGCTGTGGGCTGCCCATACGAAGCCCTCGGTGACGATCGGGTTCCGCTCATAGTCGACCTGCAGACGGCGGTTGCTCATGAGCCACGACCAGGTCCGTTCGACGACCCAGCGCCTCGGTAGCACCTCGAAGCGATGCGGGTGGATCTTGCTCACGACCTCGGCCGAGATGTGATGCGCGCCGCAGGCGAGCGCGAAGGCCTTCTTGAAGCCGCCGTCGCAAAAGATCTTCGCGAGCC
>JAJZBW010000171.1 GCA_021798745.1 Actinomycetes bacterium
GGGCCGAGCATGCTCCCCGCGCTCGCCCCGGGCGAGCGGCTGCTCGTGCTCCGGACCCGGACGCTCCGGGACGGCGAGCTCGTGGTCGTGCGCGACCCGCACGCGCCGGGGCGGGTGCTCGTGAAGCGCGTCGCCTCCGTCGGGGCAGGAGGGCTCGTGGTCGTCGGGGACAACGCGGGCGCGAGCCGCGACAGCCGGCACTTCGGTCCCGTCGCCGCCTCGGACGTGCTCGGACGGCCCTGGTACCGGTACTCCCCGGAGGGCTCTCGCGGGCGTCTCGCCCGTCGCCCCCGGTAGGCTCGCGCGCCGTGGCGTCCGACGCGCGCTCCGGAGGGGACGCCTCGCGCGGGGGCGGCCCGCGGGACGGCCTGAGCGAGCTCGGGAGCTTCATCCGCCAGCAGAGGTCCGTCGCGAGCCTGTCGCTCCGGCGGCTGTCGGAGCTCGCGGGGATCTCGAACCCGTACCTCAGCCAGATCGAGCGTGGGCTCCGCACGCCCTCCGCCCAGATACTCCAGCAGCTCGCTCGCGCCCTCAGGATCTCCGCGGAGAGCATCTACGTGCAGGCGGGGATCCTCGAGCGCCGGCCCCCGGAGGACGACCTCGAGGCCCGGATCCTCGCGGACCCGCACCTCGACGAGGCCCAGCGCCAGGCGCTCGTCCGCGTGTACCGGTCCTTCCGGGGCGAGCGGGGCCGCGACCCGGGAGCGGAGCGGCCGGCGGCCGGGGCGGGCGCTCCGGGCGCTCCGGGCGGACGGCCGCACGCGGGAGCGGGCCCGCACGCGACGGGGAGCGCGGCCACAGGGGGCTCGGGGGACGGCTGAGCGCGCGACGCCGTTACGCTCACTGCCGCATGCGCAAGCTCGCCGTGCTCTCGATGCACACCTCGCCACTCGCGCAGCCGGGCACCGGCGACGGCGGGGGGATGAACGTCTACGTGCGCGAGCTCTCCTCCGCGCTCGCCCGCGCGGGGGTCGCGTGCGACGTGTTCACCCGCGCCTCGTCGGGCGACGAGCCCGACTCGGTCGTGGTCGAGCCGGGGCTCGTCGTCCACCACGTCGTGGCGGGGCCGAGACGGCCGGTCGACAAGTCCTCGCTCCACCTCGTCGTCGGCGAGTTCGCGTCCGCCGTCGAGAGGAGGATGGCCGAGCGGGAGCTCCTCGGGGAGGCGCCCGTCGACGCGATCCACGCGAACTACTGGCTCTCGGGGGTCGCGGGGCACGGCCTGAAGCACCGTCTCGGGCTCCCGCTCGTGTCGACCTTCCACACGCTCGACCGGGTCAAGGCCGAGGCGGGGCCCGAGGAGGAGGACCCCGCGGGAGCGGGGAGGCGCGCACGCGCCGAGGCGGAGGTGATCGGGTGCTCCGACGCGGTGCTCGCCTCGTGCTCGGTCGAGGTCGACCAGCTCGTCGAGCTCTACGGCGCGGACCGCTCCCGCGTCGAGGTGATCGCACCGGGGGTGGACCACGCGTTCTTCTCCCCGGGCGACCGCGCCCAGGCGCGCCGGGCGCTGCAGCTCGCCGCAGACGGGCCGCTCCTCGTCTTCGTCGGTCGGATCCAGCCGCTGAAGGGCGCCGAGGTCGCGCTCGGGTGCCTCGCGGAGCTCGACTCTCTCGGGGTCCCCGGGTCCCGGCTCGTCGTCGTCGGCGGGCCGAGCGGTCCGCACGGCGACCGGGAGATGGCCGCCCTCGTCGGGCTCGCGTCGAGCCTCGGCCTCTCGGGGCGCGTCCGGTTCGTCCCCCCCCAGTCCCACGAGCTCCTCTCGACCTACTACCGGGCCGCGGACTGCTGCGTCGTCCCGAGCCGTTCCGAGTCCTTCGGGCTCGTCGCGCTCGAGGCCGCCGCGTGCGGGGTCCCCGTCGTCGCGTCCGCCGTCGGGGGGCTCACGACGCTCGTGGACGAGGGGCGCACCGGGTACCTCGTCGAGCGGGGGGACGCACGCCGGTTCGCGGAGAGGGTCGCGACGATCTGGTCCGAGCCCGAGCTCGCGGGTCGCCTCGGGGCGGCAGCGGCCGAGCGCGCGAAGGCGTACACGTGGTCCGTCGCGGCCGCCCGCCTGCGGCGCCTCTACGGGGCGCTCACCGCGCGCTCGCTCGTCGAGTGCGGCTGAGGCGGGCCGGGTCGCTCCGCGCTCGCCCGGGCGCCCGGGGCGCGGTTCGCTAGCCTGGGGGCATGGCTCGTCTCGCGGTTCTCGGTGGTGGCCGTATGGGCTCCGCCCTCCTCGGTGGGCTCCTCCGCGGCGGGTGGGCGGCGCCCGAGGAGTGCGTGATCGTCGAACGGCAGGCCGCGGCCCGCGACCGTCTCGAGGAGAGGTTCCCCGGGGTCCCCGTCGTCCGGGATCCTCTCGGCGCCGACGCGCTCGTGCTCGCGGTCAAGCCCGGGGACGCGGAGCTCGCCTGCCGGGGGCTCCCGGCGGACGCGTACGGGCGCGTCCTGTCGATCGCGGCGGGGGTGACCCTCGACCAGCTCGAGTCCTGGCTGTGGCCGGGTGCCGCGGTCGTGCGGGCGATGCCGAACACCCCCGCGCTCGTCGGCGCGAGCGCGTCCGCCGTGTGCGGGGGGAGCTCGGCGAGCGAGGCCGACCTCGAGTGGGCCGAGGCGGTCCTCTCCTCGATCGGCGTGGTCGTACGGCTCCCCGAGCGGCTCCTCGACGCGGTCACCGGCCTGTCCGGATCGGGCCCCGCGTACGTGTTCCTCGTCGCGGAGGCGCTCGTCGAGGCCGGGGTCCTCGAGGGGCTCGACCGGGAGGTGAGCCGCGTGCTCGCCGTCCAGACGCTTCTCGGGTCGGCGCGCATGCTCGCGGAGACCGGGGAGTCCGCGGAGGCGCTCCGCGCGGCGGTGACCTCGCCGGGGGGGACGACGGCCGCGGCGCTCCGGGTCCTCGAGTCGCGTGCGGTGCGCGCGGCGTTCCTCGACGCGGTGGGCGCCTCGGCGGCGCGCTCCCGGGAGATCGCCTCGACGCGCTGAGCGCCCGCCCGCCGCGCGCGGGCTGCCGGAGCGCGCGACCTGCCCGGACGCCTCAGCGTGCTCACGACTCCCACTTTCCCCACGAGCCACGCGCGCGTAGCATCGCGGGTGGCGGAGAGGGGTGATACCACTGAGCGTCCACTACACCGGAGCCCAATTCCTCACTGTCGGTGAGGTCGCGGGCGTCCTTCGGGTGTCGAACATGACCGTCTACCGGCTCATCACCTCCGGCCAGCTGCCGGCGGTGCGTGTCGGCCGCTCGTACCGGCTCCGCGTCGAGGACGTCGACCGGTACCTCGCGGCCCGGTTCACCGAGGCAGGCTGAGTCGACCGGCGCTCCGGCGGCGCGCGCCGCGCGGCGAGGGCGCACGCCGGCACCGACGGTCGCGCGCCTCCCCGTCTACCGCCGCCTCCTCGTGGTGGCCGCGGACCGGGGGGTCGCGACGGTGTCCTCGACGGAGCTCGCCGAGGCCGCGGGAGTGAACGCGGCGACGCTCCGGCGGGACCTCTCCCATCTCGGGACCTTCGGGACCCCGGGCACGGGCTACGAGGTCTCCCGCCTGCTCGCGTGCGTGGACGAGGCGCTCGCCGTCGGCCGGGACTGGCCGATCGTGATCGCGGGCGCGGGCAACCTCGGGCGGGCGCTCGCGTGCTCGCGCGGCTTCACGACGGGGGGCTTCCGGGTCGCGGCCCTCCTCGACGTCGACCCCGCGCAGGTCGGGTCCGTCGTGAACGGGACCCCGGTCGCCCACCTCGACGACCTGCCGGCGGTCGTCTCTCGCGAGTCCGTCGCGCTCGGGGTCGTCGCGACCCCGGCGAGCGCCGCGAACGACGTCGTCGGGCGGCTCGCCCGGTGCGGGGTGCGGGCGATCCTCAACTTCGCGCCCACGGTCGTCGCGGTCCCGGGCGACGTCCTCGTGCACCAGGTCGACCTCGCCGCGGAGCTGCAGGTCCTCAGCTTCCACCTCGCCCGGCACGCCCCGGACGGCCCGGGACCCGGCGACCCCGGCTGAGGCCCCGATGCCGGGCGGCACGGTGGGCGGCATTAGCCTTTCCCGGCGAGGAGGTGGTCGGTCGTGTCGGTCGTGGTCGTCGGGCTGAACGAGCGCGACGCGCCCCTCGAGCTGCTCGAGCGGCTCGCCGTCGGGGACCGGGACCTCCCGAAGGCGCTCGGGGTGCTGTGCGACAGCCCGCACCTGTCCGAGGCGGTCGTGCTCTCGACGTGCATGCGCACCGAGGTGTACGCGGTCCTCGAGCGCTTCCACGACGGGCTCGCGGACATCAACGCGTTCTTCCACGCCCGGGCGGGGAGCTCCCCCGCGGGGAGCGCGGCCCTCGAGGAGCGGCTCTCGGTCGCGTACGACGACGCCGCGGCGCGGCACCTGTTCGAGGTCGCCGCGGGCTCGGACTCCGCGGTGCTCGGCGAGGGGGAGATCCTCCGGCAGGTGCGCCACGCAGGGGACAGGGCGCGCGCCGAGCGCGCCTCGGGCCCCGTGCTCGGGGGGCTGTTCCGCCACGCGATCGAGGTGGGCAAGCGCGCGAGGACCGAGACCTCGATCGCCCGGGGGGTCACCTCGCTCGCGCACGTCGCGGTCGCCCTGGCCGCCGAGGCCCGCGGCGGGACGCTCGGCGGGGCACGGGTCGTCGTCGTCGGGGCGGGGGAGATGGGCGAGGGGATGGCCTCGGCGCTCTCCTCGGTCCCCGGCGAGCCGGAGATCGTCGTCACGAGCAGGAGCCGTGCCCGCGCCGACCAGCTCGCCACGGCCGTCGGCGGCCGCGCCGCGGAGATCGGGTCGCTCACGCACGAGGTCGCCGGCGCGGACGTGCTCCTCACGGCGACGAGCTCGGGCTCGGTGCTCCTCGGCGTGCACGCCCTCGAGCAGGCGATGGCCGCCCGGGGCGACCGCTCCCTCCTCGTCGTCGACGCCGCGGTGCCCCGGGACGTCGACCCCGCCGCGGCCTCCGTCCCCGGGGTGCGGCTGTTCGACCTCGACGACCTCCGCACGTACGCGGAGGAGCGGATGGACGAGCGCCGAAAGGAGCTCGTCCGGGTCGGGGAGATCGTCGAGGAGGAGCTCGAGCGGTACCGCGCGGGGGTCCTCGGGCGCTCGGTCGCACCCGTCGTGGCCGCGCTCCGGGCGCGGGGCGAGCGGATCCGCCAGGGCGAGCTCGAGCGGCTCCGCCCGCGCCTCTCCCGCCTCGAGCCGTCGGAGATCGACGCGGTCGAGGCGTTCTCGAAGCGGCTCGTCGCGAAGCTCCTCCACGAGCCGACCGTCCAGGTCAAGCAGGCCGCGGGCTCGTCGCGGGGCGAGCGGCTCTCGGAGGCGCTCCGGCAGCTCCACGACCTCTAGGGGAGTGGCGACGAGCGGAGCGGCGACGAGAGGAAGGGTGCTCCGGCTCGCGACGCGCGGGAGCCCGCTCGCGCGCGTCCAGGCGGACCTCGTCGCGGCGCGGCTGCGCGTCGCGGACCCGACGGTCGCGGTGGAGGTCGTCGTCGTCGAGACCGCGGGCGACCGGCGCACCGACGTGCCCATCTCCTCGTTCTCCGGGCAGGGGGTGTTCGTGGTCGAGGTCGAGCGCGCGGTGCTCGAGGGGGTGGCCGACGTTGCGGTGCACTCCGCGAAGGACCTCCCCTCGGGGGACCCGCCGCCCGGGCTCGTCCTCGCGTCCGTGCCCGACCGCGCGGACGCCCGCGACGCGCTCGTGGGGAGCACGCTCGGGGGGCTCGCCCCGGGGGCGACCGTCGCGACGGGCGCGGCCCGCCGCAGGGCGCAGCTCGCGTCGGCGCGCCCGGACCTCGCGTTCGAGGAGCTCCGGGGGAACATGGCGACCCGGCTCGCGCGGGTCCCCGCGGGGGGAGCGGTCGTCGTGGCGCTCGCCGCGCTCCTCCGGCTCGGGCTCGGGGAGCGTGCGGCCGAGGTGCTCCCGACGAGCGTCGTGCTCCCCCAGGTCGGGCAGGGCGCGCTCGCGCTCCGCTGCAGGGAGGGGGACGCGGACGCGATCGAGCGCGCCGGCGCGATCGACGACGCGTCCGCCCACCGTGCGGTGCGCGCGGAGCGGGCGTTCCTCGCG
>JAJZBW010000172.1 GCA_021798745.1 Actinomycetes bacterium
TTGCCGACGACGCGCGTTCGAGCTTCGGGTTCCGGATCGACCCCCACCACTTCGCCGTGCTGGGCAGGTGCAGGAGCTGCGCCTCGAACGAGCCGTGAGCGCGTCGGCGGTCGCAGGATCAGGCGCGGTCCCAGGCGAGCGAACGGGGGTGGCAGGCCGCGGCGCGAAGCGACGCGACGACCGCGAGGACGGCGTCGCCCTCGACGGGGCGCGAGAACAGGAACCCCTGGCCCCACTCGCACTGCTCTCGCCGGAGGTGGGAGAGCTGCGACTCCTCCTCGACGCCCTCGGCGATCGTAGAGAGGCCGAGGTAGCGCCCGAGATGGATGAGAGCGTCGAGGAAGTTGCCCCCCTCTGGTGAGTCGAGCCTCGCCACGAAGGACCGGTCGATCTTGAGGACGTCGACGGGGAACTCGCGGAGGTAGGACAGCGAGGAGTACCCGGTGCCGAAGTCGTCGATCGCGATCTGCACGCCGAGGCGCTTCAGGGCCCGCAGCCGCCTCGCGGTCGCGGCCGTGTCGGCGAGGAGCATGGACTCGGTGAGCTCGAGCGAGAGACGGCGCGGGTCGAGCCCGGACTCCTCGAGGGCGTCGCGCACGTGCTCGGTGAAGGAGTCGTAGCGGAGCTGGCGTGCCGCGACGTTCACGGAGACTCCGAGGGCCCAACCCGAGTCCTGCCAGGTACGCGCCTGGCGGCACGACTCCCGGAGCACGAACCTCCCGACGTCGACTATCAGGTCCGAGGACTCGAGGATCGGGATGAACTCCTCCGGCCCGACGACGCCGCGCGACGGGTGGCGCCAGCGAAGGAGTGCCTCGACTCCGCTCACGTCCCCGGTTCCGAGGCCCACGATGGGCTGGTACACGAGGAAGAGCTCGCGGTTCGCGAGGGCGTCGTGGAGGTCGGCTTCGAGCGACAGCTTCCTCGTGGCGGCCTCGCGCATCTCGGGGTCGAACGCGACGTGCCGCCCCTTGCCTGCGGCCTTCGCGCGGTACAGGGCGATGTCCGCGTCGAGGAGGAGGTCGTCCGGGGTGAGGCGGGCTCCCGTCGCGACGCCGATGCTGGCGGAGAGCACGATCTTGCCCCGTCCGGCCTCCGCGAGGGAGAACGGCTCGGCGACGACCTCGGCAAGGGTGCGGGCGAGCGTGTCGACGCCACCGACGGCCGACGGGTCCGCCACGAGAACGAGGAACTCGTCGCCTCCGATACGCCCGACCGTGTCGCGTGGTCCGATGGACTGCGTGAGGCGGAGCGCGAGCTGCTCGAGGAGCTCGTCTCCGGCGCGGTGCCCGAGGTTGTCGTTCACGACCTTGAAGTCGTCGAGGTCGATGAGGAGCGCCGCGACCGGGGAGCCGTCGGCCCGGGCGCCCGCGAGGAGCTCGCGCGCGCGGTCGCCGACGAGCAGGCGGTTCGGGAGGCCCGTGAGCGGGTCGTGGAGAGCCTGGTAGCGGAGCTCCTCGGTGCGGCGCTCGGCGAGAGCGACTGCGGACCTCCGGGAGCGGACCAGCACGGCGACGAGCGCGGCGAGAAGGGCCGTCACGAGCAGCCCGCCGAGGGCGATGAACAGGGACTCGACACCTGGGGACGCGAGGGTGGGGTGGTCACGAAGGGTGAGCTCGACGACCCACGCACCGCCCCCAGCCACCTCGATCGCGGTCCTCGGGGCCCCGGCCGGGAGATGCCCCGAGCGGGCGAGCACCTCCGGAGCGCCTCCGGGGCTCCTGTACGCGAGGAGGGCGGCGCTCGTGTCCGCGCCGGCGGCGACCGGGCGGAGGATCGCGGAGGCGTCGAACAGCCCGAGGGTCCAGCCCTCGAGCGCGCGGCTCCGGGCGGCCCGGCTCGTCGGGAGAGTCGCTCCCGCGTACACGGGGCTCGCCATCGCGAAGACGGACCGACCGCGGAGCAGCGCGCCCAGCGCCTTCGAGCCGGGGGTGCCCGCCGAGCCCGCGACGCGAGACGCCGGAGTGACCGCGACGTCACCGGAGCGCGCCGACCAGGCGAGCAGGGGAGCGACCGGCGAGGAGCAGTAGTCGTGCGCAGGGCCCACGTACGCGGCGAGGAAGGGGGCGACGCCCGCCGCGAGCCCGGCGGGCAACCGGTGGATGATCGTCGCGAGCCGGGTGAGGCAGTAGGCGCGACCCGGGGCTCGGACGGAGGGCGTGGACTCGCGTGCGGGGATCGGGATCCCGAGCGGCGGCTCGCGTCGCACGAGCCGGAGGAACGCGGGCAGCTGCGGCGCCGTCAGGCGCTCGATGTAGCTGAAGGAGAAGGCGCCCGGGTACGCGTCCGCGACGCGGAGCCGTGCGAGGAGCTCGCCGAGCAGGGTCCCGTCCATCCTGGGGTGGGTCGCGACGACGGCGTTCACGGTCGAGAGCAGGTCCGCGTCCCGCTGGAGCGAGGAGCCGAGCACCGCCCGCGCGCCCGCCAGGTCGTGCGCGACGGACCGTGCGTTCGCGCGTGTCGCGTACGAGTACCAGGTCGTGGAGCCGAACACGGCGGCGAAGGACCCGAGAGTGACGATCGCGGCCACGACTGCGTGCCACTTGAGGTGGCCGCGCCCGTCGCGGCCGGACGCGGGGCGGATCCCGAGGATCACGGGCAGTCGGCGCCGCTCGCGAGCGGCGTCGCCCGGAGCGTCCGGGGATCTCGGCATTCGCCGGCGAACGTGTGCCATCGAATCCGCGGTCCTCGCAGATCTTCGGTCGACTGTCAGCTGGGTCCAGGTGCACCCACCCGTACCTTTACGGCCGCTCCGGACCTCGCGTTGAGAGCGGCGCGATCAGCGCAGGGACGTCCGCGAGCGTCGGGGCGGCACGCCGGCGGGGGTGGGACACCGAGGGCGCCTCGACGAGCTCGCGACGCCAGGTCGTCCGGTACGGGACGTGGACGGCCCATCCTCCGATCTCGAGCACCGGCTCGACGTCGGAGCGCTCGCTGTTGCCGACCATGAGGAACTCCTCCGGCGGGCAGCCGAGCGTGCGGAGCAGGTCGGAGTAGGTGCCCGTGGACTTCTCGCTCACGATCTCGACGTGGGCGAGGTGCCGCCCGAGCCCGCTCTCGGCGAGCTTGCGCTCCTGGTCCACGAGGTCGCCCTTCGTCACGAGCACGACCGGGTGCGTGCGTGCGATCGCCGCGAGAGCGTCGTCGGCGCCGGGGAGCACTTCGACGGGGTGCTCTATGAGCCGTCGGCCGATCCCGAGCACCGCTCGCACGACCGTGCCGTCGACGGCCCTCGCGCCTACCTCGAGAACGGTCTCGATGGCGCTCAGTGTGAAGCCTTTTGCCCCGTAGCCGAACAGGGAGAGGTTCTCCGTCTCGCGCTCGTGGAGCGCGTCTGCCACGGCCGCGGGTTCCGCCGAGCCGGCGAGGAGCTGGCCGAGCTCCTGGACGGCCGCGTCGAAGAGGTCCTGGCAGCGCCACAGGGTGTCGTCTCCGTCGATCCCGACGAGCTGGACCGGGCCGAGCCGTGTCGGTGCGCCGCTCTGCGGCGGGGCGTCCGTCGACCGGGGTGTCCCCACGGCCGCGGGTCGCGGTGGAGGGGCGACGGTCACGCCCTCGCGACGCAGACGACTGTCGCGCGCGCCGCCCGAACGAGGTCGCCCGGGGCGACGGGGAACACCGCGTGCGGCGAGCCAGCCGCGGCCCAGACGCGCTCACGCGCGAGGAGCCCCTCGTCGGCGAAGGTCACGAGCCCCTCGTCGTGCCCGACGGGCGGGACCCCTCCGATCGCGTACCCGGTCCGGTCCCGGACGTACGCGCCGCTCGCCTGCTCGACGCGCTCGCCGACGGCGAGCGCGAGCTTCTCCTCGTCGACGCGGTCGCCGCCCGAGACGAGGACGAGCACGGGGGAGTCGGTCTCCACGGCCCGGAAGACGAGCGACTTCACGATGCACCCGACGTCGCAGCCGAGCGCTGCCGCGGCCTCGGACGCGGAACGCGTGCTGTCCGGCACCACGGTGATCTCGTCCGGGAGCCCCGAGCGAGCGAGTGCCGCTGCTACCCGCTGCGTGCCCGCGCCCCTGCCCGCCATGCGGGGAGCCTACAGATCCTCCGCGCGCGCGACGCGCGGCTTGCGCCCGCGGGATGGCCGCTTCGCCGCCCACCCTGGTTCCCGTCGTCACCGGCTGCCCGTGCCCCGTCGCAGGCGCCGGCCGAGCAGCTCTGGGCTTCGCGGCCGACGATGGGGAGTCGGAGCATCTCGGGGTCGCTCGTCTCCGCGGTGACCGGTGACCGGTGGCACGGAGGTGCGCGGTGCGTGGTCGCCGTCCATGCCCCGATAGGCGGTCCCGGAGGTGGGCGAGCTGGTCGGGGCGCCCGGGTCGACGCGATCCCTCGCCGTGCCCGGTGAGGGATCGAGGTGGCCGAGCTCCGACGCGACATCATGCGCTCGCATGGCCGGCCAGCTGTCGCTCGAGCGCCTCGACGCGCCGGACGAGATCCCCGACCGCGTCCGCGTCCGCGCCCCGCGTCGCGGCCGACCTGCGCTCGTGGACGACGCCCGCGACGGCGCCCTCCAACGCGTGACGCAGCGCCTCGATCCGCACGCCTTGCTCGCCGAGAGCCTCCGCGGCCCGGCTGTCGCCGACGACGAGCCCGATGAGCAGATGCTCGCACCCGACGTAGTTGTGGCCGAGCTCGACGACCGCGTCGAGCGCTGCGGCGACCGCGGCGCGGGCGGGCATCGTCATGCGGGCGAAAGGCTCATCCGCGGCCTCGGTGGCGGTCGCCACGGCCTCGTCCGTCGCGCTGCGGGCGCTGTACCCACGAAGGGCATCGACGTCGACCGCTTGCGCCGCGAGGAGCCTCACGGCGAGGTTCTCCCCGTCATCGAGCAGCCCGCGCAGCAGGTCGAGCGTGGACACGCGCGTGCCCGCGTCCCCGTCCATAGAGGAGCCCGCGACCGCAAGGGCGGTCACCAACCGTGGGGTCATGCGACGCTGCAACCCCTCGGCGAGCCGCGCGAGGGCCTCCGCGGGCGTGGCCCCACTGCGCAGCAGCGCGATCGCCTGTCGGGTCCGCCCGACCCGTTCCACCGCGTCGGCCAGTGCCGCTTGGCACACGGCCGAGACCGGCAGTCCTGCATCCTTGACCGCGGATGCCAGCGCGTCCGGCAGGTAGACGTTGACTTTCGGCACGACGCCCCTCCCATAACCCGTTGAATAACCCTAGATAGGGTTACACACGGGCTCGGGAAGCGCAAGGCGTCCGGCGACCGTGTCGAGGCTCGGCGCCGCAGTCGCCCGCGCCTCGCCTGTCGCGACGCGCCGCCGCGGGGGCGACGCCTCCTCCCGCCGCGGCCGGGCCGCTGGATCGCCGGCCTCCGGCGACGATCCCGGTGCCGTCCCGCTGGACCTCCACGTGCCCGGGCGCGAGATGGGCGTGGTCGGCCGTGTCGTCCGGTCCCGCGGCGCGCGGCAGCGGTCACGGTGGGACGCGTCGAGGTGGCTGCGACCCGGAGGAGCGGCGGACTCGGGAGAGGGAGGACTGGCCACGACCCGGCTGGTCAGACGCGTCCGCTGAGCGGGTCCTGATCCCGGCGCCGCCGCTCCACGATTGCGAGACGCGTCACAGCAGATGAGGCCGCTGCCCGGGCGCTCCAGCCACCGCGTCCGTCCTGGTCTCGATCGTCGCCGGCGGCTCGGCTGACGAAACCGCGACCACCGCGGGAGCCGTGCTCGGGAGATGGACGCAGAAGGCGTCCTCGCGGGCTCGAGCGCCTCCGGCCGCCGTCGCGGCTCGCCGGCTGGCTCGTGGGCGAGAAGGTAGCTCCGCGGTGCTCCGCCTCGCGAGGACTGCCCTCGCGTCGAGACGGCGGGCGAGGACCTTCGACGTGCGAGCACACCTCGCCGGGGGCTGCGCGCACCAGGAGACCCGCGTCGTGTCCCGTCCTCCGGGAGTTGAGTCCGCCAGAGTGGTGTACGAGGTGGTGAGCAGCTCAGCCTGACCATCCACCAGACGCGACGACCACCGCACCAACCTTCAAGTTCGACCAAGAACACGAAGGAGAAGATGCGGTGACCGT
>JAJZBW010000173.1 GCA_021798745.1 Actinomycetes bacterium
CGACGGGGAGGAGCGCGAGCGCGGCGGAACCGACGCGAGAGCGGGGCGGGAGCGCGCGCCGCGGGCGCGGAGGCGTCGCGGGGATGCTCACGGACGCGCGGGACGGGCGCTTCCCCCGTCGTGCCGGGGCCGCGGTCGGCTCATCGGGGCAACGGGGCTCGCACGAGGGTGCAGGCTACAGTCTGGCGTCGACTTGGTTCCCTCCGGGGGACGGGACGCTCGTGACCACGGCTCTCGGCGCGCTCCGGCGCGCCCCGGGCGCCGGGGCGGCGCGCCGTCGGCCAACGCCGCGACATCGGGGACGACGCCATGAGCCGAGGGGGACCGGAGAGCCGACCCGAAGGTGCCTGGTCGCTCACGGCGGGCGAGCGCGCGGCGCTCGCGCTCCTCCCCGTCGCGTGCGCGCTCGCCGCGCTCGCGATCGGGCAGGACGCGAACTACGACCTGCTCAACTACCACTACTACGACCCGTATGCGTTCCTTCACGGGCGCCTCGCGGTCGACGTCATCCCGGCCTCGCTCCAGAGCTACCTGAACCCGCTCGTCGACCTGCCCTTCTACTTCCTCATGAACCACGCTCCGCCACGGGTGGAGGCCGCGGTCGTCGGAGCAGTCCAGGGGCTCAACCTCGTCCTCGTGTACCTGATCGGCCGCCGCGTCGCGCGCTCTCGTCTCGTCGCGTGCGCCGCGACCGTCGCCGCGGGCGTCGCGGGGGGGTTCGCGTCGGAGCTCGGGAACTCGATGGGGGACACGATCGTGTCCATCCCCCTCCTCGTGGGCGTGCTCTGCGCGGTCGTCGCGATCGAGCGAGCCGGGTCCGAGGGAGGAGGCGGGCGGCAGGAGCTCGCGTGGTGGGTCGCCGCGGGGGTCGCCGCGGGGATCGGCTCAGGCCTCAAGCTGTCCGAGATACCGGTCGGGCTCGGGGTCGTCGTCGCGGCCGTGGCGGTGCGCGGCAGGGTCCGGGACCGTCTGGTCCGCCTCGCGGGCGGCGCGCTCGGGCTCGCCGGCGGAGTGCTCGCGACCTCCGGGTACTGGAGCTGGTTCCTGTGGCGCACCTACAAGGATCCGATAGCGTTCTCGCAGGCGAGCTTCGGGATCTTCCACTCGCCCTACGTGCCCGAGACGAACCTCGGGGCGTCCCGGTTCGGGCCGAAGACGCTCCTCGACGCAGTCGTGTTCCCCGTGTACTGGGCGCTCCACCCGCTCCGGGTGGCGGAGGTCCGACTCCGGGAGCTCTCGATCCCGATCGCCTACCTGCTCGTGGCGGTGCTCGTCGTCGCGACCCTCGTCGTCGCCGTGGCGCGCGTCGTCCGGGGGAGGGCCGGAGGGCCGTCCGCGGCGGGAGCGGAGACCGAGGAGGACGCGTCCTCGGGGCGCCGGGCGGAAGCGCCGTTCGCCGCGGACGTGGACCGGTACCTCGTCGCGCTGTTCGCCGTCTCGCTCGCGCTGTGGACGAAGGTGTTCGACGTCTACCGCTACCTCATTCCGCTCGAGCTGCTCTCGCCGCTCGTGGCGTACGGGGCCGCGCGCCGGATCCTCGGGCTCGGGTCCGACGCGTCGTGGGTCCGGAGGCGGGGATCCCGGGCTCTCGTTCCCGGCTTCCTCTGCGTGTGCGCGCTCTGCGCGGCGACCGCGAATCCGGCGAACTACTGGGGGCGGGCGCCGTTCGGGTCCCGGTTCTTCTCGCTTGCCCTGCCCGGAGTCCTCGCGAACGGCCGTGTCGACGCGGTCGTCGAGGTCGGCGGTCAGCCGCTCGGGTTCATCTTCCCCCAGCTCCCGCCCCGGATCGTCGCGATCGGAGGGATCGGGAACCTCCTCACGCCCGCGAACCGGGCGCTCGCGCGCCGGGCGCTCGCCCGCGTCCGGGCCGACGGGGGGACGGTCGACGTCGCGTTCGTCGACGTGCCGCCGCTCGCCGGTCTCGGGACCCCGGGAGGAACGGCGCGGTACCTCGACAGGCTCGGCGCGCCGGGTCTCGTCGCGCAGGTGTGCGACGTCGTCCGCGCGGGCATCGGGGCGGGCTACCAGCCGGTGAAGTTCTGCCGGTACGGCCCGAAGGGGCCGGCCGTCTGAGCCGGTCTGGTACGGCGCGGGACTCCGCTTCCCCGAGCCGGACGAGTGGATGGAGGAGGCCGGCCGTCTGAGCCGGTCCGGTACGGCGCGGGACCCTACCGGGCGCCCGGGACCGCTCCTTCGACGCGCGCACGCCGGTCCGCGGCGTAGACGGAGGCGACCTGGGCCGTCGAGATGTCGACGGAGGCGGAGCGCGAGGCGACGCGATGCCACTCGAGGGTCGAGGCGCGAAGGGCGTCCCCCGCGGCGACGACGCGAGCGATCCCCTCCGCGATCGCGGCCGGGTCCGCGTCGACGACGACGCCGTTCACGCCGTCGACGACGTGCTCGACGGCGAGGTTCTCGGGGTTCGCCGCGACGACGACCGGCGTCCCGTGGGCGCAGGACTCGACGACCACGAGACCGTAGCCCTCGCGAGACGAGGGGACGACGGTGCAGGACGCGCCGGAGACGAGGGCCGCGAGCTCCTCGTCGTCGACGGTGCCGGTCAGGCGGGCGTGCTCCGAGAGCCCGAGCCGCCTTAGCTCGGACTCCACGAGGGGCCGCTCGGGGCCGTCTCCCGCGACCACGAGGCGCAGGTCGGGGACGATCCGGCGCGCCTCGGAGAGGACGCCGGGCACGAGACGCACGCCCTTGTCCTTGACGTGTCGGCCGAAGAAGAGCGCGACGGGCGGGCCGGTGCGCGAGCTCGCGCGGCGCGGGCCAGGAGGAGTGCGGGGGAGCAGCCCGGCGAGGACGGTGATCTCGCCCCGGAGGCCGTGGCGGCGCAGGCGCAGGGCGTTCTCGCCGAGGAAGACGAACGCGTGCGGGGTCAGCGCGACGCACAGCCGTTGGACGGCGAAGCCGACGGTGCCCGCCGCCCGCCCCACGTAGGAGCGCCAGAAGCGGAGCGGCCAGATCTCGAGCCAGTCCACGTAGACGGGGACGGACGTCCCCGCGAGCGCGGCGCGGGCGGCGAGAAGCGAGAAGTAGGGGAAGTTCGCGACCTGGACCGTGTCGACGTCGCGACGGTGGCGGAGGAGCCACCAGAGCACGCCCCACCCGAATCGCACGGGAGGGCCGGCCCGGCGCGTCCCGTCCGCGTGGTAGAGCTCGGACGGTCCCGTGACCGCGACGACGTCGACGCCGGGGATCTCCGGTGGGTGGTCGCTCCACTGCCGGCGCGTGAGGTGCGTGACGCGCGCGCCGTCCGCGGCGAGCCGCTCGGCGAGCGCCCGGTACCAGCGCTCCGCGCCGCCCGCGGTCGCGGGGTAGAGGCAGTCGTAGACGATGCACGCGCGGACCCCCGCGAGGTCTCGGGCGCCGACGTCGCTCCCGGGGTCTCCGGAGGTCGTCGACGGGGGCGCGGGGGTGTCCACGCGGCTCGGCGCCGCGGGTGTCGGCGAGCCGCGCGTCGCTCGGGCAGCGGGTCGCGCGCCCATCTGGCCCGTCCATCCGTCGCGCAGCCCTGTGACGAGCGCGTGACCGACAGTTCCCCATTCGGCGGGGCGGACGCGCGTCGCGTTGTAGGCGGTCCACACGACGACGCAGCCGAAGGTTCGCGACGCCCGGAGCCACGGGGGACGGGTCTCCCGCGCGAAGCGGACCGGGTTGCGGGCGAGGTAGTAGGCGGCGTTCGCCGAGAGGTACCGGCTCCCGCCCGTGCCCGACGACGCTCCCACCTCGTGCTCGCAGAGGACCTCGCCGAGGTAGCGGATCCTCCAGCCCGCGGCGCGCGCGCGCTCGCCCCACTCGGCGTCCTCGAAGTACATGAAGTAGTCGGCGCGAAGCGGGCCTACGTCGCGCCACGCGGCGCACGACACGAGCGCGCAGCAGCCCGGCACGTAGTCCGTGTCCGCGCTGGGAGGCGGGGTGGAGCGAGGGGCGCGGAACCCCTCGTGCCAGACGATCCCGAGCGTGCGGTGGAGCCGGGCGCCGGCGTACCACAGGCGTTCGGGCCGGTTCCGGTACGCGACGGCCGGGCCGACCACGGCGGTGCGGGGCATCCGGAGAGCCTCCGCGAGGCAGCGCTCGACGCACTCGGGGTCGACGGTCGCGTCGTTGTTCACGAGAAGGACCCACTCGGCGCCCGTCTCGATCGCGCGGCGGACCCCGAGGTTCGTCGCCGACGCGTACCCGAGGTTCTCCGCGACGGGCACGATCGTCGCCTGCGGGCACGCGCCGACCAGTCGAGCGAGGTCCTCGGGCGAGTACTCCTGAGCGACGCACAGGACCGGGTCGAGCGCGACGGTCGAGGCGGCGAGGCTCACGAGCGTGTCGGGCGTCGTGCCGAGCTCCCGCCATGCGACGACGACGGCGGCGATCCTCGGTGCGGCGCTCAGCAGCGTCCCCGATCGCCCCGGCGGCGTGCGAGCGCCTCGTCCGCGGCGGCGGCGTACACGGCCCGGCGCGCCTCGGCGATCTCGTCCCAGGAGTGCCGGCGCTCGACGAAGGCGCGAGCGGAGGCACCCATGCGAGCCCGCTCCTCTGCGTCGGAGAGGAGGCGGGAGATCGCGGCGGCGAGACCGCCGACGTCCCCCGCGCCGACCCGGATCCCTGCGCCGTCCGCGGCGGCGTCGACCGCGACCTGACCCGCTCCGTCGGCGAGCACGACAGGGACGCCGCTCGCCATGGCCTCGAGCGCCGTGAGCGTGAATCCCCCCTCCTGGGGCGCGAAGTCCGAGGGGAGCACGTAGACGTCCGAGCGACCGTAGGTACGCCGGAGCTCCTCGTCGCCGATCCGTCCCACGAATCGCACGGTGCTCGAGAGCCCGAGCCGCCTGCTCTGCCTCTCGTACTCCGCACGCAGCTCGCCGTCGCCGACCACGGTGAGCTCGAACGGCTCGCGGACCGTCGCGAGCGCGTCGAGGAGGACGTCGAGCCCCTTGTAGCGGTGGAACCGGTCGAGGATCCCGACGAAGAGGATCTGGCGTCCGTCCCCGTGCCCGCCCGGGACGTGGGCTGCCAGGTCGACTCCGGTCGGTATCACGACGATCTTGCCCGCGATCCCCGGCTGGGACGCGACGAGCCGGTCCCTCCACGCGTCGGACACGACGATCACGCGGTCCGCGAGCCCGAGGGTGGCGCGCAGAACGGTCGCGTTGTAGAGGCACGCGACCCGTCCGGCAAGGCCCTCGCCGACGATCGCGTTGTAGAAGGACACGACCGAGCCTCGCCCGAGGAGCCGCGCGACGAGCACGGACCAGTCGGCGGACCACGGGGTCGGGAGGTGCGTGTGCACGACGTCCCACGGCTCGCGGACGAGCGTCCACGGGAGCCCCAGCGTCACGTTCGTGTTCGCGTACTTGACGCGCCAGGGGAGCCTGCGAACGGGCACGCCGTCGCCCGCGGGGGGCGCGCCGCGCGGCTCGTCCGCGCAGACGACGAGGACCTCGTCGCCGCGGGCGACGAGCCTCCGGGACACCGCCTGTGCGACGTTCTCCACGCCGCCGGTGAACGGCGGGTAGCGCGGGGGGGTCTCGAGCACGCGAATGGAGGCACCCTACCCGAGCCGCCACGGGCGACCGCCCGGGTAGGGTGCGCGGGCGACCCCGGCGACGGGGTGCCCGGGTGCCCACGGGCTAGGCTCCGCGCAGGACCGGCCGCGCGACCGAGCCATCCGGAGCGGCCCGGCGCCGGAGTGACCGGCGGAGCCGGGGTGACCAGCGGAGGCGGGCCCGAGTGACGGTGGAGGCGGTGGCGGAGGAGGCGGTGGCCGACGCGGTGCTCGTCACCGTCGTGCTCCCCTGCCTCAACGAGGAGTGCTCGGTCGGGGAGTGCGTCGACGAGGCCGCGCAGGCCCTCGCCGAAGCGGGCATCGCCGGAGAGGTGCTCGTCGTCGACAACAACTCGACGGACTCCTCCATGGAGGTCGCCC
>JAJZBW010000174.1 GCA_021798745.1 Actinomycetes bacterium
CCAGGCGGCCCGCGTCGTGGGACCAGAGCGCGACGTCGCATCCCGCGGCCGCCAGCGCGCTCGCCGACGCGAAGCCGACGCCCTTCGATCCGCCGCCCACGAGCGCGATCCGGCCTGCGAGCGGACCGCTCACCGGCCCGCCACCTCGTCCCGTGCCACCGCTCATCCTTCCCGCTCGAGCAACCCGAGCTCCCGAAGCTGCTCGTCGACGCGCGTGCGGACCGTCTCGGGGACGGGGAAGCTCGGCGTCCTGCACGCCGGCGTGTCGATCCACCCCCGCCGGTAGTAGATCCACTTGCGCACCGACAACCCGATCTCCTCGGCGCTCTCGGCGACGACGAGAGGCAGCCACCTTCCGAACTCCTGCGCAGCTCGGGCCCGGTCTCCTCTCCGGTGGTGCCCGACGATCGCGACCAGTGCCTCCGGTGCGGCGAACCCGGTCATCGTGCCGTCGGACCCGGCATCCAGCTCGTCGAGCAACGAGAGGGCGCCAAGACCACCGAGCAGCAGGAGGCGGTCACCCGCAGCTGCGCGGAGCTCCAGCACCTTTCGCGCGCTCGGTGGGTCCTCGACCTTCACCCAGCGCACGCTCGGGCACTCCTCCGCGATCGCCACGATCGTGGACGCGGACATGAGCGTGCCGCTCGAGGCGGGGTGGTCCTGGAGCAGCACCGGGCACGGAGCCGCGGAGAGCGCGAGTCGCATGTAGTCCCGCACGCTTCCGGCGTCGCTCCGAGCGATGCGCGGTGGAGACACCATCACGCCGTCGGCACCGAGCGCCGCGGCCCGATCGATGAGCGCTCGCGTGCCGACCGCGCTCGCGTGGCTCGCTCCGACGATCACCGAGGCGGCGGCCCCGACCGCACGGGCGGCCGCGCGCACGACCCTGTCGCGCTCGTCGCCGTGCAGCTTCGGCGCCTCGCCGAGCACGCCGAGGACGATCACTCCGTCGACCCCTCTCGCGACGAGCTCACCGAGAAGCCGCTCGAACGAGCCCTCGTCCAGGCCCTCGTCGACTGTGAACGGGGTCGGTACGACGGTGTACACCCCCGGCCGTGGTTCGATCATCGTCCGGCCTTCGCAGTAGTAGTGGTCCCGGTGGAAGCGGCTCGCTCACCGCTGCGCCGCGAGCCGGTGCGACCGCTCCGGTGCATCGATGCGACCGCGGCCGTCCGCGCCGAGACCGGGTCAGGGCCGTAGAACCCACGCACGAGTGCCGCCGTGGCGTCCAGGTGGACCTCGACCGCGGTGCGCGCCGCGAGCGGGTTCCCGACGACGATCGCGTCCACGATGGCCTGGTGCTGGAGGTTCGAGTGACGCAGTTTCGATGCGATCACCGGCGTCGCGTCGAGGAGCTTGTGGAGCGCGAGCTCCGCCTCGGCCACGGTCGCCACGAGGTGCTGGGATCCCGTAGCCTCCGCGAACGCGAGGTGCAGGCGTGAGTCGGCCGCACGGTACTCCGGGATCGGAGCGCTGAGCGATGCGGCGAGCCTCTCGCGCAACGCCGACACGGCCTCCTCGTCGAGATCACGTCGCGCCGCAGCCTCTGCGGCACCCACCTCCACGACGCGCCGGAACGTGAACACGTCCTCCAGTCGCTCGGCCGTGACCGGAAGGTCCGGGTCGACGAGCTCCGCGAGCACCGGCATGCGCGCCACGAACGATCCACCCGTTCGCCCGCGTCGGGACTCGACGATGCCGACCTCGCGAAGCGCGCCGAGTGCCTCGTGGAGCGTCGCGCGGCTGACGCGCAGCATCGCGGCGAGCTCACGCTCTCCCGGGAGGCGCTCGCCCTGCTTCACCACCCCCAGCGCGATCGCCCGCAGGATCCGCTCCATCGTCTCCTCGAACGCGGTCGCGCTGTGGACCGGTCGGAACACACTGGAGAATGCTTCGGCATTGTTGGCGGCCATGACCACGATCATTCCATCCGGCAACCACTCGCTGCGAGATGGTCCTGGTGCTCCCGAGAACATCTCGTCACGTGCAACTGCCTCACTCGCCCGCAAGGAACCTCCATGCGTTCTCGTACAGCAGCTTGTCGATCGACTCCGCGGGGACTCCCGCGGACTCGAGGCGGGGGACGAGCTCGGTCACGGGCGCGGCATAGCCCGCCCCACCGTGCGCGGTGAGCCGCGTCACCATCGCCGTGTCGGTCGAGATGACGATCCGGTCCTCGAGCCCCGCCTCGAGGAGGTCGAGCAGGCGCGCCACGCGGACGTCGTCGCTCTGGTAGCGCAGCGAGTTCACTCGGTCGAAGCCCAGCCAGGCTCCGGACTCGATGACACCGACGTGCGCCGAGTTGTCATCGAGACAATCCATGTGACCGATCACGACGCGACCGAGGTCCGCGCCACCCTTGACCAGAAGGTCGATCTGCTCGGCCCACCCGACGCCCTGCGCGGTGTGGGTGAGCAGTGGTGCGCCGCTCTCCGCCTGAGCCCTCGCCGCGGCCAGGAAGACCTTTGCCTCGAGTGGCGTCGCCGCCTCGCCCGTGAAGCCGATCTCCGCGATCGCGCCCGCCGGCACGTCCGTGCCGGCGATGACCGTCTCGATCTCGGCGACCATCTCCTCTGCGAGCTCGTCCACTCCTTTGGCCTCGACCCCGGGCGGGAAGAAGCCCTCGCGGTAGTGGCCGGTAGAGGCGACGACAGCGACACCGCTCGCATCGGCGACGTCGCGCAGGAACGCCGGCTCTCGCAGGTGCCCGCTGTTGCCGACGTCGACGACGAGCCGCACCCCGTGCCGAGCGGCGATCTCGACCTCCGACGTGACGAGGCCGAGGTCGGTGAGCACGTACTCAGGGCCGAACCCAAGCGAGAGGTCACAGCTCAGATGCTCGTGCACGAGGGCGATCGACTTGCCCGAGCGCAGGGTCGAGAGCTCGACGTCGCCCCGCACGGTGCGTACCCAGCCGCGCTCAATCATTGGCCATCTCCCTTGGGCTCATGAGCCGCTGCAGCTCCTTGATCACGTCGCCGGCGTCGCGCTCGTCCTCGAGCCGCCACAGCCGGTCCGCGATGCGCGCGAGCTCGTGCGCGCTCGCACGCCCCTCGCCGCATCGCACGAACTTGGCCTTCAACTCCTCTTCCCCGAGCGGCAACGTCGGCTCGCCGCGAGCCTCGGTCGCCTCCCTCGTCACACGCGACCCGTCGGGCCACTCGACGGTGACCCGAGCACCGCCACCATCGAGGTGGCGGTCGGCGCTCACGGTGACCCGCCGCGCGAGCTCCGTGACCTCGAGGTCGCGAACCCGCTCGTCGGAGAACTGGTCGAACCAGAGCTTGCGATCGGTGAGCGCGACCGCGGTCACGTAACGCGCCGAGAGACGCGCCGAGAACGAGCTGGTCCCCTCCATCTCGCCGTGGAGCCCGTAGGACTTCTCCGAGAGGTCGACATGGACCGACGACGGGGCTGTGTCGGACGTCGCCGTCGACAGCAGCTCGTCGAGCGCCATCGCGAGGCACTGCAGGTACGCGGCGACCGGCCACGGGCGCATCGAGATCTGCTCGAGCTCGTAGCGGCTCCCGAGCCCCTCTGTGGCGATCGCCGGATCCCCTCCGTTCGAGTACGTCGTGAACAGCCCGCCGTCACCGCTCGTCAGCACGTCACCAGCGGTGGTGAAGCCGTCCGCCGCGAGCTCCGCTGCAAGCAGCGCGGACAGTGCGCCGCGCGCCTGGTGGAACTTGACCGTCAGGCTCCCCCACTGGGCGAACGTCCCCGCGGCCTGGCTCCCTGCGATCCCCAGCGCCGCGACGTGCCCAGCCGCGTCGAGCCCGAGCAGGCGTGCCCCCGCGACCGCGCCGCCAAGCGGCCCGATCAACCCCGGCGCGTGCCAGCCTCGCTGGCGCATGATCGGAGGCAGCAGCCCTTGCCCGACCCGCACCGTGAGCTCGAGGCCGGCGGCGATCGCTCCGAGGAGCTCCGCACCCGACGAGTGCCGCGCCTCGGCGATCGCGAACGCCGGCGGGAGCACCTCGGGGCAGACGTGGCACTGCGTCTCGAGGTGCACGTCGCAGATCGTCGCCGCGGTCACGAGGTAGCCGTTGAGGAGGCAAGCCCCAGCGGGCGAAGCGGGCTCCCCACCGATCACGGTGGTCGTTCCCCCTCCGGCGACGCGGCGCACGGTCTCGTCGAACCCGACCGCATCGTTCACCCGTTGACCGAGCAGGGCGCACCCGACTGCGTCCATCACGAGCCGGCGCGCGGCCTCTTGTGCCGACCTCGGGAGCCCCTCCCACGAGCTTTCGGCAGCGAACTCGGCCAGCTGCCGGGTCAAGTTTCGGTTCACACTCAGCCTTTCCTGCTCGTCCTGCATGTGCGGTGCAGTGGATCGCGCGAACGGCGTCGAGGGGCTCGGGTGGGACCCGAGCCCCTCGACGTGCTCAGGGTGTCGCCGCTTGCAACGTCTGCGGCGCGAACGTGCTGACCGTCGAGTAGGTCGACCCGTTCGGGTTCACCCGCACTGCGATGAACGGTCCGAAGATGTTGTGGTACTTGTTGTAGTTGTACGGACCGCTGGCTCCGATGTAGGTGATCCGCTCGCCCGCCTTGATGTCCCGGAGCCCGGCGGCGTAGCTGTAGACGACCTTGCCACCAGGTGCCGTGACCTTCGGGATCGCCTTGATCACCGCAGGACCCGCCGTGCTCTTCGCGAGGTCCATCGCGAGCGCGTCGACGATCATCCCGTCGTAGCCGTACGAAGCGTTCGGCTGAGCGGCGCCGTGCGCGGTCTTCTTGATCCAGCTGTTGAAGACGCCTGCAGCCGGGCTGTTGAAGATGCCACCTTCGAGGTTGACCAGCACGCTGCGAGCCGTCGAGACGCCGATGGCCTGCACCGTCGCGCTACCGATCATGTCGTCCGTGCCGACGACCGGCGTGCCGACGTAGCCTGCCGCCGCGAAGTCCTTGAAGACCACTCCGGCAGTTCCCGGGTCCATCTCGACGAAGATCGCGTCCGGCTTGAGGGCCGCGACACGCGCGACCTCCGAGCTGTACGACGACAGGTCGGGCTGGAGGTTGAACTGGCCGAGCACCTTTCCGCCCAGCTTCGTGTACGCAGCGACGACCTCCGCCTGCAGCGCCTGCTGGACCGCATTGATCGTGAACATCGTGACCGCGGTCTTGTAGTGCTTGTGCTGCGCGTAGAGCGCCATCGCAACGCCGAGCTGGGAGTCCGAAGGCGTGAGCCGCCAGACGTACGGATCGGTGTTCTTGTCGAAGTACGTGTCGCCACCCGCCGTGAGGAGAGGGACGTGCGCCTTCGTGAGCACCGGCTCGATCGCCTGAGCCGACGCACCGGCCTCGCCGATCTCGGACACGATGTGGTTGAGGTCGATGAGCCGCTGCGCGACCGGCACTGCGTCGACAGGGTCGGAATTGTCAGTGGCCGTGTACAGCTTGACAGGCCTGCCCATCACGCCACCCGCGGCGTTGACCTCCGCTGCTCCCGCAGTGATCCCCTGGAGCACGCCGGTTCCAAAGCCGGCCTTGGGCCCGGTGATCTCCCCGAGCGCGCCGATCGGGATGGGTGTACCTTTCGCCGCAGCAAGCGACGGCGCCGCGCCTGCCAGCACGGAGCCGGCAGTGAGGCCCGCCAGTAGTATCGCGGCTGTACCGAGCCGCCTCGAACGGTGATTCAACGATCTCCCCCCTCTGACAACGGAAACCTTCATCTAGAACTTCCTCTCCTCCCTTCAACTTGTGCTCCCCGAGCAGGTCTCAGCCTGCGACGGTGTGCTGTGCCCCTATGTAGAGGCGGATGAGCTCCTCGTCCGCGAGCAACCCCGCGCACGGACCCGCGTGGCGGACCTCGCCGGAGACGAGCACGTAGCCGCGGTCGCCGAGCTCGAGCGCCGCGCGCGTGTTCTGCTCGACCACGAGCAAGGCCACGCCGGTGCGCTTCAGGAGCAGCAGCTGCTCCCAG
>JAJZBW010000175.1 GCA_021798745.1 Actinomycetes bacterium
GCCGACCCTCCGGTCGTGCCGCGGCCCGCGGCGACCATCGCTGTCGCGTCGACGACACCGCCCGCGGACCTCGTCCCGTACACGGCGACGCTGTCTCCGAGGGCGAGCCCGGAGGTGCTGCCGGAGGACGTGAGGGTGACCCGGGTCGTCGGGGTGACGGCCACCTTGACGAGCGACCCCGTCGCCGTCGTGACATAGACGGTCGATCCGGAGACGTCCGTCACGACTCCGCTCGTGGTCGGGGTCGCCCCGGACGCGGCTCCGGCGCCGCGGCCGTTCCCGGACACGCCCCGCCCGCCCGCCCCGCCCAGCCCGCCCGCCGCGGCGAAGCTGCTCGCGCCGCTCGTGCCGCCCGATCCTCCGAACGCGGCCCGGAGTCGGGAAGCGATCCCAGAGAGCGAGGACGAGGCAGGGGTACGCGTGCGCTGGACGGCAGCGCCTCCCCAGAACGCCCCGGCGGCGAGGAGGAGCGCGAGGAGGATCGCGGTGGGGGCGCGCATCGAGAGCCGTCTCGCGGACGCCGCCGTCGGCCACTCGTCGTCTGCGGCGTCGGACCCGAGCGAGTCGGAGTCCGCCGCCCCGTGGTCGCCCGAGAGCGTCTCTGCGCCATACGGGTCGGGAGCAACGGGCGCGTCGGGGTCGGAGCGGCCGTCCGCCGCCCCGCGCGCGTCCGGCCCGCACGCGCTCTCGGGACCGACGTCGTCCGGCGAGCTGTCGCCCATCTCGTCCCCACCTCCGCTCATTCGTACCGTAGGGCGTCGATCGGCCGAAGGGAGGCCGCCCGATTCGCGGGGTAGAAGCCGAAGAACACGCCGACGACTATGGAGACTCCGAACGCGAGCGCGATCGAGTACGGGGCGACGACCGGCTGGACTCCGTCGATGTGGAAGCGCGAGCCGACGAGACCGATGGCGACCCCGGCCGTCCCCCCGATGAGCGACAAGATGACCGATTCGTACAGGAACTGCGCGAGGATCACGCGCTTTCGCGCCCCGATCGCCTTGCGGATGCCGATCTCGCGCGTCCGCTCCGTCACCGACACGAGCATGATGTTCATGACGCCGATGCCTCCGACGAGGAGAGATATCGCGGCGACGGCGCCGAGCAGGACCGTGAAGGTGCTCGTGGTCGAGGCTGCGGTCGTGAGAAGAGTCGCCTGGTTGACGATCGTGAACGGGAGGTTCGCGACGGTGGTCGAGCTCTGCGCGGCGAGGATGTCCTCGACCTCGGTCGCTGCGAGGTTCAAGGTGCTCGCCGAGCGGCCCTGCACGAGCAGCTCCGTGAAGGTGGACGCCTCGCCGGTGAGCTCGTCCTGCACGGCCGTGTAGGGGGCGATTATCACGTTGTCCTGGTTCGTGATCCCCGACGTCCCCTTCGCGGCGAGCACACCGGCGATCTTGAAGCTCGACGACCCGAGCTGGATGGTCTGGCCGATCGGGTTCTCTCCGGAGGTGAACAGGCTCGAGAGGACCGTCTGGCCGATGAGGACGACGCGGGCGCGGTTCGCGACGTCCGCGCTCGTGATCGGGGAGCCGGCCTCCACCGTGTAGTCGTCGGCCGTGAGGTACGACGGGGTGCTCCCGATCACGGACGCGGTCGTCGTCGCGGCCCCGAACGTGGCGGTCACGCTCGTCGAGATCACAGGGGAGACGGAAAGGACGTCGGGGGCCTGCGCCTTGTCCTGGATCGCCTGGATGTCGGCGAGCGTGAGGACGGCGGCCTGGCTCTGGGTCCCCCCCGTCGTCGGCCCGCGCCCGAACTGGCCGCGGTTGAGCACGGTGATCGTGTTCGTGCCGAGCTGGTTGATCCGAGCTTCGACGGCCTGGGACGAGCCCGTCCCGACGGCGACGAGGATGATGACGGCAGCGACCCCGATGAGGACCCCGAGGACGGTGAGGAGCGAGCGGAGCTTGTTCGAGCCCACCCCCTGCAGGGCGATCCGGAAGTTGTCCGCCCAGCTCATCGCGCGTGCGTCCCGGTCGGGGACGCCGCGACGTGCGCGCGCAGTGGTGGCGGCCCGTCGACGGGGGCGACCCGGTGGTCGTCGACGATCTCGCCGTCCCGGAGGCGGACGACGCGCTTCGCGAACTTCGCGACGTCGTCCTCGTGGGTGATGAGCACGACGGTCCGCCCCTCGGCGTTGATCTCGCTGAAGATGCCCATCACCTCGTTCGAGGAGGCCGTGTCGAGGTTGCCCGTGGGCTCGTCGGCGAGGACGAGCGAGGGGTTCGTCACGATGGCGCGGGCGACGGCCACTCGCTGCTGCTGGCCGCCCGACATCTCGCTCGGGACGTGCCCGGCGCGGTCCGCGAGCCCGACGGCGGTGAGCGCGTCGAGCGCGCGCTCGCGACGCTCGGTCGCACGGACCCCGGCGTACGCGAGCGGGAGCTGGACGTTCGCCAGCGCGGTCGTCCGTGCGATCAGGTTGAAGCTCTGGAACACGAACCCGATCTTGCGGTTGCGGATCGCGGCGAGCTGCTCCTCGTCGAGCGTCCGCACGTCGACGCCGTCGAGCCAGAAGTGGCCGCGGGTCGGGACGTCGAGGCAGCCGACGATGTTCATGAGGGTCGACTTGCCCGATCCGGACGCTCCCATGATCGCGACGAGGTCGCCGCGATCGACGACGAGCGAGACGCCCCGCAGAGCGTGGACCTCCGACTCCCCGCGGGAGTAGCTCTTCACTATCCGGCGGAGCTCGATGACGGGGCGGCGCTCTGCCGCGGGACCGCGGGCGACCGTGCTCATCCGCCGGCCCGTCCGCCGAAGCCACCACCGAGGGCGCCACCGAGGCCGCCTCTGAAGCCGCCTCCGGAGGTCGTGCTCGAGGAGCTCGCGGACACGCTCACGGTCGGAAGCACGACCTGCTGGCCTGCCTTCACCCCGCTCACGATCTCGGTGGTCGAGCTCCCGACGAGACCGGCGACCACGCTGGTCACGACCTGCTTGGTCCCTTCGAGGAGGGTCACGGTCGAGCGCGTCCCGAGCGTCGTGACCGCCGAGCTCGGAACCTCGAGGACGTTGCTCTTCGTCGAGGTTATGACGTTCACGTCCGCGGTCATCCCGTCGCGCACGCCCGCCGGGGGGTCCGCGATTCCGATCGTGACCTCGTAGGTCACGACGTTGCTCGACACGGTCGAGGTCGGCGACACGTAGGTGACCTTTCCGGTGAGGTCGACCCCGGTGAGGGCGGGCAGCGTGATCGTGGCGGGCTGGCCGACCGCGATCTTGCCGACGTCCGCCTCGGGGAACCCGACGACGACGTCGAGGGAGCCGAGGTCGGAGATCGACGCGAACGCAGAGGACGACCCGCCCGATCCCGTCCCCGACGAGCTTCCCGACGCCGCGTTCGCCGCCGGTGTCGATACCAGCGTCGAGGTGCCCGCGGACACCGTGTCGCCGACGGACCCGTTCACGGCGGTCACCGTGCCGCTGATCGGTGCGCGAAGCGTCGTCCCGGCGAGCGTGGTCTCGTCCGTCGCGACCGTTGCGCTGTCCGCGGCGACCGCCGACTCGTCCTGCGCGACGGTCACGGCGTTCGTCTGCGCCTCGGCGGCGATCGTCGACTTCTGCCCGTGCAGGGCGAGGTTCGCCTGCGCGACCGCGACCTGCTGGCGCTGGAGCGCCTGGGCGTCCGTGGTCACGTCCTGCTCGTCGACGGTGCACGAGCTCTGCCCGGTCGTGAAGCTGACGACCGATCCGGACTGCGTGCCGGAGGCATTGGACGCGACGATGCGGAATCCGTAGGTCGTGTCCGGGAGGAGACCGTGGACGGTGGCGCTGACCGTCGTCGCCGTGGTACCGGACCCTATGCTCTCGGCCGTCGTGGACGACGTGAACGTGGAGGTCGTCGAGTACTCGAACACGTAGGTCGTATCGCTCCCGTTCGGGTCGACGGTCCCGCCGAGCGTCGCGGAGGACATCGTGATCCCGGTCGCGGTTCCCGCGGTCACCGTCGGGGCGCTCGTCGTCCCCGTCGCCGCGACGGACGTCGCGCTCACGGCCCGAGCGGAGGTCGAGCCCGTCCCCGAGGTACCGGTCGACGAGGACGCCGAGGAGCTCCCGGTGGACGCGCCGGTGCCGGTGGACGAGCCCGTGGAGGACGTCGAGGATCCCGTCGAGCTCGCCGACCCCGAGGAGCCGGTGGACGAGCTCGTGGAGGAGGAGGCACCCGACGAGCCCACGGACCCGGCCGATGTCGGGCAGCCGATCGCCTGGTCGGCCGCGAGCTGGTCCTTCGCGGACGCGAGGGTCGAGGTGTCCGTCGCGAGCTGCTCCTCTGCGGTCGTGAGCGCGGACTGGTCGCCGACGAGCGCGGACTGGTTCGAGTCCGCCGTGGACGTCGCACCGCCCTGCTGGGCCGTCGCGAGGGCCTCCTCCGCCGAGGTAAGGGCAGCGCGTGCCGACTGGAGGGCGGCGCTCGCGGCGGTCGGGTCGATCTTCGCGACCACCTGTCCCGCGGTGACGTGCTGTCCGACCGTCACGTCGACGGCAGTGAGCGTGCCGTTCGTCGGGAAGCTCATCGACGCGGTGCTCGCCGATCCCACGTTGCCCGTCGACGTCTCGAGCGACTGAACGGTGCCCAACGCGACGGTCGCGGTCCGCGGGGTGCCGGACGAGGTCGACGTGCTGTTGAACACCGAGGTGAGCCCGAGCGTGGCGACCGCCGCGACTGCGAGCACGAGCACCGTGTAGAAGAGGAGAGTCCGCCGGTTGACCTTCCGCACGTGGCGCATGTGAGCAACCTCGCGCGCGATCCTGGGAACTTGCCCGGTCGATGATGTGACTTTGCTGGGAGCCGAGCTGCACGTCAGGCGGGCGGGCACGGCCGGCTACGGTTCGCGGGATGGACCGAGGCGAGGCGCCCGGGAAGCTCGTCGTGCGGCTCGCGGGCGTGGGTGACGTCGAGGCGGTCGCGGCGCTCGTGGAGAGCGCGTACCGTGGCGAGTCGAGCAGGCGTGGTTGGACGACCGAGGCGGACCTTCTCGACGGACAGCGGACGGACGCGGGTGAGGTGGGCGAGCTCGTGCGGTCTCGGGATCACTCCGTGCTGTGCGCGTTCCGCGACGGTGCGCTCGTCGGGTGCTGCGACGTGTCGCGCCACGACGACCGTGGACACTTCGCGATGTTCGCGGTCCGACCCGAGCGGCAGGGTGCCGGGATCGGGTCGACGCTTCTCGCGCGCGCCGAGGCCACGGTGGTCAGATGGGGCTGCCGGACGATGCGGATGTGGGTGATCTCCGCGCGGACCGACCTTCTTGCCTGGTACGGGCGTCGGGGCTACGAGGAGACGGGGACGAGCGAGCCCTTCCCCTACGGCGACGAGCGGTTCGGTGTGCCCCGGCGCGAAGGCCTCGAGCTCGTCGAGATCCAGCGCACGCTCGTGTGAGCGGCCGCTCTGCGCGTGGGGGCGTTCCTAGCTCGCGCGGGGGGCGCGTTCGGCGACTGGCGGGCCGCGTGGGCGGACGGGCCCCGGTCAGGTCGGGCGAGACGACATCTCGTCGGCGAGGATCCGCGCCGCGCAGCGCTGCGCGTCGCCTGCGGCCGTGACGAGCACGACGGGGCCGAGGGAGCAGAGCTCGGCGAGCCGGGCGACCCCGGCGTCGCCCCGGGCACGGAGCTCCGAGAGGTAGCGGTCGCGGAACTCGTCGAATCGCCCGGGATCGTCGGAGTACCAGCGACGGAGGTCGCTGCTCGGAGCCACGCCGCTCAGCCATTCGTCGAACGGGGCCTCCTCGGCCCGCACGCCGTGCGGCCACGTCCGGTCGACGAGCACGCGCGTCGCGACTCCCGGCCCCGGGGAGTCCGCGACCTGGACGACGCGGACCTCGGTCACGTGTGGCCCCGTCCCGGCCGGAGGCGGGGCCGGACCGCCCGTGCCGCCC
>JAJZBW010000176.1 GCA_021798745.1 Actinomycetes bacterium
GGCCGCGGCCGGCCGCCGCGAGCGCCGGTCGCTGCCACCGGGCGCCGTGCGCGGCCGGCGGAGCCGTCAGCGGGCGAGCCGCCGACGTGTGACGAGATCGGCGACGAGGCCGGTCCAGCCGGTCTGGTGGGAGGCTCCGAGCCCCTTGCCGGAGTCCCCGTGGAAGTACTCGTGGAACGGGACGTACCCGTGCAGGAGGGGGTCGCGTTGGAAGGTCTCCGCGTCCCCGAACACGGGGCGCCGCCCCGACTCGTCGTCGAGGAAGATCGCGACGAGCCGCCGGGTGATCTCGTCCGCGACCTGGTCGAGGGACATGAGGACGCCGGACCCGGTCGGGCACTCGACCGTGAAGTCGTCGCCCATGTAGTGGCCGAAGCGTCGGAGCGTCTCGACGATGAGGTAGTTGACGGGGAACCACACGGGGCCCCTCCAGTTCGAGTTCCCCCCGAACAGGCCGCTCTGCGACTCGCCCGGCTCGTAGTCGACCGTCGCGGCCAGCCCGTCGACCGCGAGCGTGAACGGGTGCTCGCGGTGAGACGCGGCGAGGGCGCGGAGACCGTGCGGGGAGAGGAACTCCGACTCGTCGAGCATGACCGAGAGGAGGCGCCGGAGCCGCTCGGGGTCCACGATCGACAGGAGGAACCCCGGGTGGTCGCCGTCTGTCGTCGTGCGCCCGAGGTGCGCCGCGTACCGGGGCTTGTTCGAGAGGAACCACTCGAAGTGCTCGGCGAACCAGGGGAGCCGGTCGAGGGTCGCGGTGGGGAGCGTCGTGGTCGCGCACAGCGGCAGGAGGCCGACGATCGACCGGACGGCGAGCGGCGTCCGCCCCCCGCCCGCGAGCTGGAGGACGTCGAAGAAGAAGCCCGCGTCGTCGTCCCACAGGCCCTGCGCGTAGATGGCCTCGGCGATGTACGCGAAGTGCTCGAGGAACTTCACGGCGAGGTCCTCGTAGACGTGGTCCCGCTCGGCGAGCACGAGGGCGATCTCGAGCAGGTCGAGGCAGTACCGGGCCATCCACGAGGTGCCGTCGGCCTGCTCGAGGATCCCGTCGACGGGGAGCGCCGCGGAGCGGTCGATCGGGCCGATGTTGTCGAGCCCGAGGAACCCGCCCTCGAACACGTTGTTCCCGGCGGCGTCCTTTCGGTTCACCCACCAGGTGAAGTTCATCGCGAGCTTCGCGAGGATCCGCTCGAGGAACGCGTGGTCGCGCGAGCCGTCGATCTCGAAGACCCGGAGCGCCGCCCACGCCTGCACCGGGGGGTTCACGTCGCCGAACGACCACTCGTAGGCGGGGAGCTGGCCGTTCGGGTGCATGTACCACTCACGGCAGAGGGTGAGCAGCTGGGCCTTGGCGAAGTCGGGCGCGACGTGCGCGAGCGTCACGCAGTGGAAGGCGAGGTCCCACGCGGCGTACCACGGGTACTCCCACGTGTCCGGCATGGAGAGGACGTCGTGGTTGTCGAGGTGCCACCAGGACGAGTTCCGCCCCGAGCGCCGGGACTCCGGGGGCGGCGGCCCCGCCGGGTCGCCGTCGAGCCATCGCGAGACGTCGTAGTGGAAGAACTGCTTCGACCAGAGCATGCCTGCGAACGCCTGGCGCATCACCGACGCCTCGTCGGGGGTCGCGTCGCGGGGGGTGAGCGAGCGGTAGAACTCGTCGGCCTCCCTCTCCCGGTCGCGCATCGCGGCGTCGAAGCTCGCGGCGTCGAAGGTCGGAGGAGGTGCGGAGGTCTCCGCGGTGAGCCGGAGCCGGATCTCCGCGGTCTCGCCGGCCCCGACGACGAGGCGGACGCGAAGGGCGGCCTTGGTCCCCCGGGCGTCGGGGCTCACGGTCGCCGCGCCGTGGAGCACGTGCTCGGCGATCCCGTCCTTCGGGTACGGGGTCGAGCCGGGCGTCCCCCACAGCCTCTCGGCGTCGGACTCGTTCTCGCAGAAGAGGACCTCGTGGTCACCCTCCCAGGTGAGCGCCATGGGCGGGAGAAGGTGGTGCGTGGCGAGAAGTCGGCCCGGCTCGGAGGTGATCACGGGCTTGCGGTCGTCGAGCCCCCAGGACCAGGTGTTGCGGAACCACATAGTGGGGAGGACGTCGAGGGGAGCGGGGTCGCGACCCGCGTTGTGGACGCGCAGCCGCACGCAGATGTCGTCGGGCGCCGCCTTCGCGTAGTCGGCGGTGACGAGGAAGTAGCGGCCGTCGTCGAGCAGCCCGGTGTCGGCGAGCTCGTACTCCGGGTCGAGGCGCGTGCGTCGGCGGTTCTCCTCGACGAGGTCCTCGTACGGGAAGGCGGACTGGGGGTAGCAGTAGGCCCACCGCATCCACGAGTGGGTCGGGGTCGAGTCGAGGTACCACCAGTACTCCTTGGCGTCCTCCCCGTGGTTCCCCTCGTTGCCCGTGAGCCCGAAGATGCGCTCTTTCAGGATCGGGTCCTCGCCGTTCCAGAACGCGAACGCGAAGCAGAGGTGCTGGTCGAGGTCGCAGATCCCCCCGAGCCCGTCCTCGCTCCAGCGGTACGCGCGCGAGCGGGCGTGGTCGTGGGGGAAGTACTCCCAGGCGGTCCCGTCCGCGCTGTAGTCCTCGCGAACGGTGCCCCAGGCACGCTCCGCTAGGTAGGGGCCGAAGCGACGCCACGCCGGTCCCGGACGGGCGAGCCGGTCGCGCTCCGCGTCGCTCACCGGGACAGTCTCGCGGACGGCGGGGCCGCGCGTGCGGCGCGACGTGGGGCGAGGAAGACTGCCGGGATGCTCACCCTCGGGGCCGGTCCCCAGTGCTGCGGGACGCTCGAGGAGTCCTCGGCCCGCGAGTGGCTCGTCGCGGACGGGCTCGGAGGCTACGCGACGGGGACGGTCGCAGGGCTTCGAACGCGTCGCTACCACGGGCTCCTCGTGGTCGCCCGCGGCGCGGGCAGGCGGATGCTCGGTCTCGCGTCGCTCGACCCGGTGCTCGACCGCGGCGGCTCTCGGGTGCGGCTCGCGACGCACGAGTGGGCGAGCGGGGCGGTCGATCCCGTCGGTCACGAGCACCTCGTGCGCTTCTCGCTCGAGCACGGGGTCCCGCGCTGGACCTTCTCGGTCGGAGACGTCGTGCTCGAGCGAGAGGTCGCCTCCCACCGAGGTCGTCCGGGCGTGGCGGTCGTGCACCGGGTCGTCCGGGCGCCCGCGCCGGTGCGGCTCGAGGTGGAGGCGCTGTGCACCTGGAGGGACTCGCACGGCTCACGGCTCGCGGGGGCCGACCCCGAGGTCGCGCGGGTGGCGTCCGGGTTCGTGTTCGAGGGCGCCTACCGGGTGCGCGGCCCGGGCTTCGAGCCCGACGGGGCCTGGTACCGCGGCGTCCACTACAGGGTCGAGAAGGAGAGGGGGCTCGACTGCGTCGAGGACCTCTGGTTCGCGGGGCGGTTCGTCGCGGAGCTGTCCGCCGGGGAGTCCCTCGAGGTCGACGCGTGGGCGGGGGACCTCTCCGACGAGCCGCAGGGCGCGTCCGGTGCGGTGCGCTCGGCGCGGGCGCGCACGGCCGCGCTCGTCGGCTCGTCCGGGGTGAGCGACGAGACGTCTCGGGCGCTCGTCGCCGCCGCGGACGCGTTCGTCGTGGACGGCCCGGACGTCGTGGCGGGCTACCCGTGGTTCGGGTCGTGGTCACGCGACACGATGACGAGCTACGAGGGGCTGTTCCTCACGACGGGCCGCCCGGAGGAGGGGCGCGCGCTCCTCGAGAGGGCGGCCGGGACGCTGTCCGAGGGGATGCTCGCGAACACGGCGGACACGGGCGAGACGACGTACAACACCGTGGACGCGACCCTGTGGATGCTCCACTCGGTCGGTCGGCACGTGGAGCTGACGGGGGACCTCGATCTCGCGGCGGCGCTCGCGGGGCCGCTGTCCGAGGCGGTCGCGCACCACGTCGCGGGGACGCGCTTCGGGATCCGCGTGGACGCGGACGGGCTCCTCACCGGTGGCGCGCCGGGGGTCGCGCTCACGTGGATGGACGCACGGGTCGACGGGGTCCCGGTCACGGCGCGAGCGGGAAAGCCGGTGGAGGTCAACGCGCTGTGGGTGAGCGGTCTCGCGTCGCTCGCGTCCCTGCTCGACGCGACCGGGGAGGACTCCGCTCGGATCCGCTCGCTCGAGTCGAGCGCACGGGAGTCGTTCGTGCGCCGGTTCGTCCGCCCGGACGGTCGGGGCTGCTACGACGTCGTCGACGGGCCAGGAGGCGACGACGCCTCGGTGCGACCGAACCAGCTCCTCGCTCTGTCCCTTCCGCACGCCCCCCTCGAGGACCGCGCGGCGCTCCTCGCGTGCGCTCCCCTTCTCACGCCGCTCGGGCTGAGGAGCCTCGCGCCGGCGGACCTCGCGTACCGGCCGGTGCACCGGGGAGACGTGGCGTCACGGGACCGCGCGTACCACGAGGGGACCGTGTGGCCCTGGCTCGTCGGACCGTACGTGGACGCGTGCGACCGCCTCGGGGTGTCGCGTGAGGGGGTGCTCGACGGGCTGCTCGCGCACCTCGCGGACGACGGGATCGGGTCCGTGTCCGAGGCGGCGGACGGGGACGCCCCGCACGGAGCGACCGGGTGCCCGTTCCAGGCGTGGTCGGTCGCCGAGCTGCTCCGGGTCGGCGCGCGGGGTCCCTCGCCCGTCTGACTCACGGCGCCTCGGGAGCGGGTCGTCCGGACGCGCCCGAGCGGCCCCGACGAGCGCGGAGCGTGGCCTCGAGGCCACGTACGTCGCCCTCCTCGTCCTCGATCACTCCGACGAGCGAGAAGCGGTGGGCGCGGAGCGCATCGGCGAGCAGCTCCGCCTGGTCGGCTCCGAGCTCGAGGAGGAGCGAGCCGCCGGGGCGCAGGAGGGCGGGGGCGCCGGCGACGACGGATCGCAGCACGTCTGTCCCGTCCGGGCCCCCGTCGTACGCGTCGGAGGCCTCGAATCGGAACGTGTCGCGAGGCAGCAGGGAGAGGGCCGCGCTCGGGACGTAGGGAACGATCCCGACGAGGACGTCGACGGAGCCGCCGATCCCCGCGGGAAGCGGGTCGAACAGGTCCCCCGTGTAGACCTCCACGCCGTTCGCGGCCGCGCACCGGGCGGCGCGGAGGTCGCGCTCGGTCGCGAGCACCCGCGCCGAGGGGCGGAGGGCGCGCATGACGGCGGCGACCGCGCCCGATCCGGTGCACACGTCGACCGCAGTCCCGCGCGCGGGGAGGAGAGAGGCCGCCCGACGCGCGAGCGGCTCGCTCTGCCACCGGGGCACGTACACGCCCGGGTCGACGCGGATCTCGAGCCCGCAGAACTCGGCGCGTCCCGTGACCCACGCGAGGGGCTCGCCGGAGAGGCGTCGCGCGAGGAGGGACGCGAGACGGTCGGGGTCGCCCGCGGCGCACGCGACGAGCTCGGAGGCCTCGTCGGGAGCCGCGACGAACCCGCTGCGCGCGAGGATCTCGGCGACGCGGCCGGCGACGGGGTCGGGCGTCACGGTCCCATTCGAGCACGGGGACGGTCCCGTTCGAGCACGGGGATGCGAACAGGGCGCGCTAGGTTCGGCGCGAGCTCCCCCGAGACGGAGGTGGACCCCGCGACCTCGCATCGCCCCCCAGCTGCGGTGCGCCCACGGAAGGAGGGCCGCGTGCGGGTGTGGGCGTCGCGCGCTCCGCGTCGCGCCTCGGCCGTCGTGGCGCTCGCGGCGGGCTGGGCGGGGTTCGCGAGCGGTGCGCCCCCGTTCAGCCGGTCCGCGTACGTCGCGGTCGGCGTGCCGGTCCTCGTGGCGGTGGCCCTCGCTCCCTCTCGCCGGGGAGGCGGAGCCCGGCACGTCTCGCCCGGGCGGGCGGGCCCCGCGCGAGCGGCCGGGCGACGCGGGAGGGCGTCGTGCGGCGACGCTCCCGCCCGGTCCG
>JAJZBW010000005.1 GCA_021798745.1 Actinomycetes bacterium
TCTGCGGCGCGGTTGGTCGTGATCGTCATTTCGGGGAGTTCCTTCCCCGCCCTCTCAGCTCAACGAATCAGCAGCTTGGTCTGCCTCACGCGAGGTTGACACAGAGGGCCGGGAGAGCCTCGCTGACGGCCGCCTGAGACCAGAACGGCGCGCCAGCTCCTCCCCACCGCGTCGCCAGGTCCCTTGACCTCGACGATCCGATCCTGGCACCACCACCGTTGGCCGGCACGAACGGGGACGAGGTGGTCCCATGCTCGTGGCGGAAGGGTGGTCCCATCGTGGTGGCGGGTGACACCGAGCCCGTCACGGCCGCGAAGTGCTACCGCCTGCTACGGGTGATCCTGAACACCGCCGTCGAGGATCGCCTCCTCGTCAGCAACCCCTGCATCGTGAAAGGGGCCGGCAGGGAGCAGTCGCCCGAGCGCGCGGTTCCTTCCCTCGAGCAGATCGACGCCATCGCGGAGGCGCTCGCCCCGCGCTACAGAGCGCTCGTCTACACCGCCGCCTACGCGGGTCTGCGCTTGGGCGAGTGCGCGGCGCTCACCAGAGCACGCGTCGACCTCGGCCACGGCACGATCGCGATCCTCCAGCAGGCACAGCAGGTCGTGGGCAAGGGGCGACTTCTCGGGGATCCGAAGAGCGACGCCGGCAAGCGGACGGTTGCCATCCCCGCCGCGCTCGCCACGATCCTCGAGGAGCATCTCGCCACCTACGTCGCGCCCGGAGCCGACGCGCTCATCTTCACCGCCGATAAGGGTGGCCCGCTCCTCGGTCAACACTTCGACCGCCGCTTCGCCCGAGCCCGAGAGGCGGTGGGCCTCGGGTGGGTGCGCTTTCACGACCTCCGGCACTTCGCCGGGACGACGGCCGCCCAGACGGGAGCGACCACGAGGGAGCTCATGGCCCGTCTCGGGCACTCGACCCCTCGGGCCGCGCTCATCTACCAGCACGCCACGGCCGAGCGCGATCACGCCATCGCCAAGGGCCTCGACCGCATCATCGAGCGGGGTCACGCGACCCGCCGCGGATCGGTCCGGCCCTCGCCTCGGGAGCCGCCCCCAGATCCGCTAGTGCATGGGGAGTGCACGCCGGACCTCTGAGCCGCTGCCCCGCCCGCATCACGAGCCCGTGACCAGGGGAAATAATGGAGCGGGCGACGGGAATCGAACCCGCGTTCTCAGCTTGGGAAGCTGATGTTCTGCCTCTGAACTACGCCCGCGGGGCGGACCTGGTCCCCCTCCCCCGTTCGGGGAGCACGGGCTCGGCTCGACCGGCGTCGCCACTGTATCGTGCGGTGCCGAGATGATCCTCTCCGACCGATCCATCCGCGAGGCGATCGCCGACGGGCGCATCGTCATCGAGCCGCTGGGCCCGGGCTGCGTACAGCCGTCGTCGGTCGACCTGCACGTCGACCGGTACTTCCGCGTGTTCCGGAACCATAGCCAGAGGGTGATCGACGTGAAGGAGGACCAGGAGGAGCTCGCGCAGCTCGTGGAGGTGCGCGAGGACGACGCGCTCATCCTGCACCCCGGTGAGTTCGTCCTCGGGGCGACCGCGGAGAGGGTCGCGCTGTCGGACGACCTCGTGGGACGGCTCGAGGGAAAGTCGAGCCTCGGGCGGCTCGGCCTGCTCATCCACTCGACCGCGGGGTTCGTGGACCCGGGGTTCGACGGGTACCTCACGCTCGAGCTCTCCAACGTCGCCAACCTCCCGATCACCGTGTACCCGGGGATGAAGATCGGGCAGATCAGCTTCCTCGCGATGACCACCCCCGCGGACGCTCCCTACGGGTCGTCCGCGCTCGGATCGAAGTACCAGCACCAGAGGGGCCCGACCCCGAGCAGGTACTTCGAGAACTTCCGCCCCCGCCCGGCGGGCGGCTCGCCGGACGCCTGAGCGTGCTCGGCGCGCGGCGCCGGGCGAGTGGGCGTCGCGTCGGAGAGGTGCTCCGCGGGAACCGAGCGATCCGGCACGCCCGAGCGCGCCTCGTGGCCCGGCCCGAGCGTCGACGGGGACACGCTGGCACACGTCGCGAGCAGGTGAGACGCCTCACCTGCGAGAGCGGTGAGCGAGACGACGGGAGGCCCGTGCGCCGTCTCCCCCCTCACGACGTCGCACGTCCACGAATCGTCGGGCGCTGCGTGCAGCACCGGGGCTCCTGGTGGGCCGCGGCCTCCACCGAGTGCCTTGCGACCGCCGCCGACGCGCTCGGCCTCGTCGGGGGGAGACGCCCGCCGGGGACTACCTTCGCCGACGGCCCGACGGCCCGACGGCCCGACTGCCCGACGGCCCGACGGCCCGACGGCCCGACGGCTCGATGATCCGAGGGACGCCCGTCCGCTCCTGTCGCTCGTCGCGGCGGTGCTCGAGGCCCGCCACGGCGATCCCGAGCTCGCCGAGCAGAGGCGCGCCGGGACCGACCTCCCGTCGACCGAGCCCCGTGAGAGGTGGCGGGTACAGCTCATGCGCGCGTCCGCGTCGCTCCGATCCGGCGACCGGACGGCGGGCGCGGCCGCGTCGCTCGCCTTCGAGTACGCGGCTCCCGCCGGCGCCGGAGGTTCGCTCCGGGCCGGGGGAGCCGCGAGATGGAGGATCGCTAGAGAGCGTCCACGCCGCGCTCGCCCGTGCGGATCCGCACGACCTCCTCGGCGGGGAGCACCCACACCTTCCCGTCGCCGATCTTCCCGGTTCGGCCGGTCGCGACGACCGAGTCCACGACGTCGTCGACCTGTGCGTCGTCCACGAGGATCTCGAGTCGGATCTTCGGGACGAGGTCGATCGTGTACTCGGCCCCCCGGTAGGTCTCCGTGTGCCCGCCCTGCCGGCCGAACCCTTGGACCTCGCTCAGCGTGAGCCCCTGGACCCCGATGCTCTTGAGCGCGTCCTTGACCTCGTCGAGCTTGAACGGCTTGATCACCGCGACGATCACCTTCAACGGATTCCTCCCTCGGGAGCGAGCGTCTCCATGATCCCCGAACGGGACGCGAGCTGCGGGGGCTCGACCTCCTCGTCGTGGACGGCAGCGTCGCCGACGTCGAGCTCGGCGTCCGTGAAGCGGAGGTTGATCCGGAGCACGTGCTTGATGATCATGAGGAGCACGAACGTCACGACCCCGTCCCACACGATGATCGTGAGAGCAGTGAGGAACTGGACGAGGACCCGGTCCGAGTTCCCGTAGAACAAGCCTGCGGCGCCGTTGGCCCCGCTCCACGCGGACAGGGCGTTCAGCTTCCCGGTCGTGTACTCGACCATGTACGGGTCCGCGAAGAACCCGGTCATGATCCCTCCGAGAAGCCCCGCCATCCCGTGGGTGTAGACGACGCCGAGCGCGTCGTCCACCTTCGAGAACGGCCGGATCCGCGGGAGGTACGTCCACGCGAGGAACACGACGAGAGAGGCGACGACGCCCATCACGGCTGCTGCGTTCCCGTTGACGAACCCCGCCGCAGGGGTGATCGCCACGAGGCCGACGATCATCCCGTTGATCGATCCGAGGAAGGTGGGCTTCTTCGTCGGGCCGATGAACGTGTCGCACGCGACCCACGTGAGAAGCGCCGTCGCGGTGCATATGTTCGTGTTGAGCACCGCTGCCGCGGCGTCCGTCCCCGCGTAGTAGGGGTCGCCGCCGTTGAACCCGTTCCACCCCATCCAGAGCATCCCGGCGCCGACGGCCACGAGGAGAAGGTTCGTCGGCGGGAAGGAGTTCCGGTCACGGGTGATGCGAGGGCCGACGACCCACGCTGCGACGAACCCGGAGATGCCGGCCGCGAGGTGGATGACGTACCCCCCCGAGTAGTCGAGAGCGCCCTTCTGCGCCCAGTACCCGCCCCCCCACACGAGCATCGCGTTCACCGTGTACGCGCACGTGGTCCACGCGGGCACGAAGATGATCCACGCCTTGAAGTTCATCCGCCCGAGGACGCTCCCGAGGAACAGGAGCGGGGTGATCGCTGCGAACACGAACTGGAAGTAGGCGAGCGTGGAGGTCGGGAAGTGGAACGGCGGCGACGCTCCCACGAAGTTCGGGATGATCGCCTGGTGGGTCTCCTGTCCGGGTCCTGTTATCGAGCCGGGGTGACCGAGGAAGCCGTTCAGGATGCTGCTCGTGATCCCGGTTCCGCCGCCCGCGTGGTACGGGACCCCGAAGCCCATGTCGTAGGCCCAGAAGATCCACACGACGAGGACCGCTGCGAAGCCCGCGAAGGTCATGAGCAGGGTGTTGACCGCCCACTTCTTCTTCACGAGCCCGCCGTAGAGGGCGGCGATCCCGATGACGCTCATGAGGCCGACGAGCGTGGCGGCGGTCAGCTGCCACGCGTTGTCGCCTGGGTTGAGCCAGCTCGGGTAGGGGAAGTACATCCATTCTCCTTCTGTCGGGCCACACGGGCGGCGTCGTTCGACAGTCGGAGGGTAGGCAGCACGCGTTTCTGCGCTGTGGCGTCGCCGAGAATGGCGTGTTTCGCCGTCGTGAACGCCGCGTGAACGGGCGGACGGAGCGACCGGTCCCCGGGTGCCCGGGCTGCTCGTTCGTCGTGCGCCGGGAGCCGGAGGGGGCGGTCAGCCCGCCTGACGCGCGACGGCCTCGGCCGCGGCGCGGAGCTTCTCGGGGTCTCCGAGGTAGTAGGACTCGCGGACCTCGAGCGACTCGTCCAGCTCGTACACGCGGGGCGCCCCGGTCGGGATGTCGAGGTCCACGATCTCCTCGTCGGAGATGTGCTCGATCTCCTTCTCGAGGGCGCGGAGGCTGTTCCCGTGCGCGACGACGAGGACCGTGAGACCCGAGAGCAGCTCGGGAGCGATCGCGTCCACGTAGTACGGGACGAGCCGTCGGACGACGTCCTCGAGGCACTCGGTGGCGGGAAGCGCAGTCGGGGGGACGAGACGGTAGCGGGGGTCGTTCGCGGGGTGGTGCTCGCTGTCCCGTGCGACCTCGGGGGGTCGGGTCGAGTAGCTCCGCCTCCACAGCTTCACCTGCTCGGCACCGTGCGCCGCAGCGGTCTCCTTCTTGTCGAGGCCCTGGAGCGCTCCGTAGTGGCGCTCGTTGAGCCTCCAGTGGCGTCGCACCGGGACGTAGGACCGTCCGGCGGCCGAGAGCGCGAGGTCTGCGGAGCGGACTGCACGCGTGAGAACCGAGGTGTGGACCACGTCGACCGTGAGCCCGGATGCCGCGCCGATGAGCTCTCCTGCGGCCCGCGCCTCGTCCTCCCCGGTGCGCGTGAGGTCGACGTCGACCCATCCGGTGAACCGGTTCTCCGCGTTCCAGGCGCTCTCGCCGTGTCGGAGCAGCACGAGGGTGGGCACGTCGGCAGGGTACCGCGCGCCCGCACGTCCCGCGAGGCGCCCCAGGTGCGACACGGTGCCGTCGCACGCAGGCAACCTGCCGTTCACACGTGCTGCCTAGTGTGGGCTCATGGCCAGCTTCGTCATGCGGGTCTGGCTCGCGGACCGCCCGGGGGCGCTCGGTGCCGTCGCGAGCCGGATCGGCGCCGTGGGGGGCGACGTCGTCGGGATCGACATCCTCGAGCGCGGCGAGGGACGCGTGATCGACGAGCTCACGATCGACCTCCCGAGCGAGGACCTGATCCCGCTCATGCTCTCCAAGGTGGGCGAGCTCGACGCCGTCGACGTGGAGGACGTCCGTCCCGTCCTCGCCGGGCTCCCGCACCCCGTCGTGGACGCGCTGGAGGTCGCCGCGGACCTCCTCCGCGAGCGCTCCGTCGGAGAGCTCTTCGGGGCGCTCGTCGCCGGGGTCCGCGCGACCTACGGGGCGGAGTGGGTCGCGGTCGTCGACCCCGACGGCCCCGTGCTCCTCGCCTCCTCCGACGGCGCCCCCCCGGGCCCGTGGCTCGAGGCGTTCGTCACGGGGACCCGGTCCGCGGCGAGGGACTCCGGATCCGCCGCGGCTGCGAGCGACGTCGCCTGGGCGGGTCTCGAGGTGTCCGGGCTCGCGCTCCTCGTGGGCCGCTCGGGCCGGATGTTCCGGGCCCGGGAGCGGCGTCAGCTCGCGACGCTCGCGCGGGTCGCCGACCACCGCTGGCGCGAGCTCGTGACGCTCGACGGGATGCGCGCGCACCCTGCCCGCTTTCCCTGACGCGTCCCGGCACCTCCCGCTCGCCCGGCGCGGCGCCTCCCCGGCGCTCCCGTACCGCCTCCTCGCTGGTGCCTCGGGCGGCATTCCGCGAAGTTGACAACGGTGGGCTCAACTTCGTTATACTCGCCGTTGAGAACACCCGGCGCACCGTGTCGCACGGTGCGGGCGCACGTCGCCGACAGGACGAAGACGAAGGGATCGGAGGCACCCCCCATGCCCAAGGCGGTCGGAATCGACCTCGGAACGACCAACTCGGTCGTGAGCGTCCTCGAGGGAGGAGAGCCCACGGTCATCCCGAACGCCGAGGGTGGCCGGACGACGCCGTCGGTCGTCGGGTTCACGAAGTCGGGAGAGGTGCTCGTCGGAGAGGTCGCGAAGCGCCAGGCGATCACGAACCCCGAGCGCACGGTGCGCTCGGTGAAGCGTCACATCGGGACGTCCTGGACGATCGACATCGACGGGAAGGCGTACACGCCGCAGGAGATCTCGGCGCGGATCCTCCAGAAGCTGAAGCGCGACGCGGAGGCGTTCCTCGGGGACACCGTGACCCAGGCGGTGATCACCGTCCCCGCGTACTTCGACGACAGCCAGCGGACGGCCACGAAGGAGGCCGGCCAGGTCGCCGGTCTCGAGGTCCTCCGGATCATCAACGAGCCGACCGCTGCCGCGCTCGCGTACGGGCTCGACAAGGAGGCGGCCGCAGACGAGACCGTGCTCGTGTTCGACCTCGGGGGCGGCACGTTCGACGTGTCGATCCTCGAGATCGGAGAGGGCGTGTTCGAGGTCAAGGCGACCGCCGGGAACTCGCACCTCGGAGGAGACGACTGGGACCAGCGGGTCATGGACTGGCTCGTGAAGACCTTCAAGGACACCGAGGGCGTCGACCTCTCGAACGACAAGATGGCGATCCAGCGCCTGAAGGAGGCGGCCGAGAAGGCCAAGATCGAGCTTTCCGCCGCGCAGGAGACGACGATCAACCTCCCGTTCATCACCGCGACCTCCGAGGGGCCGAAGCACCTCGACGTGAAGCTCACGCGCGCGAAGTTCCAGGAGCTGACCGAGGACCTCACGGAGGCGTGCCGCGGCCCGTTCGAGCAGGCGATCACCGACGCCGGGCTGTCGAAGTCGGACATCGAGCACGTCGTGCTCGTCGGCGGCTCCACGCGGATGCCCGCGATCCAAGAGCTCGTGAAGAACCTCAGCGGCAAGGAGCCGCACAAGGGCGTGAACCCCGACGAGGTCGTCGCGGTCGGCGCCGCGATCCAGGCGGGCGTGCTCAAGGGAGAGGTGAAGGACGTCCTGCTCCTCGACGTGACCCCCCTCAGCCTCGGGATCGAGACCAAGGGCGGGATCATGCACCGTCTCATCGAGCGGAACACGACGATCCCGACGAAGCGATCGGAGGTGTTCACGACGGCCGAGGACAACCAGCCGTCCGTCGAGATCCACGTCCTCCAGGGAGAGCGCGAGATGGCGATGTACAACAAGACGCTCGGGAAGTTCCAGCTCGTCGACCTGCCCCCTGCACCCCAGGGGGTCCCCCAGATCGAGGTGACGTTCGACATCGACGCGAACGGGATCGTGCACGTGTCCGCGAAGGACCGCGCGACCTCGAAGGAGCAGTCGATGACGATCACCGGGCAGTCCTCGCTCCCGAAGGACGACATCGAGCGGATGATCCGGGACGCCGAGGCGCACGCCGCGGACGACAAGCGGAGGAAGGACGAGGCGGAGACCCGCAACTCCGCGGACGCGCTCGTGCACCGCACGGAGAAGCTCCTGAAGGACGAGGGGGACAAGTTCACCGGCGACGAGAAGGAGAAGGTCGAGTCCGCTCTCAAGTCCCTGAAGGACGCGCTCTCCGGCTCGGACCTGGCGGCGGTGCGGAACGCGCACGAGGCGCTCGTGAGCGCGTCGCAGGCCTTCGCGCAGCGCCTCTACGAGCAAGCGGGCCCGAGCGGGCCCGCGGCGGGCAGCGGCGGGCCGACCAGCTCCGCTCCGAACGACGACGAGGTCGTCGACGCGGAGATCGTCGACGAGCCCGGAGCGGCCGAGGCATGACCGGCCGACAGACCCACGCGGACCGCGGTCCCGCGGCCTCACGGGAGGAGGGTCGCGAGCCCTCTCCCGATCCGCGAGGTGCGGCGGGGCTCGCGGCCGACGGGGCCCTCGAAGGCGAGCCGTCGGAGGCGGGTCCGGAGGACGCCCGTGCCGCGGCACGCGAGCCCGATCTCCGCGTCCCGAGCGAGCTCGAGCTCGTGGCGTCGGAGCGCGACGAGTACCTCGACGCGCTCCGACGCCTGCAGGCGGAGTTCGAGAACTACAGGAAGCGCACGGCGCGTCAGCAGTCCGAGGCGTTCGAGCGCGCGGCCGAGTCCCTGATCGAGCGCCTCCTCCCGGCCCTCGACGCTCTCGACCTCGCTCTTGCCCACGCGGGTCGCAGGGACGAGCCCCCGACTGACGTCGAGCTCGCGTTCGCGCAGATCGGGAGCCTCTTCCGTGACGTGCTCGCGAAGGAGGGGCTCGAGAGGATCGACTCGACGGGAGTCGCGTTCGACCCGACCGTGCACGACGCGGTCGCCCACGTACCGGCGGAGGAGGGAGCCGAGCTCCCCGGGGAGCCCCCGGGCCCGGCCGTGGTCGAGACCCTCCGGACGGGCTACCGGCTGAAGGGGCGGGTGCTCCGCCCCGCGATGGTGAAGGTCAGGGCCTGACCGCCCGGGGGCGCCCGCCGGGGCCCGGCGGCGCAGTGAGGAGCGCGTGAGTGGCAGCCCAGCGTGAGTGGTTCGAGACGGACTACTACAAGGTGCTCGGAGTCTCGCAGGACGCGGACGACAAGACGGTCACGCGCGCCTACCGCAAGCTCGCGAAGCAGTACCACCCGGACGCGAACCCCGGCTCCGAGGAGCGGTTCAAGGAGATAAGCGCCGCCTACGACGTCCTAGGCGACTCCCAGAAGCGCAAGGAGTACGACGAGGTCCGCCGTCTCGGCGCGCAGGGAGCCGGGTTCGGGCAGCCCGGAGGCTTCAACTTCAAGGTGGACGACCTCTCGGACCTGTTCGGGGGCCTGTTCCGCAACCCGCAGGGACGCCGCCGCGGCGCGCCGGGGTCCGTTCCCCAGCGGGGGGGAGACCTCGAGGCGGAGCTTCACCTCTCCTTCGAGGAGGCCGTGGAGGGCGTCGTGACGTCGGTGCACGTACGTACGAACGCTCCGTGCGCGACGTGCGCGGGGACCGGGTCCACGCCCGGGACGACGCCGGTGAGCTGCCCCCGGTGCGGGGGGCGCGGGGTCCTCAACGACAACCAGGGTCTCTTCTCGCTGTCGTCCCCGTGCCCCGAGTGCCACGGGAGGGGGACGAAGATCACGGACCCGTGCCCGACGTGCTTCGGGACCGGCGTGCAGCGGCGCGAGCGGCAGGTGAAGGTCCGGATCCCTCCCGCGGTCGACGACGGTCAGAAGATCCGCGTGAAGGGACGGGGAGAGCCGGGGTCCGGAGGGGGACCTGCGGGTGACCTGTTCGTGACGGTCCGCGTCGAGCCCCACCCCGTGTTCGGGCGCCGGGGCCGCGACCTCACGCTCACCGTCCCGGTCACGTTCCCCGAGGCGGCGCTCGGGGCGACGATCACGGTTCCCTCTCTCGAGTCCCCCGTGAGCCTCAAGGTCCCCGCGGGGAGCAAGTCCGGAAAGACGCTCCGTGTCCGCGGCAGGGGGCTCCACCACGGAGGGCAGAAGGGCGACCTCCTCGTGACGCTCGAGCTCGTGGTCCCGAGCGAGCTGACGGACGCGCAGAGGAGCGCTGTCGAGGCACTCGCGCGTGCGACCCACGGCTCGCCTCGGACCCATCTCGGGGTGTGACCACGATGACGCGAGCCGGCGAGGCGCCGTCCCCGGTCCGCGCGGTCTACGTGATCTCCGTCGCGGCCGAGCTCGCGGGCGTGCACCCCCAGACGCTCCGGATCTACGAGCGCAAGGGGCTCCTCGACCCGGCGAGAACCGGTGGGGGGAGCCGGAGGTACTCCGACGCGGACATCGCCCGGATGCGACGGATACAGGAGCTCACGAGCGTGGGAGTCAACCTCGAAGGCGTTCGACGCCTCCTCGCGCTCGAGGCGGACCTCGCCTCGACGCGAGCCGAGCTCGAGCGCGTGCGCGCCGAGGCGATCGACGCGGTCGAGCGTACGCACCGGCACTACCGGCGCGACCTCGTCCCGGTCCGCTCGGAGCGGCTGCCCGCACGCTGGCGGGGCTGAACGGCAGGAAAGACCGAACCGAAGAGGAGCACCGAGCTCACATGGCACTCGACCCGAACCGGTGGACGCGCAAGACCCAGGAGGCCCTCCAGGAGGCGTCGCGGGCCGCGGAGGAGGCGAGGAACGCGGAGGTCACCCCGTCGCACTTCCTCCTCGCCGCTCTCGGTCAGGAAGGGGGAGTGGCGGCCCCGATCCTCGACCGGATGGGGGCGAACCTCCTCGCGACGCGCAACCGCCTCCAGGAGGCGGTCGCGAGGCTCCCGCACGCGTACGGAGGTGAGGCCCCCCGTGTCGGGAGGAGCCTCGCGGCTGCTCTCGACAGGGGGGTGGAGCTCCAAAAGGAGATGGGGGACGAGTACCTCTCGGTCGAGCACCTGATCGTCGTCCTCGCAGAGGAGCTCGGAGTCGACAGGGACCGTGCCCTCCAGGCGGTGCGCGACATCCGAGGGAGCCATCGCGTGACGTCCCCGGACCCCGAGGGCGCGTACCAGGCGCTCGAGAAGTACGGGCGGGACCTCACCGAGCTCGCCCGCGCGGGCAAGCTCGACCCCGTGATCGGTCGGGACGAGGAGATCCGACGGGTCATCCAGGTCCTGTCGCGCCGGACGAAGAACAACCCGGTCCTGATCGGGGAGCCCGGGGTCGGGAAGACGGCGATCGTGGAGGGGCTTGCGAACAGGATCGTCGAGGGGGACGTTCCCGAAGGGCTCCGCTCGAAGAGGGTGGTCGCGCTCGACCTCTCCGCGATGGTGGCCGGGGCGAAGTACCGGGGGGAGTTCGAGGAGCGGCTCCGTGCGGTGCTCCGCGAGATCACCGACTCCGAGGGGGAGGTGGTCACGTTCATAGACGAGCTCCACACGATCGTCGGAGCGGGCGCCGCAGAGGGCGCGATGGACGCCGGGAACATCATCAAGCCCATGCTCGCCCGCGGCGAGCTCCGCCTCATCGGGGCGACGACGCTCGACGAGTACAGGAAGCACGTCGAGAAGGACGCGGCCCTCGAGCGGAGGTTCCAGCCCGTGTACGTCGGTCCCCCGAGCGTCGAGGACACCGTCGCGATCCTCCGGGGCCTGAAGGAGCGCTACGAGGTCCACCACGGGGTGCGGATCCAGGACGCCGCACTCGTCGCGGCGGCGACCCTCTCGGACCGGTACGTCACGGGCAGGTTCCTCCCGGACAAGGCCATCGACCTGGTGGACGAGGCGGCGAGCCGGCTCCGGATCGAGATCGACTCGATGCCCACCGAGATCGACGTCGTGACGCGACGGATCCGGCAGCTCGAGATCGAGAGGGTCGCGCTCGCGAAGGAGACGGACGCGGCGTCGTCGGAGAGGCTCGCCCGCATCGACGAGGAGCTCGCGAACCTGCGGGAGAGCCAGAGCGCGATGACCGCGCACTGGCAGTCGGAGCGCGACGCGATCACCCGCATCCGAGAGCTCAAGGGGACGCTCGAGTCCCGTCGCGGCGACGCGGAGCGGTTCGAGCGCGACGGGAACCTCGGTGCGGCAGCGGAGATCCGGTACGGCGAGGTTCCCGGCGTCGAGCGGGAGATAGCGGAGGCGACGAGCGCTCTCGCAGACCTGCAGGCCAGGGAGAGGATGCTGAAGGAGGAGGTCGACGCGGAGGACGTGGCGGAGGTCGTCGCGCGCTGGACCGGGGTCCCGGTCTCCCGGCTCATGGAGGGAGAGGTCGAGAAGCTCGTCCGCATGGAGGAGGTGCTCCACGAGCGGGTCGTCGGGCAGGACGAGGCGGTCCGCGTCGTCGCGAACGCGATCCGTCGGAGCCGGGCCGGGCTCTCGGACCCGCACCGTCCGATCGGGTCGTTCCTCTTCCTCGGACCGACCGGAGTCGGCAAGACGGAGCTCGCCCGCTCGCTGGCGGCGTTCCTGTTCGACGACGAGCGAGCGATGGTCCGCGTCGACATGGGCGAGTACCAGGAGAAGCACACCGTCGCACGGCTCGTCGGCGCACCTCCAGGATACGTCGGGTACGAGGAGGGGGGACAGCTCACCGAGGCCGTCCGTCGGCGGCCCTACTCGGTCGTCCTGCTCGACGAGATCGAGAAGGCGCACCCGGACGTGTTCAACGTCCTTCTCCAGGTGCTGGACGACGGACGGCTCACCGACGGCCAGGGGCGGACCGTGGACTTCACGAACGTGGCACTCGTCATGACGTCGAACCTGAGGGGGGACCCGCTCGAGTTCTTCAAGCCGGAGTTCGTGAACCGGATCGACGAGATCGTCCGGTTCCGACCCCTCGAGCGCTCCGACCTCGCCGCGATCGTCGACATCCAGCTCGAGTCGCTACGCGGCAGGCTCGCCGCGAGGAGGATCGCCCTCGAGGTGTCTCCGGACGCACGCGACCTCCTCGCGGACCTCGGGTACGACCCCGCGTTCGGCGCGCGACCCCTGCGCCGTGTCATCCAGCGCGAGATCGGGGACCCGCTCGCCCTCGCGCTCCTCGAGGGGCGCTACCTCGACGGAGCGACCGTCACGGTCACCGCGAAGGACGGCGGTCTGCACCTCGGCTGACTCCCGCACGCGACCTGCGTCGCGCCGCGAGGAGCCCCGCCGGACCACTCGGGCGCGCTCCCCCACGGGGAGGGACCGACGGGTCCCGGCTACACTTCACGCGGTCGAGCGGAAGGGGAGTACTGGTGCCCGCGACCGTCGTGGTCGGAACCCAGTGGGGTGACGAAGGCAAGGGGAAGCTCACCGACCTTCTCGCGAAGGACATGCGGCTCGTGGTCCGCTACCAGGGCGGCCACAACGCGGGCCACACGATCGTCGTCGGGGGCGAGAGCTTCGCCCTCCAGCTCGTCCCGAGCGGGGTGCTCTACCCGCACACGACTCCCGTGATCGGGAACGGGGTGGTCGTGGACCCGGCGGTCCTCGTCGCGGAGTGCGACGCGCTCGAGGCCCGCGGCGTGGACACGAGCCGGCTCGTCGTCTCGGGCAACGCCCACCTGATCATGCCCTACCACTACGAGATCGACCGGGCGACCGAGCGCTCGCTCGGGAGGAACAAGCTCGGGACGACGAAGAGGGGGATCGGACCTGCGTACGCCGACAAGGCCGCACGCGTCGGGCTCCGCGTCCAGGACCTCCTCGACCCGAAGATCTTCCGGCAGAAGCTCGAGGTCGTGCTCCGCGAGAAGAACGCCGTGCTCGCGAAGGTGTTCAACCGGCTCGCCCTCGACGAGGAGGAGATCGCTCGCCTCTACCTCGACGACCTCGCACCTCGGGTCGCGCCCATGATCGGGGACACCGTCGGGCTCGTGCACGAGGCGCTCGACGCGGGGGAGTCCGTGATGCTCGAGGGAGCCCAGGCAACGTTCCTCGACCTCGACCACGGGACGTACCCGTACGTGACCTCCTCGAACCCGACAGCGGGAGGCGCGTGCGTCGGGTCCGGGGTCGGGCCCCGCGACATAGACCGTGTGGTGGGGATAGCGAAGGCGTACGTGACGCGCGTCGGGTCGGGACCCTTCCCGACCGAGCTCGGAGGAGAGGCGGCCGACCTGCTCGTCGAGCGGGGGCACGAGTACGGGACGAACACCGGACGAAGGCGCCGTCCGGGATGGCTCGACCTCGTGATGCTCCGCCACGCGGTCCGGGTGAACACCGTGTCGGAGATCGCCCTCACGAAGCTCGACGTCCTCTCTGCGCTCGACAGCGTGAAGGTGTGCGTCGCGTACGAGTCGGACGGGGAGCGGATCACCCGGATGCCCTACCACCAGTCTGTCCTGCACCGGGTCACACCGGTGTACGAGGAGCTCCCCGGGTGGGGCGGGGACCTCTCCTCGGCGACGGCGGTCTCGGACCTGCCGCGCGAGGCCCGCGACTACGTCGAGTGCATCGCCGAGCACGCGGGTGCTCCCGTCCGGCTCGTCGGGGTGGGGCCCGGCCGCGAGCAGTTCGTACGATTCGCCGCGTGAGCCCGCCCGAGGTCGCTCCCCGTCTCCTCCTCGCGCCCCTGCCGGCGTGCGTCGCTCCGTGAGGGTGTGCGTCGTCGGCTCGGGGGCGCGCGAGCACGCTCTCGCCGTCGCGCTCGCGAGGAGCGCGTCCGTCGTCGTGACCCCCGGCAACCCGGGAATCGCGGAGAGCGACGGGGTCGACGTGACCGGCGCCCCTCCCGTCGAGGTCGGGGCGGACCTCGTCGTCGTCGGTCCGGAGGCACCGCTCGTGGCCGGTCTCGCGGACGAGCTCCGGTCGCGCGGCCGGCGCGTGCTCGGTCCTGGCCGGGACGGGGCGCGCCTCGAGGGGTCGAAGGCGTTCATGAAGGAGCTCGCGACCGCCGCGGGGGTACCGACGGCGGCGTGGGCGAGCTTCGGGCGCGCGGACGATGCGGTCTCCTTCCTCCGCTCGCTCCCGGGTCCCTACGTGGTGAAGACGGACGGCCTCGCTGCGGGAAAGGGAGTGCTCGTGACCGACGAGCTCTCCGAGGCGGTCGCGGACGTCGAGGCGAAGCTCTCGGGGGCGTCCTTCGGGGAGGCGGGGAGGCGTGTCGTCGTGGAGGAGTGCCTCGCGGGAGTCGAGCTCTCCGTCCTTGCCCTGTGCGACGGGGAGAGGTTCGTCCTCCTCCCGCCCGCGCAGGACCACAAGCGGCTCGCCGACGGCGACCTCGGGCCGAACACCGGTGGGATGGGTGCGTTCTCCCCTGTGCCCGGGGCGTCCGACGAGGTCCTCGGACGGGTCGTCGACGAGATCCTCGAGCCCACGGTCGCCGAGCTCCGCCGACGCGGGGTCGACTACAGGGGGGTCCTGTACGCGGGTCTCATGCTCACCGAGGACGGGCCGAAGCTCATCGAGTACAACGTCCGCTTCGGTGACCCGGAGGCCGAGGTCGTGCTCCCCCGGTGCACCGTCGACCTCGCGGAGCTCTTCCTCTCGGCCGCGGACGGGCGCGTCGGGAGCGGCGACGTCCCGGTCGCCGGGGCTGCCGCGTGCGTCGTCCTCGCCGCTCCGGGCTACCCCGCCGCTCCGGTGCTCGGCGGCGCGGTGTCCGGGCTCGGGTCGGCCGGAGAGGTCGAGGGGGTGACCGTCTACCACGCCGGGACGACCCGGGGGGAGGACGGGGTGCTCCGGGTCGCAGGAGGACGGGTGCTCGCGGTCACGGGGGTCGGTGCTGACGTGGGAGAGGCGCGCTCTCGCGCCTACGAAGCGGTTCGGCGAGTGGGGTTCGAAGGGATGCAGCTGCGCACGGACATCGCCTCGACCGCACCGTCCGGGGAGTGGCCCGGCGCGAAGGAGGGGGCTCGGTGATCCCCCGGTACTCGCTCCCCGAGATGGCGCGCCTGTTCTCCGACGAGGCCCGCCTCGCGCGCTGGATCGAGGTCGAGGTGCTCGCGAGCGAGGCATGGGCGAAGCTCGGGGTGGTCCCTCCGGAGCACGCGTCCGCGATCCGAGCGCGCGCCCCGCGGGCCGACGCGGAGCTCGTCGCCGCTGTGGCGGCGCGCGAGGCGGTGACGGACCACGACGTCGCCGCTTTCGTGGACGTCGTCCAGGCTGCGATCGGGGCTCCCGAGGGATCCTGGGTCCACCACGGGCTCACCTCGTCCGACGTCGTCGACACCGCGCTCAGCGCGACGCTCGTCGCCGCGGCCGACCTCCTCCTCGAGGCCTCCGGGGAGCTCGTCGCGACCCTGAAGCGACGCGCCCTCGAGCACGAGCGCACCCCGATGCTCGGGAGGACCCACGGGATGCACGCGGAGCCCACGACCTTCGGGGCGAAGCTCGCCCTGTACTGCCTCCAGGCAGAGCGCGACCGCGATCGGATCCGCCGGGCGCGAGAGGCGGTCGCGGTCGGGAAGCTCTCCGGGGCGGTCGGCACGTACTCGAACGTCGACCCCGCCGTGGAGGCGAGCGTGTGCGAGGCGCTCGGTCTCACCCCCGTACCGGCGACCCAGGTGATCGCACGGGACAGGCACGCGGAGTACCTGTACGCGTGCGCCGCGGTGGGCACGACAGTCGAGTCGCTCGCTACGGAGCTCCGTCACCTGCAACGGAGCGAGGTCGCCGAGGTCGAGGAGGCGTTCGGGGAGGGGCAGAAGGGGTCCTCCGCGATGCCGCACAAGAGGAACCCGATCACGGGGGAGCGGCTCGTCGGGATGGCCCGCGTGCTTCGCGGATACCTCGTGTCCGGGCTCGAGGACGTCGCGCTGTGGCACGAGCGGGACATCTCCCACAGCTCGGTCGAGCGGATCGTGCTCCCGGACGCGAGCCTCCTCGCCTACTACTGCCTCCGCCGCGCGGCCCGGCTCGTGGACGGGCTCGTCGTCCACGAGCGGACCATGCGAGAGAACCTCCTCGAGGGGTCTCTCGGTCTGGTGTTCTCCCAGCCCGTGCTCCTCGCGCTCGTCTCCTCCGGTTGCACCCGTGACGAGGCGTACCGGATAGTCCAGTCCGACGCCCGCGCCTCCTACGAGCAGCGCCGCCCCTTCCGAGACGTGCTCGAGTCCGACCCGCGACTCTCCGAGTCCCTCGGGTCCAGCCGTGTGGGCGCCGTCCTCGACGAGGCGTTCGACCTCGAACGGGCACTTCGACATGCACACCGAGCAACCGACGCACTCGAGGAGGTAGGACCGTGACACTCGCCCCCACGTACTCCGGGAAGGTCCGGGACGTGTACGACGTGGGGGGCGGGCTGCTCCTCATGGTCGCGTCGGACCGCATCTCGGCGTTCGACCGGGTGTTCGCGGAGACGGTCCCCGACAAGGGACGGGTCCTCACCGCGATGACGGAGTTCTGGACCGAGGAGCTCTCCGACGTCGCCCCGACGCACCTCGTGACGACGGACCCGGCCGGGATGCCGTCGGTCGCGTCGGAGATCCCCGACCACGAGGGGCGTGCGATGCTCGTTCGCCGAGCGGAGATGCTCCCGATCGAGTGCATCGTCCGCGGCTACCTCACAGGGTCTGCGTGGAAGGAGTACCGGAGCTCGGGGACCATGCACGGGAGCCGGCTCCCGGAGGGTCTCGAGGAGTCCTCCCGGCTCCCCGATCCCGTGTTCACCCCCTCGACCAAGGCGGTCGAGGGGCACGACGTGAACATCTCGTTCGAGGAGGCATCCGACCTCGTCGGGGAGTCGCTCGCGGAGCGCGCCCGGGAGCTCTCGCTCGCCGCGTACGAGCGCGGCGCGTCGCGGGCGCTCTCCCGGGGGATCGTGATCGCGGACACGAAGTTCGAGCTCGGGATGGTGGACGGGGAGCTCACGGTCTGCGACGAGATCCTCACCCCGGACTCCTCCCGGTTCTGGCCGGCGGATCGGTGGGCCCCCGGGTCGACCCCCCCGTCGTTCGACAAGCAGCCCGTCCGCGACTGGGCGGAGTCGACCGGCTGGGACAAGGAGTCCGACCCTCCTCCGATCCCCGCCGAGGTCGTCCGCGCGACCCGGAGCAGGTACGTGGCGGCGTACGAGATGCTCTCCGGGCGGTCCTTCGCGGACTGGTGGGGGGTCGACCGACAGGTCGGCCCGAGCGGCGGGTCCGGGTCGTGAGGTTCGACGTGCACGTCGAGGTGAGCGGCCTCGAGGGGATCGCCGACCCCGAGGGCCAGACCATCGAGAGGGCGCTCCCCGCTCTCGGGTTCACCGGGGTCGACTCCGTGCACGTGGGCAAGGTCGTCCGGTTCGCTCTCGACGCGCCCGACGAGCGGAGCGCTCGGGCGACCGCCGAGGAGATGTGCGCCCGTCTCCTCGCCAACCCGGTGATCGAGACGGCGGTCGTGACGCTCTCCCCACGCTCAGGCGCGCTCTCCTTGCACGAGGAGGGCCGGGGATGAGCACGGTCGCGGTCGTCGTGTTCCCGGGGTCCAACTGCGAGCACGACGTGGTGCGCGCGCTCCGCGAGCTCGGCGGGGACGCGCGGCTCGTGTGGCACGGGGACGACTCCCTCGGGAGCGCCGACGCGGTCGTCCTTCCCGGAGGGTTCGCGCACGGGGACTACCTGCGGCCTGGTGCGATCGCACGCTTCTCGCCGGTCATGTCCGCGGTCGCACGGTTCGCGGCGGACGGAGGCCCCGTCGTGGGGATATGCAACGGGTTCCAGGTCCTCACGGAGGCAGGTCTGCTCCCCGGGGCGCTCCGACGCAACAGCGGGCTACGGTTCGTGTGCGAGACCGTGACGTGCACGGTCGTCTCGTCCCACTCCGTCCTCACCGCGGGGGTCTCCCCCGGGACGAGGCTCTCTCTCCCGATCAACCACGGGGAGGGGAGCTTCACGTGCGATCCGGACACGCTCGCCCGGCTCGAGTCGTCGGGACAGGTCGTCCTCCGCTACGACGGCGACCCGAACGGTTCGGTCGGACGCGTCGCGGGGGTCGCGAGCCGCGAGGGGAACGTGGTCGGGCTCATGCCACACCCCGAGCGGGCGAGCGCCGGGATACTCGGATCGGACGACGGGGTCGTGCTCCTCGAGTCGCTGCTCCACAGCGCGTCGCGGGGACGCCCGCGACGCGCTGTCGTCTCGATCTAGGAGGACGCTCCCTTTTGGATCCCCGCGCGCCGGAGCACGTCGACGGGGACGCCGATCTCGCGCCACGTGGAGTAGTCGATCCCCTTGCGCGATCCGTACTCGGCCGCGGCCTCGACGAAACCGTCCTCGAGCTCGGTGATGTCCTCCCCGCCCTCGCCGCTCGCGAGGCGGGCCTCGACGATCTTGCGCTGCTGGACGAGGTGGAGGCGCTTCAGTGGGTCCGCGTCCTGCAGCTTCTCCTCGATCTCCGAGAGCTGCTTCCTGAGCGAGTCCGAGGACGGCCGGCGCCCGCGTCTCGGCCTGTTCCGTTCGAGGGCCTCGAGGTACCGCCGGACGGCGAGTCCCTGGGCGCGTCCCGACGCGAGCGCTGCCTTGTGCTCCGTCGTCATCCCTGTGCGCTTCCGAGGTGCAGCCATGGACCAACTATGACGCAAATGGCCTCGCGTTGTAAAGCCGTATGCATCTACCGCCCGAGCACTCCTGTACTTTCGATAGATCCCAGGGGATATGAGAGTGACGTCACGAAGAATTGCACCTGAAGGGTCGCACCGCGCGCTCGGCCTCACGGACGACGAGCACGACCAGATAGTCGAGGTCCTCGGACGTCGTCCGACCGACGTCGAGCTCGCGATGTACTCGGTCATGTGGAGCGAGCACTGCTCGTACAAGTCGTCGCGGGTGCACCTCGTCCGGCTCCCCACCTCGGGCCCACGTGTGATCGTCGGACCCGGCGAGAACGCGGGAGTCGTCGACGTCGGCGACGGGATCGCGGTCGCCGTCCGGGTCGAGAGCCACAACCACCCGTCCGCGATCGAGCCGTACCAGGGGGCCGCGACCGGCGTCGGGGGCATCCTCCGCGACATCTTCACCATGGGCGCGCGCCCGATTGCGCTCGTGGATCCCCTGTTCATTGGGTCGCTCTCCGACGCTCGCAGCAGGTACATCCTCGACGGGGTCGTTCGTGGAATCTCCGGGTACGGGAACTCCGTCGGGGTACCGACGGTCGGAGGGCAGATCACCCTCGACGACACCTACCGCGGGAACCCGCTCGTGAACGTGTTCTGCCTCGGGCTCATGCGCTCGGACCACCTCGTGCTCGGACGCGCGACCGGTGTCGGGAACCTCGCGGTGCTCCTCGGCTCCCGGACGGGAAGGGACGGGATCGGAGGGGTGAGCGTGCTCGCCTCCGCCGCGTTCGACGCCTCGGTCGCCGGCGCCGACGCAGCAAAGCGGCCGAGCGTGCAGGTAGGGGACCCCTACGAGGAGAAGCGGCTCATCGAGGCCTGCCTCGAGCTGCTCGACGAGCACCTCGTGGTCGGGATCCAGGACCTCGGCGGAGCGGGGCTCGCGTGCGCGACCAGCGAGACGGCCGCACGGGGGGGGACGAGCATGGAGGTGGACGTCACCGCCGTGCCGCGTCGGGAGCCGGGGATGTCCCCCGTCGAGGTCATGACGAGCGAGAGCCAGGAGAGGATGCTCGCCATCGTCGAGCCCTCCTCCCTCGAGCGGGTCGTCGAGCTGTGCAGGAGGTGGGAGGTCCGCGCGACCGTCGTCGGGCGCGTCGCGCCGTGCGACGAGGACGGTGTCGGACGGCTCCGCGTACGCGACGGGGAGGGAGGGGAGCTGCTCGCGGAGGTCCCCGCGAAGTCGCTCGCCGACGACGCACCCCGGTACCGACGGCCGATCGCGGCTCCCCGGGACCTCGCCGAGCGCCGGATGCGCGACCCCGCGGCGCTCGCCCCCCCCGGCGACTGCGGGCAGGACCTGCTCGCGCTCCTCGTGGACCCGTCCTGGATCTACCGCCAGTACGACCACCAGCTGTTCTTGAACACCATCCTCGGACCGGGCGAGTCGGACGCGGCGCTCCTCCGCTGCTCGTCCCCGGGGATCGAGTGGACCGGAAAGGCGCTCGCCGTGAGCGCGGACGCCAATCCCGGGTGGTGCCGGGTCGACCCTCGCGGCGGGACTGCGGCGACTGTCGCGGAGTCCGCTCTCAACGTGGCGTGCGCCGGTGCGCGCCCCATCGCGCTCGTGAACTGCCTCAACTTCGGCAACCCCGAGCACCCCGAGGTGATGTGGGAGCTTTCCGAGTCCGTCGACGGGATGAGCGAGGCCTGCGAGTCGCTCGGGATCCCGGTCGTCGGAGGGAACGTCTCGCTCTACAACTCCTCCGACGCGGGCGACATCGACCCGACACCTGTCGTGGTCGTCGTCGGGCTCCTCGACAACCTGGAGCGCCGCCCTCCCGCCATCTCCTGGCGCTCGGGCGAGTCCGTCGTGCTCGTCGGCCGCACGGTCGCCTCCCTCGGCGGATCGCGCTGGGCCCGGACCCTGCGCGGGCACCGGGACGGGGAGCTCCCTCCGCTCGACCTCGCCGCTCACGCCCGCCTCGTCGACCTAGTCGCATCCCTCGTCGCATCCGAGGCGGGTCCGAATCCCCCCGGGGTCGTGTCCGGGATCCACGACGTCTCCGACGGGGGGCTCGCGGTCGCGCTCGCCGAGCTCGCCCTCGAGTCGGGGGTCGGATGCGAGGTGTGGGGGGTCGGCACCCACGTCGAGCTCTTCTCCGAGTCGCCCTCACGGGTCCTCGTCGCGACGGAGCGACCCGACGAGCTGCTCGAGGCTGCCGCTGCGGCAGGGATCGAGGCGACCCTCGTCGGGTCCGTGGGAGGAGAGAGGCTCGCCGTCGACGGGCTGCTCGACCTGTCGCTCCCGGCGCTCGACGCGGCGCGTCGCTCCACGATCGCCGGTGCTCTCGAGGGCTCCTCGGCCGCCCCGTGACCCCCGGGAGCCCCGCCCGCCCCCGCCCGCGTGTCGTCCCCAGCCTGTGGACAACCCTGGGGGTACTTACACGACTGTGGTACGCGCAGCTCACCGAGTCGACCGGACGCGCGCCTCTGGTGCGGTCCCGGTCGGCTCGGGTTCACCCTGCAGTAACATCGTGACACGACGGGTAGCACGCGTCGCGTCCTCCCGCGCACGGCGCGGGAGGACGCCACTCGCAGCGCCCCGGTGTTGCGTGGCCGGGACGCTCTGGGGCCGGGTCTCAGCGGTAGCGGGTCGCCATCACGGCCGCGGTGAGGATCGCGACCATTCCTCCGACGACGTACCAGCTCGTGGGGCTGGCGGGTAGGACGTCGATGTAGTTGAGGATGATCGCGATCGCACCGAGGACGAGGAGGCTCAAGAGCACCCACGGGTACCAGCGGGGGCTCCGTCGAACCTTTCGGGGGATCGGCGCCGTGTACCGTCCGCTCGGGCGCCGCGCCGGGCGCTTCGCCGGGGGTGCGGAGCGCTTCGGCGAGAGCCTCCTCCTCCCGGACGCATCCGCGCGTGTCCCGCCCCGGGACGAGGAGGCTCCGGGTCGGGACGTGCGCCCTGTCGGCTTCGACGCTCGTGCCATGGGCCACGAGGATAGTGGGCTCCGTTCGGTACCCTGTCGGGATGGCAGCGAGGATCGTCGTCGTCGACAACTACGACAGCTTCGTCTACAACCTCTACCAGTACCTCGGCGAGCTCGGGGCCGAGCCGGTCGTCGTGCGCAACGACGAGCTCGACCTCGCCGGGCTACGGTCGCTCGAGCCGGACGGGTTGCTCGTGTCGCCCGGTCCCGGGGTGCCCCGGGACGCAGGGGTCTCCTCGGAGGCGATCGCCTCGTTCGGCACCTCGCGCGTGCCCGTGCTCGGGGTCTGCCTCGGTCACCAGTGCATCGGGGAGGTCTACGGAGCGACGATCGTGCGCGCTCCGGTGCTCATGCACGGGAAGACCTCGTACGTGAGCCACGGCGGAGCGGGGGTGCTTGCGGGTCTCCCCGACCCGTTCGAGGCGACCCGCTACCACTCGCTCGTGGTCGACCCCGCGACCGTGCCAGCCTGCCTGGAGGTCACGGCCACCACCAAGGACGGAGTGGTGATGGGGCTCCGCCACCGGGAGCTCCCCGTGGAGGGGGTCCAGTTCCACCCGGAGTCGATACTCACTCGTGACGGGCACCATCTCGTCGAGAACTTCGTCCGGATGGCGCTCGGTCCCTCCGCCTGACCCGGAGGCGCGTCCCGACACGCGTGGCCCGGTGGCGCCCCGACGGTCAGGGGAGCGATGTCGGCGGCACCGGGAGAGTCGTGGTCGTCGGGGTCCCCGGGAACGTCGTGGTCGGCGGGGTCCCCGGGAACGTCGTGGTCGTCGGGACCCCCGGGAACGTGGTCGTCGTCGTCGTGGTCGACGTCGTCGTCGTGGTCGTCGAGCCGTTCATCGCCCCGACGAACACGACGACCTGGCGGCCGGCGGCGACGGGGGTTCCCGCGACCGGGCTCGTCCCGACGACGAAGCCGATCTGGTCGGGAGCGACGTTGTTCTGGATCGCCGGACGATACGTGAGCCCGGCCTGTGAGAGCGTCTGCTCCGCGGCCGAGAGCGTGTCACCCGCGACGTCCGGAACCGGGACGGACCCGCGGGAGACCACGAGGGAGATCGTGGACCCCGGGGGGACCTTCGCCCCCGCTGCGGGGCTCGTCGCCACGACGTCGCCGACGGGCACGCTCGAGGAGAGCTCGCTCGTGGTGTTCTGGCTCACGACGAAGTGGGCCGTGACGAGCTTGATCGTCGCAGCGTTCACGGTGTCGCCGACGACGGTCGGCACGGACACGAGCCTGCTCCCGGCCGTGACGTAGATCGTCACGGACGAGCCGCGTGGTCTGGATGCGCTCGAGCTGGGCTGCTGCCGGACGACGTACCCCTGCTTCTCGCTCGCGCTCCGCGCGAGGACGTAACGGACCTGGGTCACGAACCCCGCGGCGCGAAGGGCGGAGATCGCGCCCTGCTGGGCGGTCCCGGTGACGTCGGGAACGGGAGCGGACGGAGGCGTGGACCACACGACGATCTTCACGGTCGAGCCCGAGCGGACCCGCGTCGAGGCACGCGGGCTCTGGCTCTTCACCCGTCCCACCCGGGACAGCTCGGAGGCCTTCGTCTGAACGGTGGACTCCGACACGTGGAGCCCCTGCTGGGTCACGAGCGCCTCGGCGACCGACCGGGTCTTGCCGACGAGAACGGGGACGGCCACCGTCGTCTTGCCCCCGAAGTAGCCGAGAGAGCGCCCCCCGAAGTAGGCGACGAGCCCGATCGCGACGAGCAGCAGGACGCCCGCGCTGACCCACCAGGGGGTCGTGCTCCTCGGCCGGCGCGGGGCATCTCGTCCCACGACCCCGACGACCGACGTGTCGGGGCCCGAGGGGTCGTCCGCGAGCGCGGGGACCCCCCCGAGCACCCGGGTCACCTCTCCCGTGGTCTCGATCCGGGGCGGTCGCGCGAGGACGGTCTGCCCCTGGATGAAGCGGTCGAGGTCGGCCTTCATGTCGTCCGCGCTCGCGTACCTCTCGGCAGGGAGCTTCGCCATCGCCTCGAGGACGATGACCTCGAGCGCTGCCGGGATCTCCGGGTTCACGGCGCGTGGGGTGGGCGGGCTCTCCCGGACGTGCTGGTACGCGATCGCGACGGGTGTCTCTCCGCTGAACGGCGGGCGCCCCGTGAGCATCTCGTAGCAGACGACCCCGAGCGAGTACACGTCGCTCCGGGCGTCGACCGCGAGCCCCTGGGCCTGCTCGGGGGAGAAGTACGTCGCGGTCCCCATCACGAGCCCGGTCTGGGTGACCTGCTCGTCCGCACCGATCGCCCGTGCGATGCCGAAGTCCGTCACCTTCACCTGCCCGTCGGCGGTGATGAGCACGTTGCCGGGCTTGACGTCCCGGTGGACGACTCCGTGACGGTGCGCGTAGGAGAGCGCCTTCGCGATGTCCGCCGCTATCGACGCGGCCTGCGCCGGAGCGAGGGGCGCCTGGGTCCGGATGATCGAGGAGAGCGGCTCTCCGTCTATGTACTCCATCACGATGAAGTACGTGCGGTCCGACTCTCCCCAGTCGAACACCTGCACGATGTTCGGGTGCATGAGGTTCGCCGCAGCTTGTGCCTCGCGGCGGAACCGCTCCACGAAAGAATGGTCGGTCGACAGCTCGGGGAACAGCACCTTCAGCGCGACGGGACGGTCGAGGAGCAGGTCGCGAGCCTGGTAGACCTGGGCTGTCCCGCCCCGAGCGATCTGGTTGCGCAGCTCGTATCGGCCGCCGTAGACGGGGGCGGGAGGCGTCGTCATGCGGCGTCGAGCCTATGCGGAGCGAGGGTGGTCGACGGACGGGTGCCCGTCGCAGCGCGTCGGGCGCTCATCCCGCGTAACCGACCGCGGCGTCGAGGACCTTCGCGACGACCGGTCCGGCGATCGCCGCCCCCGTCCCGTCGCACGTGAGGTTCGCCTGGTAGGGGACGACCGCGGCGACGGCGACCTTCGGGACCTGGCCCGCTCCGGCGGGGCCCGTCGCGACGAGCCAGTTCGAGGAGCAGTTGTTGCTCCCCACCTCCGCAGTGCCCGTCTTGGCCGCCACGTTGAGGCTGGCCGGGAAGAGTCCCGCCGCGGTGCCCCGTATGGCAACCCCGAGCATGAGCTGGCGCACCTGGTCCGCTGTGGCGATGGAGGTCGCGTGCAGCCAGGGGTGGGGCTTGTAGGTGGCGATCACGCGCCCCTGGTCGTCGAAGATGTGGGCCATGAGGTGCGGGGTCATGATCGTCCCACCGTTCGCGACCGCCGACACGATGAGCGCGTCCTGGAGGACGGTCTCCGCGACGTTCTCCTGCCCGATCGCCGAGTAGGCGAGACCGGGCTGGTTCTGCGCGAAGCTCCCCGCGGACGGGAAGCGGGAGGCGGACACCTCGGCCGGGGGCAGGTCGATCGGGGGTCGCTTGTTCATCCCGAACGCGTTCGCCTCGCGGGCGAGCCGGGAGCCGCCGAGAGAAAGCCCGTAGTGGCCGAACGCCGTGTCGCAGGACACCCAGAGGTTCTCCGCGAGGGTACCTCCGCAGATCTCCCCCGCGAAGTTGTGGAGCTTGAGGTTCGACTGGGGGAGCGTGAGCGCTCCGGTGGGCTTCACGTACTCGGTAGCGAGAGAAGGGTCGTGGTCGAGGATCGCGGAGGTCGTGATGATCTTGAACGTCGACCCGGGGGCCGTGAGGGTGCTCGTCGCACCGTTCACGAGTGGGGAGGAGCCGCTGCTCGGGGTGAGCGATGCGTAGTACTTGTTGATCGCGACGGGGTTCGCTCCCGAGAGCTTGTTCGGGTCGTAGCTCGGCTTCGAGTACATCGCGAGGATCGCCCCGGTCGTGGGGTCGATCGCGACCACCGCACCGTCGGAGTAGGGGGCGAGCGCCGCCTGCGCGACCGACTGGAGGTGGGGCGAGATCGTCACCTCGACCGTGTCGGTCCCCTTGGACTGCGTGAGCAGGTCCGAGAGGTTGTGCGCGCTCGACTCGTGCTGGACGAGGTACGAGTTGTACTCGTCCTCGATCCCGAACTGCACGGCCTGCTGGACCCAGTCGTAGTACCCGGTCACGTCCGCGTAGAGCGGCCCGTTCGCGTAGTGGCGCACGTACCCGACGCCGGCGGGGTTCCGCGTGGAGTACGCGAGGATCGCCCCGTTCGACGCGACGATGTCCCCGCGTGGGAGGTTCCAGCTGGACACCGTCGTCGACGGCTCGTACGGGGAGTGCTTGAGGGCGCTCGCCTCTCGCACCTGGAGGTTGTTGAGCTGCAGGAACAGCACGGTGAAGCACGCGAGGAACAGGACCGTGAGCACGCGTATTCGCCGGTCCATCTCAGGTCGCCGGGGGCGCCGGGGGCGCGGTCGTGGAGGTCGGGGCCGTCGTGGTCGTGGAGGTCGGTGGGGTCGTCGCCGTCGAGCTCGGGGCCGTCGCGTTCGTGGAGGTGGTCGCGGGCGGCGGTATCGCGTTCACCGGAGTCGGCGCCCCCGGGGTCGCGCCCGTTCCCGGCGCCGGCGCGTTCGTGGTGCTCGTCGTCGTTGTCGTCGTGGGCGCCTGTGTCGTCGTCGTGGGGGAGCGGCGCTTCGCCGCCGTCGTGGTCGTGACCGGAGGGAGCGAGGTCGTCGTCCCGGCGACGCCGAGCGCGGACGACGTGTCGACCGACGGGAGCGCGAGCGAGTGGTGCTCGTTGCCGAGGGCTGCGACGATCCTCTCCGCGTCCGTGAGCGACGGCTCGAGCATCCCGCTCTCGAGGGCGGGCACGTTCGGGGGGAACACCTGGGCGAGCGTGTACTGGCTCGCGGAGACGACCTCGGGATGGAACCAGAGGAATCCGCCGGGACGTCCTCGGAACACCGCGACGTGCCCGCGGTCGACCCCGACGAACCAGGAGGCACGCACGTACCAGCCGACGAACCCCGCCGCGCCCCCGAGAACGCCGACGAACGCGAGGACGAAGAGGACCACCCGGACCGAGAGGACCCGTTCCGCCCGGTCTCGCCGGGGGCGCGGCGCGACCGTGCGCTCGCGTGCCTCGCCGGGCAGGGATGTCGCCGGGGAGTGCCGCTCCCCGACCACTCCGCGACCTCGTCTCTGCGGGCCGGACGGGTCGGGGAGCGTGTCGTCGAGGTCCGCGACGACCACGGTCACGTTGTCGCTCCCGCCGTGCTCGAGGGCCAGCTCGACGAGCTGCGAGGCGGCGTGCTCCGGGTCGGCGGCCGTCGTGAGCACCGCCGCGATGTCGTGGTCGGTGACCTCGTTCGTGAGCCCGTCGCTGCACAGGAGGAGCCGGGATCCGGGAACGGGGTCGAGCTCCCAGGAGTCGACCGACACGGTCCTGTCGATCCCGAGCGCCCGGGTGAGAACGTGCCGGTGCGGGTGGACCGCCGCCTCGGCGGCCGTGAGCTCGCCGTGACGGACCATCTCCTCGACGAGGCTGTGGTCCTCGGTGAGCTGCGAGAAGGACGTGCCGCTGAGGAGGTAGGCGCGCGAGTCGCCGACGTTCGTGACCACCAGCCGGAGCTTCCGCCCCGGGCGGATGATCGCCGCGGCCGTGAGCGTCGTGCCCATCCCTCGCAGCTGGGGATCCCGCTCGCTCAGCTCGAACACCGCCCGGTTCGCCTCGTTGGTGGCCCCGATCAGGCCTGACGCGTCTCGGCTCTCGCCGAACGCGTGCCGGAGAGTGTCGAGCGCGATCCGTGCGGCGACCTCTCCTCCCACGTGCCCGCCCATTCCGTCCGCGACCGCGAGGAGCTCCTCGGTCGCGAACGCGAGGTCCTGGTTGGAGCTGCGGACGCGACCCGCGTCGGTCGCGGTCGCCCCCCGGAAGGCGGTCACCGCGTCGGACCGGCTCCCGCCGGCGCGCGGCGGCCGGTCGGCCGCGTCGCGCTCATCGCCCCACCTCGAGGAGCGTGTGGCCGACCTTCAGCGTGTCGCCCCTCCGGAGCCGAACGGGGGTCGCGACTCGTTCGCCGTTGACGAACGTACCGTTCGTGGACCCGAGGTCCTCGAGCCACGTCTCCCCGTCGCGCCGGAAGACCCGCGCGTGCACCGAGGAGGCGAACGCGTCCCCTTCGAGCGACACCGCGCACCCCGGGGATCGCCCGAGGGTTATCTCCCCGCCGAGCTCGAACGCGGTCCCGCGCCGCTCCTCGGGCTCGACGATCCGCAGCCTCAGCGCGCCGCCGCGCTCGGGCGCCGCGGGAACCGACCGCGCCCGCCCGCTCGCTCCCGCCGCTTGTCCCGGCGGTCCGCCGGGAGCCCCCTCGGTCGCACCGCGCTCCGTACGGGAGCGGCGGACTTCCACGAGGACGATGCGCGCCGCGTACACGAAGAAGAGCCAGATGAGCGCGAGCAGGAAGTACCGGAGGATCTCGAGCAGGCCGTGCGACATGGGATCCGGCGTCTGCTAGCCGGTCTCGAATCGGAACGTAGTGATGCCGACCGTCACGAGGTCACCGTCGGACAGCCGTTGCTCGCGGATCGGGGCTCCGTTCACGCGCGTCCCGTTCGTGGAGCCGAGGTCCGTGATCACGACGTCGGCGGCGACCCGGTGGATCTCTGCGTGCCGCCGCGAGACGTTCGCGTCCGCCAGCGGGATGCCGCACTCGGGGAGCCGACCGATCGTGATCGCGTCCTCGCCGACGGCGACGCGCCGGCCGTCGGGGAGCACCACCCACCCCGCGGGCGCCTCCTCCCCTTCGACGACGTCGCTCGAGATGAGGAACGTCGACCGGGAGAGGTCCTCGTTCCACCCGATCTCCACGCGTACGGGCCCGAGGAACGCGTACCCCTCGGACCGCGCGTGCTCGCGTGCCGCGTCGGCGAGCTCGCGCGACAGCATCTCCACGAATCCCCCGAAGCGCTCGTAGTCCTCCTCCGCGAGCAGGACGGTGAACGTGTTCGGTGCGACGAGCCCGCGTACGGTCACGGCGCGGCGTAGGTCCATCTCGCGCGTGAGCCTCCGGCCCAGCTCGACCGGCTGCAGCTCGCCCCGGAACGCCTTCGCGAACGCGCCCTCGACCAGACGCTCGAGGCGCTGCTCGAACTGCTGTAGTCCCATGGCCTCCCCACACTACCTGGTGGAACGGCCGCCAGGTCGGCGTGGGCTAGCGTGGAGGCCTCCGCGGGCGAGTGGCGGAATTGGCAGACGCGCAGGATTCAGGTTCCTGTGTCCGAAAGGATGTGCGGGTTCAAGTCCCGCCTCGCCCACGACCGCAGCCTCGGCTCGGTGCCCGCGGGGGCGCCCGTGGAGCGTGCCCGACGGTGGCTCGTCGCGCCGTCGGCGCGCGACCCCGACGGCGCGACCCTCGGCCGCGCGGACGTCCCCGGGCGAGCGAGGCACCGGGCGCGGCCGACGAATCACATAGCCATAAGATCGGAA
>JAJZBW010000006.1 GCA_021798745.1 Actinomycetes bacterium
GTCCCGACGCTACGTGAGCGGCACCTCGCGGGGGCCCTGCGAACGGCTCGACCCCGGTCGCCCGGGCGAGCCGGGAGAGCACCCACGGGACCGCCGCGTAGGCCACGAGCCCCTGCAGGTCCGCACGGCCGAGGTCGTTCCACGCGAGGGGAAGGAACAGGTACGCGACGGCACCCACCACCCGCGCCTCGGGCGAGCCGAAGGGCGCGAGCAGCCGGGACATCCCGACGGCGCCGAGCACGACGGCCCCGACGAGGAGCACCTTCAGAGCGAGCCCCGTCGCCCCGAGCATCACGATGCCGAAGAGCGCGAGCACGACGAACGCGGGAGGGGCGGGCCCGGGACCCTGGAGGCCCGCGTCGGTCCACCCTCCGAGGTAGTGGCCGAGAAGCGTCCACGGGCTCGGGATCGTGAGGAACTGCCCCACGAGCGGGAGGTGGCCGACGAGCAGGGACCGGGACCCGAACAGAAGGATGAGGGCGGCCACCGCGAGCACGAGCGCGACGCGCCTTCGAAGCGCGTGGGTCGCACGGGCACCGGTCGCACGGACCGTGGCGAGCGCGTCGCGCGGCGCGTCGGACACCGGTCTCGGCCGTCCCCATCGGATCGCGAGGTCCTCGACCATCCGGCCCACGAAGCGCGTCGCGCGAAGCGAGCGGCGCGTGAAGAGCTTCGCCACGACCCGGTCGGGGATCCTCCGGGTCCGAGCGACCTCTGCCCTCGCGCTCGTGAGGTCCCGCTCCGCGGCGAGGTTCCACCTCCACGCGCCCAGCACCTGGTGGACGCGCCACCGCTTCCCGATCACCCCGAAGTACGCGATCTCGAGCATGCTCAGCACTGCGAGCTGCGCGACGACGACGACGCGACGCGGGCGGTCGTAGTTCTTCAGCACCGCGCGCAGCTCGTGGCGCCACTGGAGGGCGCGCGCGTGGGGAAGCGACCGCTGACGGCTCGCTGTCGCCTCGCAGTGACGGACCCGAGCGGACGGGGCGACGAGGACGCGCGCGCCCGCCACACGCGCCCGCCAGGAGAGGTCCACGTCCTCCCCGAACATGGAGATGTGCGGGTCGTACCCGCGGAGGGCCTCGAACAGGTCGGCCCGCACGAGCGTGAAGCCCCCCGGGGCTCCGAACACCTCGCGCGCCTCGTCGTGCTGTGCCTGGTCGAACTCCCGGCGGGCGACGCGTCGGACGGGCGCCCCGAACCGGTCGACCCCGAGACCGAGCTGCAGGAGACGGTCGGGCTCCTCGTACCCGACGAGCTTCGGCGCGACGATCCCCGCGTTCGAGCGGAACGCCTCCTCGACCATCCGGCGGACCGCGTCGGAGTCCGCGACGACGTCGTCGTGGCAGAACAGGTAGTACGCGGCCCCGGTGACCGCCTCGAGCACGACGTTCGCGCTCGGCCCGAACCCCGGGTTCGTGGGGAGCCGGCGGAGGAACACGTCCGGCGCGACCGACGCGATCCGCGGGGCGACCGGCTCCTCGCTGCCCGCGTCGACGACGAGGACCGACAGCTCCGGGTAGTCCTGGCCGGCGAGCGCCGCAAGGCACTCCTCGAGCCACGGACCGGGGTCGGCCGCGACGACGATCGCGACGACCGGTGGTGCCTGGTCCTCCGACATCAAGGCGTCGACACTACTCGCCCGGCTTCGGGAGTGCCCGCGCCGCTTGCCGCGGACGACGGGCGCCGTGGCGGGACCACGCGTCCCGCACCGTCGTGAACAGGAGGTATATGCTCCCGGACGTGGACGCGAGCCGAGAGGACCTCGAGAAGGCGCTCGCCGAGGCCGCGTACGCGGCGGTCGGGTTCGCCATCCTCGGCGTCCAGCGCGCGCAGGTCGCGCGCCGGGCAGTCGAGCGTCTCCCGCCCGTGCGCGCCGCCGTCTCCGCCGCGTCCCGGGTCGTCTCGGAGGCGCGTGACGCGCTGCTCCGCTCCCCGGGGCCCTGACCGCCTGCCGCGCGGACGGGGCGTCGGGGCATCCGGGATCAGCCGTCGATCGAACGCCAGTGGTCGAGCACGTCGGACAGCGTCGTGTCGAGCCCGACCGCCGGCACCCAGCCCGTCCTCTCACGTAGCCGGGTCGCGTCGCCACGCAGCACCGGGACGTCGACCGGGCGGACGAGCGACGGGTCCACGACGGGGGTGACGGTCGTCCGGGCGAGGCCGACGAGACGCTCGAGGATCTCCCCGATCCGCACGGCGGTGCCCGAGCAGACGTTGTAGACCTCGCCCGGCTCGCCCGAGAGGGCGAGCATCCGGTAGGCGCGCACGACGTCCCGCACGTCCGTGAAGTCACGCCGTGCCTCGAGGTTCCCGACCCGGACCTCTCCGCCTGCGCGCTCCGCCGCGACGACGCGGCGCGCGAGGGCCGAGACCGCGAACGAGTCCGCCTGCCCCGGGCCCACGTGGTTGAACGGCCGCGCCCGCACGACAGGAAGCCCGCGACCGAGGAACTCCTGAACGCCGAGGAACTCCGCAGCGATCTTGCTCGCCGCGTACGGGGTGACGGGCGCGAGCGACGCGTCCTCGTCGAGCGCCGCGCCGTCCCCGCTCCCGTACACCTCGGCGGAGCTCACGAGCAGGACCCGCGGCGGCCGCTGCACGCCGCGGGCCGCCTCGAGGAGGTGGAGGGTCCCGAGCACGTTGACCTCGACGGTCTCCTCCGGCCTGTCCCAGGACTGCCCGACGTGGGTGAGCGCCGCCAGGTGGTAGACGACGTCCGGCTCCGCGGCGCGCACCGCCTCGCGCACGGCCGTCGCGTCACGGAGGTCCACCCCCTCGCCGAGCGCCCCCACCGAGTCGCCCGACCGCTCGAGGTGCTCGCGAAGCCACCGTCCGACGAACCCCGATGCCCCGGTCAGGTAGGCGCGCACGGCGGCAGACTACCGACCGGCCGCGGCGCGGTACGCGTCGACGTGGCGCGCCGCGCACTCGTCCCAGGTGAAGCGCGAGGCGACCGCGAGCCCCGCTCCCCTGCGATCCTCGACCTCGCGCCCACCCCGACGGGCGCCGTCGATCGCCGCGGCGAGCGCACCCGGGTCCGACGGGGGCACGAGAGCCGCCGCTCCGCCCGCGACGTCCGCCATCGCGGTGCCCTCGGTCGTGACGAGCGGGGTCCCGCACGCGAGCGCCTCGAGAGCCGGGAGCCCGAACCCCTCCTCGAGCGACGGGTAGGCGACGACCGCCGCCCTCCTCACGAGCGCGGGCACGTCGGAGTCGGCGACGTGCCCGAGGAGGCGGATCCTCCCGCGCGACCTCGAGCGGGAGATCGCGCCGTCGAGGCGCTCGGTCCCCCACCCGCGCCCTCCCGCGAGAACGAGCGACAGCTCCCCGTCGAGCTCCGCGAGCCCGTCGAACGCGGCGACGAGGCTCACGAGGTCCTTCCTCGGCTGGATCGTCCCCGTGTGCAGCACGTACGGCGGTCGCACCCCGAGCCGGTCGAGCACCTCCGCGTCGGCTCCCCGGTGGGGCTCGAGGGGAGAGAACCGGTGGTGGTCGACGCCGTGCGGGATGACCCGCACGGGGACTCGCGGGGCGAACAGCTCCCGATAGCGCTCCGCGGTCCGCTCGCTCACGCACACGACGACGCGCGCCCGTCGAGCTGCCAGTCGCAGGGCACGCCGGAAGTACGCGACCTTCGAGCGCTCGTGCCACTCCGGGTGGTCCACGAACGTGAGGTCGTGGACCGTCACGACGCACGGGCGTCCCGGGAAGGCAGGGAGCGAGTAGTGCGGCCCGTGGAGGACCTCGACGGAGCGCCCGCTCCGGCGCGTCTCCGCGGCGAGACCGACCTCCTCCCAGACGAGCCTCGGGACGCGCCGGGCCGGCGCGCGGGCGAGGACCGAGGCGGACGGGGCGACCGACCGCCAGCGCACCGCGTCGTCCCGTCGGCAGAGGAGCGTGAGCGCGACGTCGCCGCGCCCGCCGAGCGATCTCACGAGCTCCACCGTGTACTGCCCGGCGCCCACCACCTCGGCCGGGACCGCCGCGACGTCGATCCCGACGGCGAGCACGCTCACGCGGCGCGCCCCGCGACCCGGCTCCAGATCGCGAGGTGCTCCTGCGCGCACCGCCGCCACGTGAGCACCGCCGCACGGGAGCGCCCTCGTGCCACAAGGAGCTCCCGTCGCTCCTCGTCCGTCGCCGCCGACACGAGGCCCGCCGCGATCGACTCGACGTCCAGCGGGTCGACCTCGAGCGCGGCCCCTCCCGCGCTCGGCACCGCGCTCGCGACGACGGGAGAGCCCGCACGCATCGCCTCGACGACGGGGAGCCCGAACCCCTCGAGGATCGGAACGTACGCGACGCACCGTGCCCCCTCGTAGAGCGCGGCGAGCGTCCCCGGTCCGACGGCCCCCGCGAAGGCGACCCCCGGGGGCGGGGCCGACCGGCCGAGCGCGTCCCCCCAGCCTTCCGGCCCCACGAGCAGGAGCGGCCACGGCTCGGGGAAGGAGCTCCGGGCGATCGCGTAGGCGGACACGAGCCTCGCGAGGTTCTTCCGCGGCTCGATCGTCCCGACCGCGAGCACGTACGGGCCGACGACGCCCTTCGCCGCGAGCAGATCGTCCGCGACGCCACGGTCGGGCTCGGGAAGGTGGTCCGATCCCTCGTCGACGACGGCAACCTCGACCCGCCCGGACCTCCCGAGAGACGCGACGAGCTCGCGGACCTCGGTCGCGACCGGCTCGGACGGGACGACGAGCGCCGCGGCGCGACGGACCGCTCGCTCGAGCGACTCCTCGTGCCACCTCCGGCCCCGGGCGGGGTACGCCTCGCCGAGGTGCCGCCACGCGAGGTCGTGGACCGTGGCCACGAGCGGGACCGACGGGCGCGGGGTGAGCGTCGAGCACGCGTGGACGACGTCCTCGCCGCGCCCCACCTTCCCGATCCCCGCGTCCCACGCGGCCACGAGCGCCCGGCGCCCGACCGGGATGACGTGGACCGGCCGGCCGAGCGCCGCGACCGCGTCCACCCCCCGGCGCGGGGCCCTGCTCGCGACGAGGGCGACCTGCGGCGCCACCTCGGGCTCGAGCTGCGCGAGGCCCGAGACGAGACCACGCGTGTAGGTGCCGATCCCGCCGGGGACGGCACGACGGAGCTGCTCCGCGACCACGAGCGCCCGGAGGGGCCCACCGGGGCGGCTCACGGCCGTGCGCTCACCGGAACAGGTCCTCCCCATAGGGGCGGACGACCTCGTCGCGAACGGAGGAGTCGCGGAGCAGAGCGGGGTCGACGCCTCGGACGACCGCCGCGGGGATCCCCGACGCCTTTCCCATCACGAGCTCCGCGGCACCTGCGATCTCGTCGACGACGCACACCTCGGTGACCGAGAGCTCGCGTCCGAGCGCGTCCCGCGTCCCCCTCAGGTCGACCACGGCGGCGACTCCCGCGCACCCGATCGCGACGTCCGTGAGGCCGCGCCTCCACGCCCTCCCGAACGTGTCCGACACGACGACACCGACACGCACGCCCGCCCGCGCACGGATCCGGTCGCGGATTCGCCGGGAGGAGCGGTCCGGGTCGACCGGGAGCAGCACGGCGCGCCCCTCCGCGACGTTCGACAGGTCGACCCCGGAGCTCGCGCACACGAACCCGTGCCGCGTCTCGGTCACGACGAGCTCCCCCCGGCGACGGAGGACCCGGACGGCCTCGGACTCCGCTATGCGCCTCTTCGCGTCGGGGTCCCCGGGGTCGAACGCGACGACGCGTCCCTCCGCCTTGGACACGACCTTCTGGGTGACCACGAGCACGTCTCCCTCGACGAGCTCCGCCCGGTCGAGCACGAGGTCCGCGATCGAGTCCCCTCGGACGACCTCGGGCATGCCCGTCACCCCGAGCACGGTGAGCCTCGCCTCGAGCGCCATCAGGCAGCGCCGCCCACCCGGAGCACCTCGAGCGCGAGATCCCGGGCCGCCGTTGCGTCGCGCATGACCGTCGGGCACACCACGCACCTCGTCCCGGCCGCCTCCACCTCCGGCGCGAGGTCCCGGTCCGCGTCGTCCACGACGAGCGTCCCCGCGACCGGACCGAGCCGGCGGGCGACCCCGACCACGGACGCCTCCTCCCCGAGCTCGGTGAGGAGACGGTCGGCCGGGCCCTTGAGGGCAGCCCCCGCGACGATCGGAGAGATCGCGACCACGGTCTCGCGACGCCCTGCGAGGATCTCGGAGACGCCGGCGATCGACAGGATCGGGCCGATCGACACGACCGGGTTCGAGGGCGCCACCACGACGAGCGCCGCGTCACTCAGTGCCTCGAGCACCCCGGGGGCCGGCGCCGCCGACTCGGCCCCGTCGAACCGGACGGAGCGGACCGCGACCGAGTGCCGCATCTTCACGAAGTACTCCTGGAACTCGACCTCCACGCCCGACGCGAGCTCGATGCGCGTCCGCACCGGGTCGTCGCTCATGGGGATGAGTCGCGTCGGCACAGACCACGCCGCTGCCACCTCGTCCGCGATCTCGGACAGCCGCGCACCGGACCCCATCCGGCCCGTGCGGTAGAGGTGGGTCGCGAGGTCGCGGTCGCCGAGGCGGAACCACGTGGGCGCCCCGTACCGGTCGAGGGCGTCCATCGCGGCGAACGTCTCGCCCTCGAGCCCCCATCCCGTCCCGGGGTTCACCGCCCCGGCGAGGGTATAGGTGACCGTGTCGAGGTCCGGGCTCACGTGCAGGCCGTGCAGGACCGTGTCGTCGCCGGTGTTCACGATGGCCGTGACCTGCTCGGGGGGCACGGCGCGCACGAGGCCTGCGAGGAAGCGGGCCGCTCCGACGCCGCCCGCGAGGACGGCGATCACGTGCGGCCCGCGCCCTCGCGCCCCGCGTACGCGAGCACGGCGCGCAGCCCGTCGGACAGCGGCGTCCACGGGGTCCACCCGAGATGGATCGCCGCCCGCGTGGGGTCGAGCGCGCTGTCTCGCATGTCACCTTCGCGACGCGGCCCGTGCTTCGCGGCGGGACCGCCTCCGTTCGCCTCGACCATGGCCGCGTAGAGCTCCGCCACGGACGTCTGCGCTCCGGTCCCGACGTTCACGAGCATTCCGTCACCACGCTGCGCCGCCCGGGAGAACGCGTCCACGACGTCGTCGACGTACACGAAGTCGCGCGTCTGGGCCCCGTCGCCGTCGATCGTGGACTCCCGCCCTGCGACGAGGTTCGCCGCGAAGATCGACACGACCCCCGCCTCGCCGTGCGGGTCCTGCCGGGGCCCGTACACGTTCGCGAGCGCGAGCGCGCACCACCCGAGCCCGTACAGTCCCGCGTACGCGCGCAGGTAGTCGACGGCCGCCTTCTTCGACACCCCGTAGGGCGAGCGTGGGTCGTGGGGGTGCGTCTCCGCGAGCGGCAGGTCCGCGGGTCCCGGCTCCCCGTACAGGGTGCCGCCGCTCGCCGCGTACACGACCTTTCGCGAGCGCGCCGCACGGGCGCCTTCGAGCACCTGCACGGTTCCCACGACGTTCACCTCGCCGTCGAGCACCGGCCACCGCACCGACGCTGCGACGCTCGTCTGGGCCGCGAGGTGGAACACGACCTCGGGCTCTCGGCGCGCCATCAGCTCGACGAGCTCGGGCGCTCGCACGTCGAGCTGGTGGAACCGGAACTCCCGTCCCGCGCTGCGCGCGTCCGTCAGGTTCGCGATCGCACCGGTGGACAGGTCGTCGACGACGTCGACCGAGTGCCCCTCTGCGAGCAGTCGGTCGACGAGCGTCGACCCGATGAAGCCGGCGCCGCCGGTGACGAGCGCACGCACCGGGCGAGTCTCACACGGGGTGTCGAGCGCTGTCGAGCACGGCCCCGTCCGCGACGAGGGCCGCTGCACCGACGACCGACCCGCTCGACACCCGGGCACCTGCTCCGATGACGGCGCTCGGCCCGACCACGGACCCCACGACCGTCGCCCCCTCGCGCACGACCGCTCCGGGAAGCAGCACCGAGTCGCGGACCGTCGCGCCGGAGGCGACGTGCGCGGACGCCCCGACGACGACGTCCCGGACCCGGGCACCGTGCGCGACGGACGCCGCCTTCCCGACGTACGCGCACCCCTCGACCTCGCCCTCGAGGAGCGCTCCCGCCGCGACGAAGACTCCGTCCGCCCTCTTCACGCACGGCGGCATGTGGCAGGGAGCCCGCACGCCGCGCACGATGTCGAACTGGGCTTGCAGGTACCGCTCCGGCGTGCCCGTGTCGAGCCAGTAGACGTCCGAGTCGAGCGCGTAGAGCTCGTCCTGCCCGACGAGGCGCGGGAACACCTCCCGCTCGATCGATACCGGCCTCCCGGAGGGGATCCCGTCGACGACGGACGGCTCGAGGATGTACGTCCCCGCGTTGATACGGTTCGTCGGCGCCTCGTCGCGCGCCGGCTTCTCGATGAACGCGAGGACTCGCCCGTCCGGGTCGGTCGGCACGACGCCGTACGCGGACGGGTCCTCCACCGGCGTGAGCGCGATCGTCGCGGCCCCTCCCGTTCCCTGGTGGAACTTGTACAGGGACGCGAGGTCGAGGTCCGTGAGCACGTCTCCGTTCACGACGACGAGCGTCTCGCCCGCCACCCCGGCGTCGAGCGCCGCGAACCGGATCGCCCCCGCGGTGTCGAGCGGCTCCCGCTCGACCGCGTAGTGGAGCTCGACCCCTGCGAACCGACCGTCGGGGAACGCGTCCACGAACGCGTCCGGCTGGTACCCGAGAGACAGGACCGCCGTCGTCACCCCGTAGGACGCGAGCCACTCGACGACCCGAGCGATCATCGGGCGCTCCACGACCGGGAGCATCGGCTTCGGGAGCGCGTACGTGAGCGGCCGCAGCCGAGTCCCCTGTCCGCCCACGAGGAGGACCGCGATCACCGCCGCGCGCCGATCTGCACGGGCGCCCGCTATCCCGCGCCGCTCGAGCCCGGCGTCGTGGTCGTGGAGCTCGACGCGCTGCCCGAGGACGCGGGCACCGTCGTCGTGGTGCTCGAGGACGCGGGCACCGTCGTCGTGGTGCTCGAGGACGCGGGCACCGTCGTCGTGGTGCTCGAGGACGCGTTCGTCCCGCCGAGCGCCTGGAGGAGCGCGCCCTTGGAGCTCGGGACCGGGATCGGTGCCCCTGCCGGCACGAACGCGAGCGTGATCATCTCCCCGTTCGTGAGCCGTATGCCCGTGATCCCGGTCGTGACGAGCTGAGGCGTGGCCGTCGGTGAGGACCAGACCTTCGCGACGAGCGTCCCCTTCCCGGCGCGGCTCCCGCCGGCAGCGCCGCAGTGGTCGCCGTTCGCGTACGTCTTCGCGCCCTTGCCCGGGAGCCTGAGGCTCGTGTCGCTCAGAGTGAACCCGGGGTACGAGCTCGCGAACTTTCCGAGCGTCGCGTTCGCCCCCTCGTACGCCGCCGCCGAAGCCCCGGCCGCCCCGGGAGCGGTGTTGATCACGCCGCCGCCGAAGGTGCGAATGCCGACGGTCGCGACGTTCGAGCTCGGGGGGAGGTCGGGCTGGAGGACCCCGCAGAGGTCGACCGAGAGCGCGGTCTGCCAGTTGTCCGAGGCCGTCGGCGCGACCACCGTCGCGTTGAGGCGTTCGTTGCGGCTGTACACGACGAGCGACACTCCGGCGACGACGATCAGGAGCAGGGCCGCGTACCAGGCGGCCGGGCGTCGCGCCCGGTAGCTCATGCTCCCGCCGCTCGCGGCGGCGCGCGCGACGGAGCGACCGAAAGATCCTCGTGCCATGGCGGAGGGAGCATAGCCAACCGCCGGGACACGACGTCAGCGCCGGAGCGCCCCACCTCCCCGGGGCGCCCTTCCCGTCAGGACGGCCCGCGCGAGGTGCGCTCCGAGGGTGGCGCCGAGCCGCACGACGAGCGCCGCAGCGGTGAGCGGGAGCGCGGCACGCGCCGGGCCACGCGCGCTCACCCGTGCGAACCTCCAGGTCGACACGTGGTGCGCGACGGCCATCCGAACGGGCCGCGCCGCCGTGGTCAGCCCCTGGAGGTGCAGGACCTCCGCGCCCGGCACGTAGCAGACGTCCCACCCGGCACGCCCGAGGCGCCAGCACAGGTCGAGGTCCTCCGCGTACATGAAGTACCGCTCGTCGAAGCCGCCGAGCGCGTCGAACGCGACGCGGCGCGCGAGGAAGCATGCGCCCGAGACCCAGTCCACCGTCACCCGCTCGTCCCCCGGAGAGCCGTCGCCCACCTGACCGAACCGGTCCGCCATGCGGTACGCCCGGCTCCACCGGTTGTCGGGGGCGAGCTTCCCGAGCAGCGCGTGGCCCGCGCCGACCGCGAGGGACGGGAAGGCCCGCGCCGAGGGATAGCGGGACCCGTCCGGGTTGCGGAGGAGCGGGCCCGCGACGCCCGCCCCGGGCGCGGCGTCCATCGCCGCGACGAGCGATCGGACCGCCGTCTCCCCGACCACGACGTCGGGGTTGCACACGAGCAGGTACTCGCATCCGACACGCCGCGAACCGAGGTTCACGGCGCGCCCGTAGCCGAGGTTCCGCCCGGTCGGCACGACGAGCGCGGCCCGGTCCGCCGCGGCGAGCCGCTCGAGCGAACCGTCCGACGAGGAGTTGTCCACCACGACGACCTGCTCGACGCCCGCCGCCCGGAGGCTCGCGACGCAGTCGAGGAGCGCGTCGCCCGCGTCGTGGTTGACGACCACTGCAGCGACGCGCGGCGCGCCGGCGGGCGGCGCCGGAGACGCGTGGCTCACCGGGTGAGCTCGGCGACTAGACGACCGACGGACTCCCGCCAGTCCGGAAGGAGCGGCATCCCCCCGAGCCGGAGGGCGGCGTTGTCGAGGACCGAGCGCGCCGGGCGCGGCGCGGGTCGTGGCGGGTCGAGGTCGGCCGTCGCGATCGGCTCGACCCGTCCCGGGTCGTGGCCCGACACCGCCACGACGTGCCGTGCGAGCTCGTACCAGCTCGCCTCGCCCGCGTTCGTCACGTGGAAGAGCCCGGGACGCCGCGAGAGCGCGAGGTCGACGAGCGTCGACGCGAGGTCTCCCGCGACGGTCGGGCACCCGTGCTGGTCGTCTACGAACCGCAGCGGCCCGTCCCCCGAGGAGGCGAGCCGGAGCACGGTCTTCACCATGTTCGCGCCGCTCCTCCCGCACACCCACGACGTGCGGACGACCGTTGCGGTCGGGTCGAGCTCGCGCTCGCCCCCGAGCTTGGAGGCCCCGTACACCGACCGCGGGCGCGGCTCGTCCCATTCCGTGTACGCACGATCCGTGGTCCCGTCGAACACGTAGTCCGTCGACACGTACGCGACGTGCGCTCCCGCGAGCCTCGCCGCCTCGGCGACGTGTCGCGTCCCGAGCGCGTTGACCGCGAACGCACGGTCCGGGTCCCCCTCGCACGCGTCGACTGCGGTCCAGGCCGCGGGGTGGACGACCACGTCCGGCTCGAGGGACGTCACGGCCGCGAGCACCGCGTCGCGGTCCGACACGTCGAGACGCCGGCGGTCCGCGGCGACGACCTCGATCCCCCGGCCGCGCACGACGGCAGCGGCGCGCCTCTCGAGCTCCGCGACGACCTCCGAGCCGACCTGACCGGCCGAGCCGGTCACGAGCACTCGCACCTCAGCGCGCCGCCGGCCCCGCGTCACGCGGTCCGCGAGCGGGCGACGCGCCGGGCCACGACCCCTCGACGACGGGCGAGCGGCCGAGGAGCGGCCGCCACCACGTCTCGTGGTCCCTGTACCAGCGCACCGTCTCGGCGATCCCCTCCTCGAACGGGACGGAGGGAGCCCATCCGAGCTCGCGACGGATCTTCGAGGAGTCGAGGAGGTAGCGCCGGTCGTGGCCGGGCCGGTCGGGCACGACCTCGACGAGCGACTCCGGCTTGCCCGTCGCGTCGAGCACGGCGGCCGCGATCTCCGCGACGCTCGCCTCCCGGCCCGTGCCCACGTGGTAGGTCTCGCCCTCGGTCCCCTTCTCGAGCACGAGCTCGATCGCTCTGCAGTGGTCGTCGACGTGCACCCACTCCCTCCGGTTCTCGCTCGACGCGTACACGGGAAGGCGCTCGTCGGAGAGCGCACGGGCCGTGAACAGAGGGACGACCTTCTCGGGGAACTGGTACGGGCCGTAGTTGTTGCAGCAGTTCGTGATGGTCGCACGCAGGCCGAACGTCTCGACGTAGGAGCGCACGACGTGGTCGGACCCGGCCTTCGACGCGTTGTACGGGGTCCGCGGCCGGTACGGGGAGTCCTCCCGGAACGACTCCTCGCTGTCGAGGGCGAGGTCCCCGTACACCTCGCACGTCGAGATGTGGTGGAACCTCTCGACCCCGACACGGCGCGCGGCCTCGCACAGGGCCTGCGTCCCGAGGACGTTCGTGCGGAAGAACCGTGCCGGGTCGAGCACCGCGAGGCTGTTGTGCGACTCGGCGGCGAAGTTCACGACGACGTCGATCCCGATGCTCCCGAGCAGGTGCTCGACGAGCTCCTGGTTCCCGATGTCGCCGCGTACGAGGAGCACGCGTCCGTCGGAGTCGAGGGGCGCGAGGTTCTCGGGGTTCCCCGCGTACGTGAGCGCGTCGAGGACCACGATCGTGTCGTCCGGGTGTCGCTCGGCCCAGAACCGCACGAAGTTCGATCCGATGAACCCGGCGCCGCCGGCCACGAGTGCTCGCATGGCGGGAAAGGCTAATCGCCGCCCCGCTCGCGCCCTACGTGCGGCGCGGGCGCAGGTGGACCACGTCTCCGGCGTCGACGGCCCGGGTCGCCCCGCCGGGCAGCTCGACGACGAGCCTCCCGTCGTCGGCGACCGACGTCGCCCACCCCTCGACGACGGACGCGTCGAGCTCGACGCGCACCTCGCGGCCGATCGTCGAGCACGCCGCGCGGTAGTCGGCGCGGACCTGCTCCCTCCCCTCCTCCGTCGAGAGAGCGGCGTAGCGGGCCGACACGTCGTGGAGGAGCGCCTCCTCGAGCGCGGCGCGCTCGACTGCCCGGCCGGCGACCCGCTCGAGAGTCGTCGCGCCCGCGACGAGCTGCTCGAGCTCGCCCGGCGGGGGCCAGCCGGCCGGCCAGCTCACGTTCATCCCGATCCCGACGACGACCGCCGGCGGGTCGCCCACGAGCTCGGCGAGTATCCCCGCGACCTTCTCCTCCCCTGCGAGCAGGTCGTTCGGCCACTTGAGGGCGAGCTCGACCCCCGCGCACCGCCGCGCCGAGCTCCGCGCCGCGAGCGCGACGACCGCGGGGACGAGATGGGAGCACCCCTCCCGGGGCGCCGGCCGGAACAGCATGGAGCAGAGAAGCGACGCCCCTCGCGGCGCGGCCCAGGTGCGGTCCCGGCGACCACGCCCCGCGAGCTGCTCGTCCGCGAGCACCACCGCCCCCTCGGGTGCGCCGGCCCGCGCCGCGTCGCGCAGGTACCGGTTCGTCGAGTCGACGACGGCGAGCCGCACGGGGTTCGTGAACGGTGGCCCCGGCCAACTAGCCTGCACCCCTGAGCCGGGCGGCTCCGCATGCTCGAAGACGGCGTCGGCGCTCGGATCCTCCACGTTGGAACGTTAGGTCCGAAGGGGTCTCGTGCTCGAGAAGGTGCTCGTCGCGAACAGAGGCGAGATCGCGGTCCGCGTGATGCGGACGTGCCGCGAGCTCGGGATCGCGACGGTCGCGTGCTACTCCCCGGACGACGCGGGAGCCCTCCACGTGCGATACGCGGACGAGGCGTACGCGCTCTCCGGGGGCGTCGGGGCGGCGGGCTACCTCGACATCGGAGCGGTCGTCGACGTGCTCGAGCGGTCGGGAGCGGACTCGGTCCACCCGGGGTACGGGTTCCTCGCGGAGAACGCGTCCTTCGCCCGCGCGGTCGCCGACGCGGGAAGGGTGTTCGTCGGCCCTCCCCCCGACGCCATCGAGACGATGGGCTCGAAGATCAGCTCCCGGATCGCCGCCGAGGCGGCCGGAGTGCCCGGCGTTCCCGGCCTGAACGACGAGGTGTCGGACCCGGACGTCGTCGTCGCGTTCGGCGAGTCCCACGGATGGCCCGTCGCCATCAAGGCCTCCTACGGAGGGGGCGGGCGGGGGATGCGGGTCGTCCGCGCGCCCGGGGAGGCGGCCGATGCGCTCGACAAGGCCCGCCGTGAGTCCGAGTCCTCCTTCGGTCGCTCGGAGGTCTACCTCGAGCGGTACCTCGCGGCCCCGAGGCACGTGGAGATGCAGGTCGTCGCCGACCGTCACGGCTCGGTCCTCTGGCTCGGCGAGCGCGACTGCTCGTGCCAGCGCCGCCACCAGAAGCTCGTCGAGGAGGCACCCGCGCCCGCTCTCGCGCCCGGGGTCCGCGAGAAGATGGGCGACTCGGCGGTGCGCGTCGCACGCGCCTGCGGCTACGAGGGCGTCGGGACCGTCGAGTTCCTCTACGAGGACGGCCGGTTCTACTTCCTCGAGATGAACACGCGCCTGCAGGTCGAGCATCCCGTCACGGAGCTCGTCACGGGGCTCGACCTCGTCGAGGTGCAGCTCCGGGTCGCCGCGGGGGAGCCCCTCGGGCTCGCGCAGCACGAGGTCGCCACCCGCGGCCACGCGATCGAGTGCCGCGTGAACGCGGAGGACCCCGCCGGGGGCCGCTTCCTCCCGAGCCCCGGGACGATCACGCGCCTCGCCGCCGCGTCGGGCCCGGGCGTGCGCGTCGACGCCGGGTACGAGCCCGGCGACACCGTGAGCCCGAGCTTCGACAACCTCGTCGCGAAGGTGGCCGTGTGGGGGGCCGACCGCGAGCAGGCCCGCAGGCGCATGATCCGCGCCCTTCGCGAGACGGTCGTCGAGGGAGTGGCGACGACGATCCCCGCGCAGCTCGCCATCCTCGCGAGCGAGGCGTTCGTCGAGGCGCGGCACACGACGCACTTCGTCGAGGAGGAGCTCGACCTCTCCGGGATAGCCCCCGCTCCCCCTCCCGACGGGACCGTCCGGACGGGACGGGACGGCCACGGCGAGCAGTCCCTCTCCACCGTCGACGCCGAGGTCGACGGGCGTCGCTACCGCGTCCGGCTGTGGCTCCCCGCCCTGCAGCCCACCGCACCTCGGTCGGCGGGGGCGGGCGCGGCGGCGCGTCGGCGCGGCGGCTCCTCCTCGCGCCCCGCCGACGGGACGGTCGTCGCCCCGATGCAGGGGACCATCGCGCAGGTGCGCGTCTCCCCCGGAGACGACGTCGCCGTCGGCGACGTCGTGTGCGTCCTCGAGGCCATGAAGATGGAGAACCCGATCCTGTCCCCCGTCGCGGGGTCCGTGTCCGAGGTCCACGTCCGCCCGGGAGACGGGGTCGGCCCGGGAGACGTGCTCGCGGTCGTGGTCGCCGCGCGAGATGGCTGACCCCCCCGGTCCGGCCTCGGTCGTCGTCTCGAAACGCGCCGCGGCGTCGCGCGTCGCGGACGCCTCACGCTCGCTCGTCGCGCTCTCGCACACGATCCACGCGCACCCCGAGCTCTCCTTCGAGGAGGAGCGCGCCTCCGCGTGGTGCGCCGACGCCCTCTCCGAAGGGGGGTTCACCGTCGAGGCCGGGATCTGCGACCTCCCGACTGCGTTCCGCGCCCGGCGCGGCTCCGGTCCGCTCGAGATCGCGATCTGCTGCGAGTACGACGCCCTCCCCGCGGTCGGCCACGCCTGCGGGCACAACGTGATCGCGGCCGCCGCGGTCGGAGCCGGGCTCGCGCTCTCCACGGTGGCGGACGAGCTCGGCATCACGGTGACCGTCCTCGGCACCCCCGCCGAGGAGGGCGGCGGAGGGAAGATCCTCATGCTCGACCGAGGCGCGTTCGACGGGGTCGCCGCGTCCATGATGGTCCACCCGTTCCCGCTCGAGCTCGTCCAGATGCCGTGCCTCGCGGTGAGCCACCTCGAGGTCGAGTACGTCGGGCGCGAGGCGCACGCCTCTGCCTATCCCGAGCTCGGCGTGAACGCGGCGGACGCCCTCACGGTCGCCCAGGTGGCGATAGGCCTTCTCCGCCAGCACGCGTCGCGAGGCGACCAGGTCCACGGGATCGTCACCCTCGGCGGAGCAGCCCCGAACATCGTCCCTGCGCTCACCCGGGGAAGGTTCTACGTCCGCTCCGAGACCCTCGAGCGCCTCGAGGCGTGGGAGGCCAAGGTGAGCCGCTGCTTCGACGCGGGAGCGCTCGCGACGGGTGCCACCGTGTCGGTCGCCCGACAGAGCCCTGTGTACTCCGAGTTCCGCGTCGACGAGCCCATGGCCGCGCTCTACCGGCGCAACGCCGAGGCCCTCGGGAGGAGCTTCCCCGAGCCCTCCGGCCCCGTCGCCGCGGCCTCCACGGACATGGCGAACGTCTCGCTCGCGCTCCCCGCGATCCATCCGACCCTCGACGTGGGCTCTCTCCCCGCGGTGAACCATCAGGCGGAGTTCGCCGCCCACTGCGTGACCGCGGTCGCCGACCGCGCCCTTCTCGACGGCGCGGTCGCGATGGCCTGGACCGCCGTCGACCTCGCGACGGACGACGCCCAACGCGAGCGGCTCCTTGCCTCCGCCTACCTCCCCCGCTGACCACCGACCGCCGACCGCAGCGCGTGGCGGTGCCGCCGCGCGACGCGGCTCCGCAGCTCGAACGTGTCCACGACCCTGTCAGGACTGCCACTACACTCCGCATGACACGAGGCCGCGCCTCGGTCGGGACGAGGGCTCGAGCAGGCACGGTGAGGGGGAGATGACCGGGATCGACGTCGCCGAGGAGCTCGCCCGACTTCCCGCGCAGCCGCTCGCGGCGCTCGCGGTCCTCCGTCTCGCCGAGGACCCCGAGGCCTCCCCGGCAGACCTCGGGCGACTCGTCGAGACCGACCCGGCGCTCTGCGCCCGCGTGATGCGGCTCGCGAACTCGCACCGCTCGGGAGCGCACGGCCCGATCCGCTCCGCCTCGCGCGCGGTGCTCCAGCTCGGGTTCCAGACCGTGAAGGGCGTCGCGGCCGCCGCGGCGACGAGCCTCCTCGCCGACGACGTCGACCTCGGGCCCGTCGACCAGTGGGTCCACTCCGTCGCGGTCGCGTCGGGCGCATCGGCAGCGGCCGCGCTCGTCGGGGTCCCCGAGCACGAGGCGTTCAGCGCCGGTCTCCTCCACGACGTCGGAGCGCTCGTGCTCCACCGGGCGGACCCTCGGACCTTCGCCCGCGTGCGCTCCGAGGCGGCCGGAGGCACGGCGACCTCGCTCGCCGAGGCCGAGCGCGCCGCGTTCGGGACGTCCCACGCGGACGCCGGTGCGGACGCCCTCGAGATATGGGAGTTCCCCGGCTCCTTCGTGGACGCGGTCCGTCGCCACCACGACCCCGTCGCGACCCTCCGGCCGCTCGGGCAAGCGGTCGTGCTCGGCGAGGCCGTCGCGGCGGCCGTCGAGCCGGTCGACGTCGGCGAGCCGCAGCCGTCGCTCGAGGCAACCCTCGAGGCGCTCGGCATCCCGAGGGGCTCCGCCCGGATGCTCGTCGCCGGCGCACGCGACGCGACCAGCGAGGTAGCGGGGTTCCTCGGGGGCTCCCGGTGAGCAGCACCCTCACGTCCGTCGGGCTCCGACAGTCGGGAGCGCTGGAGGAGTTCCGCAGCTCCGAGGAGGCGGGGCTGCTCGCTCGGCTCGCCCAGACGGAGTGCCTCCTCGAGATCGCGAAGCTCGCCAGCCAGCGCACGGACCTGAGCTCGTTCGCCGGGACGGTCGTCGGGATCGTCACGCAGTTCGTATCGTGCGCGTCCTGCACCCTCGCCGTCGACATCGACGACATCCCCCCGATCACGGTCTCCTACGGGGACCTCGACTCCATCCGGCCGGGCGCCAGCCGCCACTCCCTCCACGTGGACGGCCGGGACGCAGGCTCCCTCGTCGTCGTCCCGGAGGTCCCCATCGCGGGCTCCCGGGAGTTCCTCGCGGACGTGGCCGAGCAGGTCTCGGGCGGGCTCGGCGCGCTCGTCGACGCGGAGAGGCTTCGACGGAGCGCCGCTGTCGCACAGACCCTCCACCTCGTCGACGCCCTCGGCGAGCAGATGAGCGCGGACGCCCTCGCGGAGCTCGCCGCCGCGCTCGCGCTGCTCCCCCACGCGCTCGGCGCGCGCCTCGACGTCGACCACACCTCCCTCGCGGGCGCCGTCTCGGTCGCCGCCGGAGCCGCTCCGCTCGAGCGAGGCGAGCCCGTCCACGTCCCCGGGGGCACGTTCACGCTCTCGATGCGGTGGTCCGCGACAGCCGCCGCCGGCGACGCCCCGAGCCCCGCCGACCTCGAGACGCTCATCGCTGCTGCCCTCGCGCGGGCCGAGGAGCAGCGCGAGCTGCGCGACGCCGCGGAGACCGACCCCCTCACGGGCGTCGCCAACCGCCGGCGCGCCCTTCGGGCTCTCGCCGAGGCGGTCGGGCACGCGGAGCGCGTCGACGACACGGTCGGGTTCATCTACCTCGACCTCGACCACTTCAAGCGCGTGAACGACGAGCTCGGGCACGACGTCGGGGACGAGGTGCTCGTCGCGTTCGCCCGACACCTCCAGTCGGCCGTGCGGGAGAGGGACACCGTCGCACGCTTCGGCGGCGAGGAGTTCGTCGTCGTGTGCCCCGGCCTCGGTGACCGCACCGGGGACGCCCTCGTCCGCCGGATCATCGAGACCACCCCCGCCGCGTGCGCGGTCGCCCTCCCCGGGGGCTGGCGCCAGTCGACCTCCGCGGGGCTCGCCTGCTACCCGAATGCCGCCGGGAACCCCGACGCTCTCGTGCGCGCCGCGGACAAGGCCCTCTACGAGGCGAAGGGCGCGGGTCGCAACCAGTTCCGGACCGCGAGCGAGCTCGCGTAGCCCGGCCGCCGCGCGGGCCGGACGGACCGCCCGGCTCGCGCGAGCGCGGCCGTCAGGAGATGCTCGCGGGCAGCCTCAAGGTGTGCGGCATGCACAGCTGGTCGTACTCGGCGATCACGATCTCTCCCGCATCGGGCCCGCACGCGGGGCAGGACGGGTCGCGCCGCACCTTGAACGTCCGGATCTCCTCGGAGAGCGTGTCGTACGCGAGGAGCCGGCCGACGAGCGGGTCACCGATCCCGAGGAGGATCTTGAGAGCCTCCACCGCCTGGATCGACCCGATGATCCCCGGAAGCACCCCGAGCACCCCCGCCTCCGCGCACGACGGAGCGAACTCCGGGGGCGGTGGCTCCGGGACGAGGCACCGGTAGCACGGGCCCACGTACGGGTCGAACACGGTCACCTGGCCGTCGAACCGGAAGATCGAACCGTGGACGACCGGGGTCCTCGTGACGAGGGACGCGTCGTTCACGAGGTAGCGCGTCGGGAAGTTGTCCGTCCCGTCCACGACGAGGTCGTAGGCGCCGATGAGGTCCACGACGTTGTCCGCCCCGATCCTCATGTCGTGGGTCACGACCGTCACGTCGGGGTTGAGGGCCTCGATCGCCGCTCGCGCCGAGTCCACCTTGCGCTGGCCGACGCGGTCCATGTTGTGGAGGATCTGCCTCTGGAGGTTCGACGCGTCCACGACGTCCATGTCCACGATCCCGATCGTCCCGACCCCCGCGGCCGCGAGGTAGAGGGCGGCCGGGGAGCCCAGCCCGCCGGCGCCGAGGAGCAGGACCTTCGCGTCGAGGAGCTTCTGCTGTCCCTTCTCGCCGACCTCGGGGAGGAGCAGGTGCCGCTGGTAGCGGTTCCGCTGGTCGGGGCCGAGCACCCGGGGGGTCTCCCAGGCGCGTCCCTCGTCCTTCCACCGGTTGAATCCGCCCGCCATCGACGTCACGTCGCCGTACCCGAGGTCCTGGAGGGACTTCGCGGCGAACGCCGACCGGGCCCCACCCGCGCAGTAGACGACGATCGGCCGGTCCTTCGCAGGCACGACGCCCTCGACCTGCACCTCGAGGAAGCCACGCGGCAGGTGCAGCGCACCGGGGATCGCACCCTGGACGTACTCGTCCGCCTCGCGCACGTCGAGGAAGAGCACCCGCGACCCGTCGATCTCGGCCTGCGCGGGGTCGACCTCGCGGATCTCCTTCTTCACCTGAGCGAGCAGGTCCTTCACGCTGGGCACCCTCGCGCTCCTCCCTGTCGTCCTCGGCGCACGACCGGCGCCCCCGCTGGCGGGGCGCACCCCGCCGTCTCCACCCGGTAAACATTACCAGTGCGCTCAACATTCCCGGGCCCGCGGCCGACCGGCGGGGGAAGCGGCCCCGTGGCTCGCGCACCCGTCGGCTACCGTGCGCGCGTGGAGCTCTCCGAGGCGATCTCACGCCGCCGCATGGCTCGCCGGTTCACCGGGGAGCCCGTCGCTCCCGAGGTCCTCGACCGCATGCTCTCGCTCTGCCTCGACGCCCCGTCCGCGGGGTTCACCCAGGGAGTCGACCTCGTCGTGCTCGAGGGAGCCGCCGCTCGCGGGCGGTTCTGGGAGCTCGCGACCGACGCGCGGTGGCGCTCCTCGGGACCGAGCGCCGACGGGCTCCTCGCGGCACCCGTCGTCGTCGTGCCGGTCGCGGAGCCCGACGCGTACGTCCGCCGCTACGGCGAGCCCGACAAGTCGGCGTCCGGGCTCGCGGGCGTTCCGGCGCGTGACTGGGACGTCCCGTACTGGCAGGTCGACGCCTCCTTCGTCGTCATGCAGCTGCTCCTCGCCGCCGAGGACTCAGGCCTCGGGGCCCTGTTCTTCCGGCTCCACGCCCCGTCCGACGCCGTGCTCGCCGGGCTCGGCGCGCCCTCCCGTCGCGTCACGATCGGCGCGGTAGCCCTCGGTCACCGCGCCGGAGGAGAGCGAACGACCTCTCCCGGACGCCGCCCGCGGCGCGCCGTCGAGGACTCGGTCCACCGCGACCGGTGGTGACCGTGCGCGCGCCGCGCGGCCCGTCGTCACGGACCGGACGGGCGGCGCGACTCGGGGAGCCGCACGACGAACCGGGCGCCTGGCGCTCCGTCCTCGACCCACACCTCCCCGCCGTGGGCGCGCACGATCTCGCGGACGATCGCCAGCCCGAGCCCCGCGCCGGACTCCCGCCGCGACCGGGACTCGTCGATGCGGACGAACCGCTCGAACACACGCTCACGCATGTCCTCGGGAACCCCGGGGCCGTCGTCGGACACCGCGAGCACGACGCTCTCTCCCTCGTCGCGGACTGCGAACGCGACCCGGGACCGCGCGTGGCGCTCCGCGTTGTCGGCGAGGTTCCTCACGACCCGCCGAAGCTGCGCCGCGTCGCCCCGCAGCCGCGCCGCTCCCACTCCGGCGACCGACACCTCGACCCGTCCCCGCCGACCGAGGGACTCGGCGCTCTCGAGCACGAGCTCGTCGAGGTCGACCTCGCTCACGCTCGCCGGGGCGGTCCCCTCGTCGATGCGGGCGAGCGTGAGCAGGTCGTTCACGAGCCCCGTCATCCGGTCGACGTCCGCGACCGAGCCGTGGAGCAGCTCCGCCGTGTCCTCGCCCGGGTCGGACACGGCGACCTCCAGCTGGGCGCGCAGTGCCGCAAGAGGGTTCCTCAGCTCGTGGGAGACGTCCGCGACGAGCTGCCGCTGCCGGCTCGTCGCGGTCTCGAGCCGGGCGAGCATCAGGTTCATCGTGCTCGCGAGCCTCCCGATCTCGTCGCGCGCGACGGGCACGGGGACCCGCCGCGAGAGGTCCCCTCCCGAGAGCTCCGCGACCTCGGCCCGGATGAGCTCCACGGGGCGGAGCGCCCGCCCCGTGAGCAGCCACACGAGCGCTCCCACGAGCACCGCGAGCACGGGGAGCACGACGAGCAGGGTCCTGTCGACGAGCGCGACCGCCTTGTCGGACGCCCCGAGCGAGTACGCGACGAGCACGGCACCGCGGACCGGCCCTCCCGCGAGCCCCTGCGCGACGACCGCGAATCGATAGTCGAGGACCGTCTCGCCGAACCGACCGGGTCGCAGGTGCACGTTCGCGTCGAGCCCGGTCGAGGACGCCCCGGGCGCGGGCAGCCGGGAGAGCATGGGCGCGAGCCCGGCGACGTTCGCGCTCGACGTCACGACCCGGCCGCCGACGCCGACGACCTGCGCGGCCATCTCCTGTGCCGCGACGGGGAGTCGCCGCGGCACACGCCCCCTCGTCTCGATGAACGACGCGATGTCGAACGCCTCGGCGCGCGCCGCCCCGGTCGCGCTCGTGTAGAGCGTGCTCCGGAGGAGAGACGTCGCGACCGCTCCGCTCGCCGCGAACGCCGCACCGACGATGAGCGCCGCGGCGAACGCGGCGCGCACCTTCACGGACCCCACGAGCCGCCCGAACGGCCCGCGCCGCACCTCAGCGCGCCGGTGGCTCGGCGTTGAACCGGTACCCGAGGCCACGGACCGTCTCTATCCTCCGTCGCCCGAATGGCTGGTCGAGCTTCCTCCTCAGGTACCCGATGTACACCTCGACGATGTTCGGGTCGCCGTCGAAGCCCTCGCCCCACACGTCCCGGAGCAGGTCCGCCTTCGCGACGACCTCGCCCGGCCGGGCGAGCAACGCCCCGAGAAGTGCCTGCTCGCGGCGGGACAGCTCCACGGGGGCTCCGGCGACCGTGCACACCCCGGTCCTGAAGTCCACCGCGACGTCCCCCGCGTGGAGCATCGCCGCTCCCTCCCCTGCCCCTCCCGCGGACCGGCGCACGAGCGCCCGAAGGTGCGCGTTGAGCACGACGAACGAGAACGGCTTCGTGAGGTAGTCGTCGGCCCCCGCGTCGAGGGCCTCTGCCTGGTCCCACTCGCCGTCCTTCGCGGTGAGCACGAGGATCGGGGTCGCGACCCGGCGCGCCCGCAGCCTCTGGCAGAGCTGGAACCCGTTGATCCTCGGCACGAGGATGTCGCACACGATCACGTCGAAGGTCCCCTCGCTCGCGAGCCGGAGCCCCGTCTCGCCGTCGTGTGCGCCGAGCACCTCGTGGCCCTCCGACCGGAGCCCCCGGGAGAGCGCGTCCCGGAGCCGGTCCTCGTCCTCGACCAGAAGGATCCGCACGGCTCCGTCCCCTGTCGCCACGACCGTCCGGGCCGCGTCCATGCGGCGACCGCTGCCCGGCACCCGAGGGTGCACGGCCGTCTTGCTAGCAGACGGCTGCTCCGTCCCGGTGTCGCGCGGGGCCCCGGAGGCTCCCCCGGGCGACCCTCAGCGGAGAGCGGCGTGCCTCCGGCCCGGCTCGCCGAGAGCCGTCCGGCGCGACGCGCGCGACAGCGCCCACCCGGACGCGGCGAGCGCGGGCAGACCGACTCGGAGGGGCTCGCCGAGGACGAACCCGAGGTTCGCGACCGCCCCCGCCGCCGCGCTCGCGAGGAGGAGGGCGATCCCCCGGTTCCCGACGTGCGGTACGAGGGCCATGGCGCACGGTACGTCCCGTGTGCCCGCCGACGTGGGCGCTCGCTGAGGCCCCGCTCAGGATCCACCCCGGCCCGTGGCCGGCGCCGTGGCCCGCGCCGTGGCGAGGCGACTGCCGTGCGCGCCCGTTCCCGTAATGATATCTGAGCGGGCTCTCAGGCTCACATCTAGCGTCTTCCCTGCGTGATTGCGCGATACGGGCTCCTTCGCTCGGCGACCACCGGGACGCGACGTCACACGATCGACATCGTCCAGTAACACTTACGGCGCGACCGGACCGGGGGGACCGGCCGCACCTCGGGTCGACGGGCGCCGCTCCGAGCTCCGGTGCGCGGACGGTCACGACGGCCCGCCGCGACGGCACGGACGACCCCGACGACGCCGAGGAGATGGACGACATGAGCACATCAACACGTGAACAAGGAGAGACCATGACCATCTCGCTGCGCACCGCAGTCGCTCCCGCCGTGCTCGCGCTCGGCGCCGCCGGGGCCCTCCTCGGGGCGAGCGCGACGAGCGCGCTCGCCGCGAAGCCCACCGTGCACCACGCCGTCGCCGGAGTGGTCGTGAGCACGAACGCCAAGGCGCACGAGCTCGTCGTGAGGGTCGGCACCTCCGACGACCACTTCCGGGACTCGGCGGCCACGAAGGTGGTCGTCGCCGGCAAGCGCGCCCCGCTCGCGTCCGTGAAGCGCGGCGAGAAGGTGACGGTGACCTACACGGTCGCCGGGAAGGTCTGGACCGCGACGGCGGTCACCGCGAAGAAGGCCTGACGGGAGCTCACCGCGCAGCCGGGGCGGGCACACGACCCGTCCCGGCTGCCGGGCGCGCCGCGGCATGCGGCCCTCTCCGGTGCCACGCTCCCGGGGCTCGCCCGAGCGCGTACGCGGTCGCGCCGAGCGCCCCCACGAAGAACCCCACGGGCAGGTTCGTCGCGTACGAGCACGCGATCGAGGCCCACACGGTCACGAGCGCGATCGCGCACGACAGCGCGATCGCGGCCGGTGGGCGGACCGCGAAGGAGCAGGCCGCTGCCGGCGGTCCGATCAGGAGGCTGAACACCAGCAGGGATCCGACGACCGGCACGGCCATCGTCGTCACGAGCGCGACGACGAGCAGGAACGCCAGCTCCATCCGGGCGGCGCCGATCCCCCGCGCCTCCGCGACGTCGGGAGCGACGGACGACAGGAGGAGGGGCCGGTAGAGGAGCGCGACCGCGAGCACGCACGCGGCCCCGATCGCGGCCGTGGGGAGGACCTCGCCCGTGGACACGCCGAGCACCTCCCCGAACAGGAGCGAGAACGTCTCCGACGCGTACTGCGAGGTGCTCGACAGGAAGAGGTCGCCCAGCCCGAGCATGAGCACGACCGTGAGGGCGGACGCGACGTCGCTCCTCGCTCGACGCCGCAGCACGGCGATCGCCACCGCTCCCGCGACCGCGAACGCCCCGAGCCCGAGGAGCGTGCTCGCCCCGACGAGCACCGCGCCGGCCGCTCCTGCGAACGCCCCGTTCGGGAGCACGTGCGCGGCGAAGGCCGCGCCGCGCACGACCGTGAAGAAGCCCACGACTCCTGCGACGACCGCGACGATGCTCGCGACCTCCCAGCCAGCCGCGAGGTAGCCCGCGAACAACTAGCCCTCCCCCGTCGTCTCGGGCGGACCCGGCTCCACGTCCGGCTCGGGGCGTGCGAGGGAGCCGACCACCGGACCGACGGTGCGCGGACCTGCGGGCCGACGCGCCCGTCGGACCCGCCCGGGAAGACCGGACGCCGCGTACACGAGGAACACCGTGGCCACGATGCAAAAGCTCACGGGCCAGCCCGACCCTCCGGTCCAGTCCACGCTGTCGTACGCGACGAGGATCCCGAGCCAGGTCGCTCCGACCCCCGTCGCCGCCGCGACGACGAGAGCCGTCGCGAGCCGGCTCGCGACGCGGAGCGCCGAGGCCGCGGGGCCGACGAGCAGTGCCGTCGACAGGATCGCCCCGATCGTCACGGCCGACAGCGACACCGCGAGAGCGAGCGCGAGGAGGTATCCCGCCCCGACGAGGCGCACCCGCACACCGCGCGCCGCGGCGAGCTCGTCGCTCACCGAGCTCAGCACGAGCGGTCTGTACAGGAGCACGACGAGAGCGACGGACACCGCCCCGAGCGCCACCACGACAGGGACGAGCCCCGGCGAGAGCGTGAACACGGAGCCGAACAGCACGTTCACCGTCGCGCCGGTCGTGTTGCTCGACACCGTGTCCTCGTAGAGGAACAGGGCCGCCAGCCCGAGCGAGGCCCCGAGCACGACCCCCGTCGCGAGGTCCCGCCCGCGGGGTCGGCGCAGCCCGATGAGCTCCATGACCGCCGCGGCGAGCACGTTGAACACGACGAAGCCCGACAGCGTCGGCACTCCCGCGAGCAGCGCCGCGGAGCCCCCCGCGCTCCCGACGTCCGCGAGCGCGTGACCCGCGAAGGACTGGCCCCGCAGCACCGTGAAGGTCCCGACGACGGCGGACACGACCGCCACGACCCCGCCGACCGTGACGGCGACGAGCACCGGCGGGCTCGTGAAGAACCCGGGCTCGAACACCGGGGCAAGGGACGCGCCCACCGCCTAGCAGTCCCCCGCCCCGGAGGCCCCGCAGCCGTTGGCCGCGACCCCGGAAGGCTCGGGTCCGCCCGCGAGCACGAGCACCCTCCCCTCCGCCTGGACCACGCGGATCGGGTGCCCGTAGAGGCGGCTCAGGACGTCCGCGCGGATCACCTGCCCCGTCGTCCCCGAGGCGGCGTGCCCGGACGCGAGGTACACGACGCGGTCCATCACGGGCAGCAGGGGGTTCACGTCGTGGGCGGAGAGCAGCACCGCTACTCCCTGGTCGGCCGCGATCCGTGCGAGGAGGGCGACGACGTCGTCCACGGCGCGCATGTCGAGGTTCGCGAGCGGCTCGTCGAGCAGGAGCAGGCTCGGACGGGCGACGAGCGCGTGCGCGATCATCACCCGTTGCTGCTCGCCTCCCGACAGCGTCCCCACCCGCGCGTTCGCGAGCCGCGACACGCCCACTGCATCGAGCATCTCGTCGACCGCCCGCCTCCGCCTCCGCGAGCCGAGCGGCACCCCGAGCCGGTGCCCGTCGATCCCCAGCGCGACGAGGTCCCGCACACGGATCGGCGCGTCGGGCTCGAGCTGGATCTTCTGCGGAACGTACCCGATGTCGGCGCCGCTCCGCGTCCGGACCCTCCCCGACACGCGCACTCGTCCCCCTCCGGTCGGGAGCAGACCGAGGACGACCTTCATGAGCGTCGTCTTGCCCGCGCCGTTCGTCCCGATGAGCCCGCAGAGCTCCCCCGCGGCGACCGAGAACGACACCCGGTCGAGGACGGCTCTCGCCCCGAACGCCGCGCTCACCTCCTCGACCTCGAGCACGTCGCCTCCCGGGCTCGGGTCCCCTCGCCCGTCGGCCCGACCGGCCGCTCGCTCCGCTCTCACAGTCGCCCCGTCGACGCGTGGTGCACGACCGCGTCCGCGATGGCGCGCACCTCCGCGAGCATCCACGTCTGGTAGTGGAAGCCCGGCGTCGGCATCGTCTCGTAGACACCGACGACCGGCACGTGCGCGGCCACGGCCGTCTGGCGCATCGCGGCCGTCAGAGAGTCGACGACCTGCACGTTGTACAGGAACGCCGCGACCGTGCGCCCCGAGAGCGCCTTCTCGACGAGCGTGACGTCCTGCGGGGTCGGGTCCGTCCCGTTCATCACGTCGGCCTGGAATCGGAAGGGGGTCACGTTGACGATCCCCATGGCGGCGAGCAGGTAGTCCGCCACGGGCTCGGTCGTCGCGACCCGGACCTCCCGGTGCGCCCTCTTGAACGCCGCGATCGCGTCCGTCCAGGGGACGAGCGACGCGAGGAACCGCGCCTCGTTCTGGCGGAACACGCGGGCGTGCGCGGGGTCGACGGCGGCGAGGTCCGACGCGACCGCCCGCGCGACGGCCGGCATCGTCCTCGGGCTGTACCAGAGGTGCGGGTTGGGGGTCGAGTCCGGGAGACCGAGCAGGTGCTGGACGTCGATCACCTTGCGCTCCCGGCTCGGGGACGCCGCCGCGAGCTTCGCGAGGAACGCGTCGTACCCGAGCCCGTTCTCGACGAGGAGCCTCGCCTCCGCGACGGCCTTCGCCGTCGCCGGGGTCGCCTCGTAGGTGTGCGGGTCCGTGCTCGGGCTCGACTCGACGGAGAGCACCCGAACGTACTTCCCCCCGATCTGCGCGACGACGTCCCCGTACTCGTTCTCCCCCGCCACGACCTCGACCGCCTTCGACGCGTGGGTCGACGCGACGGCGGGCACCGCTCCTGCGCCGAGGAGCATCGGTGCGAGGGCGAGAGCCGTCCGCAGCACGCGTCCGCGCGCTCTCCTCGGGACCCTCTCGACCATCTCGCTCCGCTCTCCTCGCACCGTGCGCCCGGGCCGGCTCGCTCCGGCCCCGCCCGGCTCCCGTCAGGTTATCGGGACCGATTGCAGACAAGACTACGATCTAACGGGAGTCGTTGCAAACAGCGGAGCGAGGTTCCGTGTCCATGCCTTGTGCCTTATATAAGAAACCACTAATGTACTCGGGCGTGCACGCAGCAGCAGCCCGGGACCGCACGACCGAGGACCGCACGACCGAGGACCGCACGACCGAGGAACGGGCCGAGCGCACGCGTGACGAGCACGTTCACGGAGCGGCGTCGGGACGGCCGGGACCACTCGGCGCGTTCCGGGGCCCCTCGCGCGCGTCGGGCACGAGCGGCCCGCTCGTCCGAGCGGCCGCGCTCCTGCGCGCGCTCGCGTCGCCCGTGCGGCTCGCAGTCGTCGCGGAGCTCCTCCTCGCGCCCCGGTGCGTCCACGGGCTGCAGGAGGTGCTCGACGATGCCGGGCTGGGGGTGAGCCAACCGCTCCTCTCGCAGCACCTCCGCGTGCTCCGCGAGGCGGGGCTCGTGTCCGCCACCCGCCGGGGGACGGAGGTCACCTACGAGCTCTCGGACGCGCACGTCGGGCGCATCGTCCGCGACGCGGTCCGTCACGCCGGCGAGGCCACCTCGTGAGCGCGCCGGGCGGGGGCGCCCACGCGGACACCCGGTCGACCCACGAGCGCTCCACGCGCCAGAAGCGCGCCCTCGCCGCGCTCCTCGAGGACTCCGACGAGTTCCGCTCCGCGCAGGACCTCCACGCGGCGCTCCGCTCGCGTGGCGAGACCGTGGGGCTCACGACCGTCTACAACCAGCTCCGCGTGCTCGCCGACGCGGGGGCGCTCGACGCGATCCGCGGAGAGGACGGCGAGACCCGCTACCGCAGGTGCGCGACGGGCGGGCACCACCACCACCTCGTCTGCCTCTCGTGCGGCAAGGCGGTCGAGGTCGAGGGACCGGAGGTCGAGCTCTGGGCCGCCCGGGTCGCGCGCTCCCACGGCTTCGTCGACGTGTCGCACACCGTCGAGATCCTCGGGACCTGCGACCAGTGCGCGCGGCCTGCCGCGCAGTGACCGGTGCCCCGCCGCCGCGGTAGGGGGCGGGGTACCGGGCAGCGACATCGTTCGTGCGTCCGGTGAGACGCGACGCACGGGAGGGCGCGATGACCTCGCTCGCAGGGTTCGGCGACGACGCGGTGATCACGGTGGGAGCGTGGAGGGACCCTGTCGTGGAGGCGCTCGGGCACGACGCCCGCTCGCTGTACGTCGAGACCTTCTGGCTTCCCGTCCTCGGCCCGTCGACGGTCCTGCTGCTCCGCCGCCTCGCGGGCGCGCTCGCGAGCTCCCCGTCGGGGTGCGCGATCGGGGTGGTCGAGACCTCCCGGGCGCTCGGGCTCGGGGAGCGACCGGGGCGGAACGCCCCGCTCCTCCGGACGGTCGCGCGCTGTGTGGACTTCGAGATGGCACGCGTGACCGGCCCGGGCTCGATCGCCGTCCGGACGGCTCTCCCGCCGCTCACCCGCCGGCACCTCGCCCGGCTGCCCCAGTCGCTCCGCGACGAGCACGCTCTTCTCGACAGCCTGCCCGGGAGCTCGACCGTTCCCATCGACGAGATGCGCCGCCGGGGGCGCCAGCTCGCGCTCAGCCTCGTCGACCTCGGCGAGGACACCGCGGGCACGGCTCGGCAGCTCACCCGGTGGCGGTTCCACCCCGCGCTCGCGACCGAGTGCGCCGAGTGGGCCGCGGACGCGCGCCGCGGGCCGTCGCCCGAGAGGGGCGCGGTCCGGGACGACCCCACGGGCAGCGCGGGCGTCGCGCGCCTCGCCGAGGAGGGTGCCGAG
>JAJZBW010000177.1 GCA_021798745.1 Actinomycetes bacterium
CGCCGAGCGGCGCCGAGGTGCGCGCTGCGTCGCAGCACGCGGCCGACGACCTCGGGCGGCGCCGGTCGGTCGATCGGTTCACCCGCGATCTCGCACGCGCCACGGCCCGTGCAGACGACGCACGGTACGAGCTCGGCTCGGCGGAGACGGCGGTCGCGTCGGCCGAGGAGGCTCTCGTACGCGTCGCGTCCGGCCTCGGGCTCGAGCGCGCCGGCGCGGGCGCAGCGGCCCTCCTCGAGCTCGTGGACGCGCTCGACGCGATCGCCCGGCTCCGCTCGGACCGGGTCGAGGTCGCCGCGATGCTCGAGCGCGCCGACCAGGCGGCCGCACGGTACGAGGCGGACGTCGCACGGCTCGCCGCTGCGCTCGACGTCCACGGGCCTCCCGAGCTCGCCCCGACGCACGGCGGGCACATCGCCCTCGTCGCCGCGCTCGGGGACGAGCTACGGGCGTCGCTCGACCGGGCGCACGAGCGCGACGCCCGACGACGGCGCGCCGACGAGGCGAGGAGTGCCCTCGTGCGCCGCCTCGAGGCCGTCCCGCGGAGCAGGGAGCTCGCCGAGGAGCTCGCCTCGGGCGACCCCGGCGCGTGGCGCGTCGAGCAGGAGAGCCTCTCCCGCGCGCTGGAGACCGCAGAGGCGCGTCACGACGAGCTCGTGAAGGAAGTTCGCGACGCCGAGCGAGAGCTCGAGCAGCTCGCCCAGTCGTCCGAGATCGCCGAGCGCGAGATCGAGCGCGAGCGGGTCGCCGCGGACCTCGCCTCGGCGCTCGAGCACTACTGCGTCGCGTGGCTCGCCGACCACCTGCTCGACACGGCACTCCGCCGCTACGAGCGTGAGCGGCAGCCGGAGGTCGTCGCTCGCGCGAGCTCGCTGTTCCGGGCGGTGACCGGTGGCCGGTACGTCGACCTCGTCACGCGAGCCGACGCGGAGTCCTCCACCCGCCCGGAGCTCGTGGCGCTCGACGCGGCCGGGACTGCGCTCGACGCCGGCTCGCTCAGCCGGGGGACCGCGGAACAGCTCTACCTATGCCTCCGGCTCGCCCTCGCGAGCTCGTTCGCGCGGACCGCCGCGACCTTGCCGATCGTGCTCGACGACGTGCTCGTGAACTTCGACCCCGCGCGCGCCGCCGCCGTCGCCCGTGCGGTCGTCGAGGCGGCCGAGACGCAGCAGGTCGTCGCGTTCACGTGCCACCCGCACCTCGTCGAGGTGCTGCGACGCGCGGCGTGCGGCGCGAGGGTGGTCGACCTCCCCGCCTCGCGCTGAGCACCCGGCGCGGCGCGTTCAGCTCCGACGTCACTCGAGCGCGCCGGGAGGCTCTCCCTCGGTCCACGCGGCCGTCGCTGCGTCCCAGCCCGTGACCACGACGACGAAGTACACGAAGGTGAGCACGTGGATGCTCGTGCACCACAGGCAGATCTTCTGGATCTCGAAGAGCTCCGCGTAGACGAGGTAGAAGACGAACCCGACCCCGAGCACGCTCCCGGCGAGCCGAGCCTGCGCGACGAGCCGCGTCCGCGTCCTCCACGCCCACGGCAGCGAGACGACGAACATCGCGACGAAGAACGCGAGACCGAGCACCGCGACCGGTATCCCGAAGACGAACGACTCCTTGCTCGTCGTCACGGCCTCGCAGTTGATCGCACCGGTCGACGGGCACGCGAGCGTGATCCCGGTCGTGTAGTGCGCGAGCGTGAGGTAGGTCGCGACTCCCACGCCCGCGAGGCTCACGAGGCTCGTCACGGCGGAGCGCCAACCACCGGGGCGTCGCGGCCGCCTCCGGGGCGCCGCGGCCCCGGCCCGCTCGCTCCCCCTCCGTGCCGCCGAGGCCGGGACGCCCGCGAAGGAGGACCTCGGCCTGCGGCGCGCACGCGCGTCCACGAGGGGCGCCGGCACCGCGACGCGTGCAGGACGCCCGCGCTCGGAGGTCTTCGGCTTCGACACGCGCGGGTCAGCCCACCGGCTTGACGGCCGCGAGCACCTTCGCCGCCGCGGTCACGCCCGGGCCCGCGCACACCGACGCCGGCTTCCCGCCGTTCAGCGAGCAGATACCGGCCGCGATGTAGTTCGCCTGCGCGACGAAGATCTTCGCGTCGATCGCCTTGCCGACCGCGGACGACGGGTTCCGGATCGCCGCAGCGATGGCTGCCCGACCGGGCCCCCCGTTGTTCAGGTACCCGTACTGGGAGAATATGAGCGACATGGCCGCAGGGTCGCCCGCCGACACGTACTTGTTGCCGATGTCGAGGAACGGGATCCCCGCGGAGCTGCTCGGGTTGAATGGCGCGGCCGGAGTCGCCCCGGAGCCGTCGTAGGTCGTGTACAGCTTGTTGACCGACGCGGGCGGGTTCACGAGCGGCTGCTGGAGACGGTCCTCCGACTCGTACGGGGTGAAGTCCACGTACGGGCTCGAGTAGCTCGCACCGTAGAAGGAGAACGTCGGGATGTCTCCGTCGGTGGTCGCGGACGACATGAGCTTCAGCCCGTGGAAGGTCCCGAACCGACCGAGCGCCGCCACGAGAGACCAGCGCATGAGCGCGCAGTACGGGCAGAACTCGCCGCCGACGTACACGAAGCGCGGCGTGCCCCCCGACGTGAGCGCGGGCTGGTGCGCCGTGACCGTGAACGCGGCGGGCATCCCGTCTGTTCCCACCGAGTCGAACGTCGCCGCGGGGATCGTCGCGACGGTCGACACGAGCGACGCGGGCGCGAGCGCCGGGTTCCTCCCGCTCGCCGACAGACCCGACGACGTCGGGGTCGACCCTCCGGTCAGCTTCACGACCACGAGCACGACGACGACTACGACGACGACCGCGACCGACGCCCACCCGAGGGCCGCGTTGCTGCGCTTGCGGCTCCTCTCGTAGCGCCGTGCCGCGCCGCTCGACCTCGCGGGTCGCGTCGGCGCCGGCTGTCCTCCGAGCCTCCGGGCGCCCGAGCCGGACGGCTGCGGAGGAGCGCTGCCGGTCGGTCGCGTACGCGCCCTGCTGTTCTTCGACGCCATCGGTCCGGCGACTCCCTTCCGTCGTGACCCGGCGAGTCTACCGGCGGTGCCTGGGCAGCGGCTGAGACCTCGCGGCACGGTCGCGCGGTCCGGTCACAGCGCGGTGCAGAACGGAACGGGGTCGCAGTACAGGAGCGTGTCGAGCCGGAGCGCCGCTCCGCGCTCGTGCTCGAGCACCCGGCCGGCCGACCGAAGGCTCGTCGCTCTCGTCCCCCCGAGGTAGAGCGCCGCGAGCTCGCTCGCCCCGAGCTCGATCTCGGCCGGATCGGTCGTCGCGGTGACGTCCGTCTCCCCGTCCGCGTCCGTCTCGATCGACCACCTGCCCTCGTTCCACGGGCACGTCGCGTCGTGCACCTCGAGCACCACGCGACCGGCAGCCGAGTAGCCCCGGCGCTCGAGGCACGTGCGCGCATCGATGAGACGGAGCCAGGCCCCGTCGCTCGTCCCGACCGTCTCGAGGGCGCGCGGGTCGTCGAGCAGGTGCCGGACCGGCTCGTCGACCGGGCGCTCGCCCGTGCGGAGCGCGTCCGTGAGGTCGATGCCGACGAGGTACCCGAACAGGGCGACGTATGCGGCGTCCCCGGTCGTGGCGCACTCGACGAGAACGACCTCTCGCCTCTCCTCCCCCGCGCCGCGCACCTCGTACAGCGCGTACCCCTCGACCTGACCGCCGTCGAGGTACGCCGCGACGAAGCGGCACGGCGCGCTCTGCCGGTCGCCACCCGCGGCAAGGACCTCGGGCCATGCGTCCGGCCTCCGGGAGATCTCCCCGGCGCGCCGCCGGCGCGCCGCGTCGAGCACCGCGGGCAGCACGGCCGACGCGGGGCCCGGCTCGAGCAGCGCGACCGTCCCGGGAGACGGTCGCGCGGATGCGAGCAGGCTCGCCGAGCGTCGGTCGACGCGGTAGCTCGCCGTGTGCGTCGCCGCGCCCCACCCGAAGCGCGGGTAGATCCCCGCCTCGCTCGCCCCGAGCACCGCGATCGCCTCGCCCTGCTCGTGGGCCTGTCCGAGCGCGGCTCCCATCAGCGCGCGCAGCACTCCCCGACGGCGGTGCGTCGGACGCACGGCGAGATCGCTCACGCACCGGGCGCGCATGCCGTCGAGGCACGGGAGCGTGAGCTCGACCTCGTGCGCGACGAGGGCCCCCACGACGAGCGCACCGTGCTCGACGACGAGGCTCGCACCCTCGCCGAGCGCGGCGAGGACGGAGGCGGCCCTCGCGTCGTCGTAGCGGGAGGAGAACCCGGCCTCGAGGCAGGAGCGGACGGCCTCGCCGTCTCCCGGCGCCGCGCGCCTCGGCACGCCCTCCGTCACGACGAGCGACGGCCCGGGCCGGTCAGCTCTCCCCCGCTCCCTCGTCGGCGTCCCCCTCGTGCTTCCCGGGGCCCTTCAGGTGCCTTCGGATCTCGTCGATCCGCTCGCCTGCGTGGTTCGCGTCCGCTCCCCGCTCGTCGAAGAGGCGCCGACGATCCTCCTCGGCGGCGCGCTCCGCACCGCTGTCCGCCGCGGCGAGCCGAGCGTCGATGCCCTCGGCGACGATCTTCTCCGCCTCGGAGACGAGCGCCGAGACCATCTCGTCCTCGGGCACGACGCGCACGATCTTGCCCTTGATGAACAGGTGGCCGCGCCGGCGGCCCGCCGCGATCCCGAGATCCGCCTCGCGGGCTTCCCCGGGCCCGTTCACGACACAGCCCATCACCGCGATCTGGAGCGGGATCTTCCGCTCCTCGAGCGCGCTCTGAGCCTCCTTCGCGACCCGGATCACGTCGATCTCCGCCCGGCCGCACGACGGGCACGCGATGAGGTCGAGGCCCTTTCGCTCCCGGAGACCGAGGGCTTCGAGGAGCTGGCGGCCGGCCCTCGCCTCCTCGACGGGATCGGCCGTGAGCGAGTAACGGATCGTGTCCCCGATCCCCTCGGCGAGGAGCGTCGCGATGCCCGCGGTCGCCTTCACGAGGCCGCCGGGTGGCGGACCGGCCTCCGTGACCCCGAGGTGGAGCGGGTAGTCGAAGGTCTCCGACGCGAGCCTGTACGCCTCGATCATGAGCGCCACGTTCGAGGCCTTCACGGAGATCTTGACGTCGTGGAAGTCGACCTCGTCGAAGTACGCGAGCTCCATCCGGGCGGACTCGCAGAGCGCCTCGGGGGTCGCCCCGCCGAAGCGCTCGTAGAGCTCCGGGTGCAGCGACCCCGCGTTGACCCCGATCCGGATCGGCACACCCCGGTCGCGTGCCTCCGCCGCGACGAGCCTGATCTCCTCCGGCTTGCGCAGGTTCCCCGGGTTCAGGCGCAACCCGTGGACCCCCGCGTCGAGAGCGGCGAGCGCCATCTCGACGTGGAAGTGGATGTCCGCGACGATCGGCACGGGAGAGCGGGGCACGATGCGCGCGAGCCCTTCAGCCGCCTCGCGCTCGTTGCAGGTGCAGCGGACGATGTCCGCGCCCGCTCCTGCGAGCGCGTAGATCTGCTGGATCGTCGCCTCCACGTCGGCCGTCTTCGTCGTCGTCATCGACTGGACGCTCACGGGCGCGTCCCCGCCGACCGCGACGTTCCCGAGGTGGATCTGGCGGGTCGGGCGTCGCGTCGCGACGCTCACCGCGGCTGTCGCCATCGTCTGCCTACCTCCCGGCCCCGGCTCCCGCGCTCGGGCCCTTCCCAGCCTAGGGTCCCCGGCACGCGGCCGCGGCCGCGTGCGCCCGGATCGCGTCGTCACGCCCGGGCACGCGACGGCGCGTCGCGCCCGTGCCCGACGACGCGA
>JAJZBW010000178.1 GCA_021798745.1 Actinomycetes bacterium
GTCGCCGGCATGCACGACGCGCTGCTGGTGGCGTCGGCGGTGGCGCTGACGGGAGGACTGCTCGCCGCGGCGTGCATCCGGCGCACGCGGGCGCCTCGCCCGGGTCCGGCGCGACCGCGGGCGGCGCGTCGTGCCCGTGGTGCTCCCGGGGAGCGTCCCGCTGCCCCCGTCGTTCGAGGGTCTCCTCGAGGTCGCGACGACCGTCGTCGCCCCGAGCGAGTTCGCCGCGTCCGTCGCGAGGCTCGGGGCGCCGTGCCCGGTCGAGGTCGTGCACTTCCCCACGCGGGGAGCGGGACGAGCGGAGCCCGCCGCACCCGGTGCTCCGTGCACGTTCCTCACGGTCGTGGACGCGGGAACCCCGGTCGCGCAGGCGAACCCGCGCGCCGTGGTCTCGGCCTTCCGCGAGGCGTTCGGGCCGGCCGCGCGCGGCTCCCTCGCGCGTCTCCTCGTCGTGCTCGCCGGAGCAGGGAGCCGGCTCGAGGCGAGGTCCGAGCTCGAGGCCGAGACGGCGCGCGTCGGCGGAGAGCTCGTCGCCGACTGCGGCGCGGGTCGGGTCGACGAGCTCGTGGCCGCGGCGGACGTCTACGTGTCCCTCCACCGCGCGACGGGCTTCGGTCTCCGCATGGCGGACGCGATGGCCGCGGGTCGGCCGGTCGTCGCGACCGGCTGGTCCGGGAGCCTCGACTTCATGGGCCCCCGGAGCGCGTGCCTGGTCGGCTACACGGTGGCTCCGCTCCTCGGCGGGGAGCTCTACGAGGACGCCCGCGCGGACGTCGTGCGCGACCGCGGGGCGTTCTGGGTCGAGCCGGACGTCGCCGGTGCCGCCCGTTGGATGCGCCAGCTCGCCGCGGACGCGGGCTACCGCGCGCGCGTCGGCGCGAGCGCCGCGCGGCAGGTGCAGGAGTCCCTCGCCCCCGAGGTCGTCGGTCCCGCGCTCCGGTCGCTCGTCGAGAGGGTCGAGGCACTCCCCGTGGCGGCGGACGCGATCGGTCGGGCCGTCCGGTGGCCACCGCCCCGGTCCGCGGCAGGTGGCGCCCGGTAGGCTCGGCGGTCGGTCCGCGACCCGCGGGCCCGACCCGCGTGAGGAGGGAGCCGTCGGTGCCCCAGCGCACAAGTGACCCCCAATGGCGAAGCGGGCTCGAGGAGCACGCAGAGCTCGGCCTGCCCGTCCCGTACGGGACGCCCCACCGGTTCGCGAAGAGGGTCGTCGCCCGGTTGCTCGGGCCCTTCCTCCGTCACCAGGTCGCGTTCAACCGGGACCTCCTCGACGGCGTGCTCGAGCAGGTCGGGACCGTGGAGCACCACGGGCACGCGATCTTCGCGGTGCGCGAGGCCCTCGAGGAGGTGCAGCTCGACAGGGTCCGCCTGCGCGGGGAGGTCGATCTCGCGCACCGGCAGTCCTTCGCCCGATTCCACGACGGGATCGGGTCGATCCGGACCGAGATGGGGGATCTCGCTCACGCGTGCGAGCTCGCTCGGGCCGAGCTCGCGGCGAGCGACGAGCGGCTCGGAGCGCTGCGCGACGACCTCGAGCGGAAGCTCGCCGACGTGCGGATCCGCCTCGCACAGGTCGACATGCTCCTGGACGTCGTGAGGCGCGCGCTCCCCGCGGCCCCCGCGTCGGACGAGCTCGCCGAGCTCCCGGGGGCTTTCGCGAACCTGTACGGTCCGTTCGAGGAGGCGCTGCGCGGGTCGTTCGAGACCGTGCGAGAGCGCGTCCGCGACTACCTCGACGACGTGCTCGAGGTTCCGTCGGACCTGCCCGTGCTCGACGTCGGGTGCGGACGGGGCGAGTGGCTGGACGTCCTCCGGGAGGCGGGTGTGCCCGCGTACGGAATCGAGATGAGCGAGCGGTCCGTCGAGGCGGGGAGACGCGGCGGACTCGACGTGCGGCTCGCGGATGCGAGCGCGCACCTGTCCGCGCTCGCGGAGCGGAGCCTTCGGGCGGTGACGGCGATCCACGTCGTCGAGCACCTCGCGACCGACGACCTCATCGCGTTCCTCGACCTCGCGGTGCGCGCGCTCGAGCCGGGCGGGCTCCTCGTGCTCGAGACCCCGAACCCGGAGAACCTCGTCGTCGGCGCCTCCTCGTTCTACCTCGACCCGACGCACAGGAACCCGATCCCTCCTGCTCTGCTCTCGTTCCTCGTCGAGGCGCGCGGGTTCGCGGACGTGGAGGTGCGCCTCCTCGCGCGCCGGGAGCTGCGACCGATGCCGGAGCTCGGCGCGGGGGAGCCGTGGGCCGAGGACATCCGGCCGATCGTCGACCTGCTCAACTCGCGGCTCTTCAACGCCCAGGACTACGCGGTCCTCGCCCGGCGGCGGTGACGGGGGCGACGAGAGGGACGAGATGAGGCTCGCCGTCTGGACGACCCTCGCCCCCCAGCGAGGGGAGGTCGCCGAGAGCGCGGGGCCGCTCGTCGCCGAGCTCGCTCGCCACGAGCGGGTCGTGGCGGTCGTGCGGGACGACCTCGCCTCCACGGTCGAGGTGCCGGAGGGTGCGACGGTCGTCGCAGCGTCCGAGTACCGGGCGCGGGACGGCGACGTCCCCGTGTACCACGTCGCAGACGACGTGACGCTCCACGGCTACCTGCACGAGCGCGCGCTCTCCGTCCCCGGGGTGCTCGTGCTGCGCGACCCGGCGCTCGTCGCGCTCTACCTCGGCATCGGCGGCGGCCCGGACGGGGCCGTGTTCCGGGAGGAGGCGAGGATCAACCGGCCGGACCTCGGGGGAGACCTTCCGACGGGCGTCCCCGAAGGGCCGCTCGGCATCGACGCTCTCGCGTTGCTCATGTCCCGCCGCCTCGTCGAGTCGAGTGCCGTCGCCCTCGTCGGGAGCAGGTGGGCGGCGGGCGAGCTCGTGAGGCGCTCGCCCGAGGCGCGCGTCCTGTCCGTCCCCGAGCCCGTCGCACGGACAGGCCGGCCTGCGACCGAGCCGTCGGGGGCGCCGGGAGGGACCGTCGGGCTCTTCGGGGTCGTCGAGCACGCAGGTCGGCTGGCGGCCGCGGTCGAGGCCTTCCGGGAGCTCGCGGCCGTCGACGGCGCCGCACGCCTGCTCGTCGCCGTCCGGCCCTCCTCGGACGCGCTCGCTGCCGAGGTGCAGCGGATCGTGGCGGTCGCCGGGCTCGGGGGAGCGGTCACCGTCGTGCCGGACGCGCGCGACGCGGAGCGCCGCGCCGCGCTCCTCCAGTCGTGCGACGCGGTCGTGGCCGTCGACCGCCACGACACGGGAGCGACGAGCCGGGTCGTGCTCGAGGCGTTCGCGGCGGGGCGAGTCGTGATCGTGCCCGGCTTCCCCCAGTACGCGGAGCTGGACGAGCGCTTCTGCTGGCGGGTGCCCGTCGACCCGGTCGAGGCAGCGAGCGAGCTGCGCGACGCGATGCGCCGCGCCGTCGTGGACCCTGCCGCGGCACGGATCGCCGGCCTCGCGGCCTGGCGGTCGCTCGAGGGGCGCTCCGACTACGCCGCGGTCGCCGGCCGCCACGTCGAGATCGCCCGGGAGGTCCTCGCCCGAGGTTCCGCGGCCACCGCGGCGGTGCTCGGGCGGAGGGACGGAGCCGCGGTCAACGCGATCGCGAGCTGGGAGGCCACGACCGGGCTCACGGAGGCGGCCCGGCGGGCGGTCCGCGCGATGCGGCGGGCAGGCGTGGGGGTCGCGCTCGAGGACTACGACTACGGAGCACCGAGGCTCGCGGCGCGATGGCCCCCGGACCTTCGTGCGCTGCCGACGGGACGACCCCACGACACGGACCTCTACTTCTTGAACCTGAACGAGCTCCACGTCGTGCCGCACGAGTACGTGCGCGAGCCGGGGCGCACGCGTCGCGTCGTCGCGTCCTGGTTCTGGGAGCTCGCGGGCATCCCGCTCGAGCAGCGGGCGCAGATCGAGCGGGTCGACGAGATCTGGGTCGCGTCGCGCTTCGTGGCGGAGGTGTTCCGCGGCTACACGTCGATGCCGGTGCACGTCGTCCCGTGCGTCGTCGAGCCCGAGGTCGACACGTCCCTCGGGCGGGCGGACTTCGGTCTTCCCTCGGACCGGTGCCTGTTCTTCTTCAACTTCGACGCCTCCTCGACCCTTGCCCGCAAGAACCCGCTCGCGGTCGTCGAGGCGTACCGGAGGGCCTTCACCCCTCGAGAGCGCTCCGAGGAGGTCGGTCTGGTCATGAAGACGATGAACCTCGTCCGGCTGCCCGAGGCCCGGCTCGTGCTCGACAAGGCGATCTCGAGCGTCGGGGGAGCGCTGATCGACGCGGACCTAGCGCCGTCCGCGGTCGCCGCGCTCACGGCGGCGTGCGACGTGTACGTCTCGCTCCACCGCGGCGAGGGGTTCGGTCTCGGCATCGCAGAGGCGATGGCGCTGGGCAAACCTGCGATCGCCACGGCGTACTCGGGGAACCTCGACTTCATGGACCTCGCCAACAGCTGTCTCGTCGGCTACTCGCTGGTCGAGGTCGACGGTGCCGATCTCCGGTTCAACCCTGACTCCGAGCACGTCTACACGCCCGGGCAGCTGTGGGCCGATCCCGACGTCGACGAGGCGGCGCGCCGGATGCGCCTCCTCTACGAGAGCCCGCGGCTGCGCGACCGTCTCGGAGCCGCCGGCGCGGCGTCGGTGGCCTCGTTGTGCAGCTCCGCGGCCGTCGGGGCGAGGATGCGCGAGCTGCTGGGGGGCCGCTGACTCCGGGGACGACCGGCGCGTCCTAGCGGACGATCCTGCAGAACGTCACGTCCTGGGGCGACGCCCCGATCGCCCCGTGGTCGACCTCGCAGGTGTCCACGTGGTAGCCGCGCACCCCGATCGCGTCCAGGTAGCCGCCCGTTCCCGGTGGGACCTCGGTGCTCGAGGCGTACGAGCCGAAGAAGGCCACGAACACCCCGCCTCCGTCCGCGGTCGCGCGGTGGATCGCGCCCTGGACGAGCGAGAGGTACTCGGGGTCCGCGACGTTGTCGACCCGGCCGACCGCGACTATCCGGGAGGGGAGCTTCGGGTACACGTAGGAGATCGGCTGCACCCCGACCTGGAAGACGGTGTCGACCCGCCCGTTCGCGAGCAGCCGGGGGAGCGGGACCGTGAAGAACGTCCTCCCGAACGGGACCCGGAGCCAGTAGTTGGCGGGATAGGCCGTCGCGGCGCACGCCACGCAGACGGCGACGAACGCTCCGGCGAGGGCGCGCGCGACCGGCGGGCGGTCCCGCGAGGTCGGCGCGAGCTGCGCGACGAGCCGGCGTCCCGCCGCGAGGACGACGAGAGGCGCGAGGAGCTCGACAGGGATGATGTAGCGGTAGACGCCGAGCTGCTTGGTCCAGATGGCCATCGTGACGGCGAACACGACGAGCAGGAGCCGGTCGACCTCCCGCTCTCGGAGCTCGGGCGCGTCGAGAGAGGCGACGCGCCCCCCTCGGCGCACCATCCGTGTCGCGGCCCGCAGGACGGTGACGACGAGGAGGAGCGCGCTCGCCACGTAGGCGATCGGGACCGAGAGCTCCCGGATCGGGATCTCCGCGACGGCGAGCGGGTGGGCGAGCCAGTACAGGGGGTAGACGAGTGCGTCGCCGAGCGTCGGGGGGAGGAACCCCGCGCCGGTCACGACCGTGCGCGGGAGGTAGCGCGTCGGGAAGATCGCGGACGACGCGGGGTCGAAGATGAGAGGGTCCCCGTACGCGAGCCACAGGTGGGCGGTCCAGTACCCGGCGGTGGCCACGAGCCCCGCGAGGCTGCCGAGCGCCGCCGCGACGAGGCGGGTCACGC
>JAJZBW010000179.1 GCA_021798745.1 Actinomycetes bacterium
CCGTCGTCGACGACCTCGCTGAACGCGAATGCCGGGGCGATGATGCGCCCGTCGAGCTCGGGGATGGCGACGCCCGAGGTGACGTCGTAGGGGCCGAGCCCCGCGTCGGACGCCGCCCAGTCCTCGCTCGAACGTCCGGCGGAGGGGGCCTGGACGACCGGGATGTCGAGCTCTGCGAGCTCCGAGACGTCCCATCCTTCGCCGTCGAGCCCCCCTCGCGCGCCGGGCGTTCCCGCGGCGGACGCCGCGCCGCCCGCGGCGAGGACCGTGGTGACAAGGGCGCGGGCCCCGTGCCGGGAGAGGAGCTCGACGACGGGCCTCGCCGACTGGTCGCGCAGCGTGTAGCACCACAGCGCGAGCGGTCGCCCGCCCGCTGCGCTCACTGCGGCGCACAGGTCGTCGACGAACTGCGTGTTGCCCGCGACGAGGTGGGCGCGGTAGAAGACGATCCCGACCACCGGTCCGGTTCCCGCCGGGTCCGGCTGCCGCCAGACGCCGTGCTCGGCGACGGGGCTCGGCGGCTCGAAGCCCCACCCGTCGAAGCAGACGGTGTCCGCGACGAAGCGGAGCAGGTTCTCGAGGTTTGCCGGGCCTCCGTGCACCAGGTAGGCGAACGCCGCGGTGACCGTGGCGCTCGGCACGGTCGACGCCGCCGTCAGCTCGGCGTCGGGCACCGCCTCGCCGGCGAACGCGAGGAGCGCCACGTCCCGCTCGACGCACTCGGCGCGCAGGCGATCGAAGCCGTCGGGCCAGGCCCGGCGGCCGCCGAGGAGGCGGACCAGCACGCAGCTCGCGCCGCGGAGGTCGCCGATCGGGTCCGGTGCCCACGTCGTCGCGGCGGTGACCGCCGGGAAGCCGGCCGGGAGGGCCTCGACGGCGGTCCGGAGCGCCAGCAGGTCGGTGTCGGTGGACACGACGACGTGGAGACGGCCTGACCTCGCGCCGTGCGGGGCGCTCACGCGGCACCCTGTCGCCGGAGGCTGCATCCCTCGCACGTACGACCCCCCGACGTGCGGTACCAGAGGCAGCACGCCGACCGCTGCCAACCCCAGTCGGTGCCGACGGCGTCGAACCACCCGGTGCCCTCCAACCAGGGTGCGCGCTCGAGGAGCTCGGCCGCGCGGCGGCGGACCGCCGCCCGCTCTCCCGCGTCGCCGCGGTCACGGGCCGCGCCCTCGACCGCTCGGAACGCCGCGGCGCACGAGGCGGCGACGTTGGCCCACACGAGGCGCTCCCCGAGCCGCTCGCACGACCGCACGGTCGACACGAACGGGACGAGATGGGAGGCGAACGCCGCGTCGACCAGCGACCCGACGTCTCCTGCGTCCCCCAGCGCGCCGGCCCGGAAGCACAGGGCCCTCGCGCGCCCGCCCGCGAGGCGGACCGAGGTGGCCGCGGCCGCCGGAGACGGCCAGGGAAGGCCGACCGCGAAGGCCGCCAGGCTGACCGCGGCGACGCGGTGCGCGTAGGACTGGACGAGGAGCGAGAACGCGACCCGGCGGTCGGCGGCCCCGACGACGGCCGCCTCGAGGTCCGCGGCGGTGACGGCGTGACACGCGCGCCAGCCCTCCTCTGCCTCCGGCGGCTCCCCGAGCGACGCCCGCAGGTGGTCCGCCCGGGACGCGACCGCGGCGAGCACCTCCTCGACGGGGACGGTCACTCCGAGGCTCCCTCGGCGAGGATCCGGTCCAGAGCGTCCATGTCGAGGTGCTCGCCGATCGCGTCTGCGATCCGGTCGATCCGGCGCTGGCGTGCGGCCTCGAAGGACCCGCCGTGGCCGAGGTGCTTGCCCGCCTTCCGCGCGACCTGCTCGAGGAGGGCGGCCCTCGCCCGGTCCGGCTCGAGCAGGCCGTGCAGCGAGGTGCCCCACACCGTCCCGCCGGCCGGGGTGACGCCGATCGTCCCGTCGCCGGTCCCGTCGTCGAGGTCGACGAGCGGCGACCGGGACGCGTGCACGACGCCGTGGTGGACCTGGTAGCCGGTCACCGGCCAGCCGAACAGCCGACCGTGCCGCCACCGGGTGACCTTGTCGGGGCCGAACGCCGTGACGGCGTCCAACAGCCCGAGGCCGTCCACCGCAGGACGAGCGGACTCGACGCCCCCGGGGTCCGAGATCGATCGGCCGAGCATCTGGTAGCCCGCGCAGATGCCGAGCACGACGCCGCGTGCGCCGTCGACGGAGCGGGCCAGCCCGCGGCTGCGCAGCCAGGTCAGGTCGGCGACGGTGGCCTTGGATCCGGGTATGACGAGCAGGTCGGGCTGACCGACGTCGCGTGCGTCGTCGACCCAGCGAAGCCGCACCCCGGGCTCCGTCCGGAGCGGGTCGAGGTCGGTGAAGTTCGCGATGAGGGGCAGGCGCACCACCGCCACGTCGAGCAGGTCGGGGAACCCGTCCGGGTCCGTCGCTCCGGCGCCCGCGTCCTGCTCCCCACCTGCCGGCGCGACGTCGAGGGGCCGGTCGAGCGCGAGCGAGTCCTCGCTGTCGATCTCGGGGCCGCCCAGAAAGGGGAGCACCCCGAGCGTCGGGACGCCGCATCGCGCCTGCAGCTGGGCCGTGGCGTCGAACAGCAGCTCCGGGTCGCCGCGGAGCTTGTTGACCACGAAGCCCTTCACGAGCGCGCGGTACGCGTCGGGCAGGAGCGCGACGGTCCCGAACAGCGATGCGAACACCCCGCCCAGGTCGATGTCGCCGACGACGATGGCCGGGAGCTTGGCGGCGTGCGCCAGCCGGAGGTTCACGATGTCGGCGTCGAGAAGGTTGATCTCCGCAGGGCTCCCCGCTCCCTCGAGGATCACCACGTCGTACCGCTCGCGGAGGTCGGCCAGCGCCCCGAGGACCACGTCGAGCAGGTCCGGCTTCATCCGGTGGTACTCGGCCGCCGTCATCGTGCCCACCGGTCGGCCCATCACGACCACCTGGCAGCGGCGCTCCCCCACGGGCTTCAGGAGCACGGGGTTCATCCCGACCTCGACGTCGACGCCGGCCGCCATGGCCTGCCAGGCCTGCGCCCGCGCGACCTCCTGCCCGGCAGCGGTGACCGCCGAGTTGTTGGACATGTTCTGGGCCTTGAACGGCGCCACCCGCGCGCCGCGCCGCGCGTAGTGGCGGCAGAGACCGGCCGCGAGCGTGCTCTTGCCCGCGTTGGACGTGGTGCCGCACACCATGACCGTGCCCGAGGGACGTGACGGCCGCCGCTGGTTCACCCGTGACGTCTCCCGCGTCGAGATCTCCTCCGGCACAGGTCTCCTGGCTCCCGGATCGACGCTCGCCCCGGCCTTCCCGTCCAGACGGACCGTGGCCTCAGGTGGGGTCTGCTCCCCGGTTACAGTTGCGGGACAGCCCCGGTCTCTCACCGGTGTTCCCTGTAACCGCCCCGGACGCTACCAGCCCGGACCGGGGGCGCTCAATCCATGCGACGACCGTGACCGACCCGCATCGCCTGCTCCTGCTCGGCGGCACGACCGAGGCCGGCCGCGTGGCGGAGGCGTTGTCTGCACGCGACGACCTCGTGGTCGTGACCTCGCTGGCAGGACGGACGGCACGCCCCGGGCCGCTGCCCGGCCCGCGCCGCACCGGCGGGTTCGGAGGCACGGAGGGACTGGCTGGGTACCTACGTGCGGAGCGGATCTCGGCCCTCGTCGACGCCACCCACCCGTTCGCGGCGCGCATGCGCTGGCACGCGTACGAGGCGTGCATCCGGACCGGCGTGCCGAGGCTCCGCCTCGAACGGCCCCGCTGGAAGGCACAGCCCGGCGACCGTTGGACGCTCGTGGACACCGTCGCGGCGGCGGCCACGGCCGTCGCACGCGGCCGCTCCCGCCGGGTGTTCGTGACCACCGGCCGGAGCGGGCTCGACGCCTTCGCGCCCGCCTCCGACGGGCGTCGATGGTGGCTGGTCCGCTCGATCGACCCTCCCGAGCGGCTTCCCCTGCACCCGGCGGAGGTGATCCTCGACCGCGGCCCGTTCACCGTCGACGGGGAGACCGTGCTCATGGCGCGCCACGGGATCGACCTCGTCGTGACCAAGAACAGCGGCGGGGACGCGACCGCCGCCAAGCTCGAGGCGGCCCGGGACCTCGGGGTGGAGGTCCTCGTCGTCGATCGCCCGCCTTCGCCGGACGGCCCGACGGCCAGCACGGTCGCCGACGCCCTCGAATGGGTGTGCGCGTCGCTCGGGCTCGCGCGCGTGCGCTGAGCCGCCGACGCGTCCGCCGGCACCCCTACGCGTCCGCCGGCACGTCCGGGTAGCGCCGGGGGGTGTAGACGCCGCGTCGGTCCCATCCGGGCACGTCCACCATCCTCGTCTGCGAGGACCCGACGATGAGGATCGTGCGCATGTCGACCGCAACAGCGTCCATCCCGGCGAGCGGGACCACGTCGACCTGCTCCCCCGCGCGGCCGACGTCGCGGGCGACGACGACCGGGGTGTCGGGACCTCGGTGGGCGCCGATGACGGCGAGGGCCCGCCCGAGCTGGGAGTGTCGGTGCCTCGACGCCGGGTTGTAGAGGGCGAGCACGAAGTCCGCCGCCGCCGCCGCCGCGAGCCGGGACTCGACGACCGACCACGGCTTGAGGTTGTCCGAGAGGGAGATGGTGGCGAAGTCGTGGCCGAGCGGAGCACCGGCCCGGGCCGCTGCGGCCTGCGCCGCGCTGACGCCCGGGCTGACGACGACGTCGACGTCCTCCCACGCGGCCGGTCGGTCGGGGCGATCGAGCTGCTCCATCACGGCCGCGGCCATCGCGAAGACGCCGGGGTCACCGGACGACACGACAGCCACCGACCGCCCCTCGGCCGCGAGGTCGAGGGCGTGCGCCGCCCGCCGGCCCTCCGCCCGGTTGTCCGACGGATGGCGGACCTGTCCGGCCGCCGGGGGCCCGAGAATGTCGAGGTAGGTCGTGTAGCCGACCACGTCGGTGGCCTCGGTGACCAGCGCGTCGGCCGCCGGGGTGCGCCACGGCGCGCCCCCGGGCCCGAGCCCGACGATGGCGAGCCTGCCCCGTCCCGTGCGACGGCTCATCTGGCCCGTCCGATCTCGCCCACCGCGCCGATCTCGCCCACCGTGCCGATCTCGCTCACCGGGTCCGGGCCTCGACGCTCGGGATGACGACGATCGAGAAGTAGGGGGACAGGGCCGGATCGGCCGCCGCGAGAGGCAGGATCCGCTGCCCGGGCATGGTGGCCCGTTCGACGTACCACGCCCGGCCGAGCAGGCCGACGGCCTCGACGCAGGCACGGACCTTTTCGAGGTTCCGGCCGAGCTTCATGACCACGGCCGCCTCGGCCGCCGCCAGCCGCCGCTCGAGCTCCTCGCGCGGCAGCACGCCCGAGAGAACGGAGAGCATCTCGTTTCGGCACACGAGCGGTGCTCCGAGCACCGCCGCGCCGGCCACGATCGACGGGACGCCGGGCACGACCTCGCTCCGGTAGCGACCGGCCAGCCGGTTGTGGAGGTACATGTAGGACCCGTAGAAGAGCGGGTCGCCCTCGCAGAGCACGGCGACGTCGGTGCCCTCGTCGAGGACCGACGCGATCCGGTCCGCCGCCTCGTCGTAGAAGTCGGACAGCAGGCGCTCGTAGCACGCTCCGGCAGCCAGCTCGGTGGTGACCGGGTAGTACAGCGCCAGCTCGCGTTGGCCGGGACGGAGATGGCTGGCGGCCGCGGCCCGGGCGTTGCTCGGTCGCCCGGTCGCTGCGAACCAGGCCACCACCCCCGAG
>JAJZBW010000180.1 GCA_021798745.1 Actinomycetes bacterium
CGCCAGGCGCGAGGTCGAAGCTGATGCCGTCGACGGCGTGGACCGTGCTGTGGCGGAGGGCGATGTCGACCCGCAGGTCCGCGACCGCGAGGACCGCCGCTTCGCCCGCGGTGCCCGTCGCCGCGGCAGGGCTGCTCATCGCCGCCGGTCCGTCCCGAAAGCGTCCCGCAGGCCGTCGCCGACGAGGTTGAACGCGACGACCGTGACGACGATCGCGATCCCGGCCGGGTAGACGAGCCACCAGTAGCCCGAGTAGGTGAAGTTCAGCCCGTTCGAGAGCATCGCGCCCCAGTTCGCCGCGGGAGGGGGGATGCCGAGGCCGAGGAAAGACAGCGCGGCGACGACGAGGATCGCGTCGGCGATCTGGAAGGTCGCGTTCACGAGGATCGTGCCGACGCTGTTCGTCACGATGTGGCGCACGATGATCGTCGGCGCCTTCACCCCCATCGTCTTGGCCGCCTGGACGTACTCACGCGTCCGCAGCGTCAGCGTCTCGCCCCGCACGAGCCGCGCGGGGATGAGCCAGGCCGTGAGACCGACGACGCCGATCAGCATCAAGACGCTCGGTCGGAACACCGTCGCGAGGAACAGCAAGAGGAACAGCACGGGTATCGACAAGAACGCGTCGACGATCCGCATCATCAAGGCGTCGACGACGCCGCCGACGTAGCCCGCGACGGCTCCCCACAGCACGCCGACGATCACGGCGACGAGAGCTGCGCCGAAGCCCACCTCGAGCGACGTCTGCCCGCCGACCATGAGGCGGCCGAGCACGTCGTAGCCGACGTCGTCGGTCCCGAGAGGGTGGCCCGGTCCGGGAGGGAGCGTCTCCATCGCGAGCCGAGTGTTGACCTGGTTCGTGTGGTAGAGGAGCGGACCGACGAAGCAGAACAGCAGGAGCGAGACGATGACGACGACCCCGGTGATCGCGAGCCGGTTGTCGAGGAAGCTCTCGAGCGCGGCCCAGCGCCGGCGCGGCACCTCCGGCTCGCCGACCGGCGCGTGGCCGGCGACCGCGGCGTTGCCCACCACGGGCGTGCCCACCCCGGGGGTCCCCGCCTCGGCAGTGCCCGCCGCCATCAGCTCGCGCCCCCGGGCTTGTGGTAGCGGACCCGCGGGTCGACGGCTGCATAGGCGATGTCCGCGAGCAGCGAGCCGACCACCGCCGCCGCCGCGACGACGAGGACGACGCCGAGCAGCACCGGGTAGTCCTGGCTCGTCGCCGCGTCGTAGAAGAGCAGCCCGACGCCGGGATAGTTGAAGATCTCCTCGGTGATGAGGGTGCCGGAGAGGATGTAGGGCAGGTAGACCCCGAGAAGGGTGACGACGGGCAGGATCGCGTTGCGAAGCACGTGGGTGACGAGGACGCGGCCCTTCGACGCGCCTTTCGAGCGGGCCATCCGCACGTAGTCCTGCGTGAGCTGGTCGAGCGCGGACGACCGCACGTACCGGCTGAACGCAGCGATCGTGACGAGGGTGATGGTGAGGACCGGCAGGACCATCGCCTTCGGGTCCGAGAAGATCGCCGAGAAGCCACCCTGTGGCGCCTCGGCGGGAAAGACGTGGTTGCGCACCGCCAGGAGCTCGACGAGCAGCAGCGCGAGCCAGAACGCCGGGGTCGAGTAGAGGACGAACGACAGCGTCGTGACCGCGTAGTCGTCGAGGTGGTTGCGCCGCTCGGCCTGGTAGAGGCCGAGCGGCACGGCGACGACGAGCGCGATCGCGGTCGACACGCCGGCAAGGAAGGCGGTCTTCGGCAGGCGCTGGCCGAGCAGGGAGAGCACCGACTGGTTGAGCACGTAGGAGAAGCCCAGGTTTCCCCGGAGCACGCCCGTCAGCCAGGTCCAGTACTGCTGCGGCAGCGACGCGTCGAGGCCGTTCTCCTTGTCGAAGGCGGCGATCGCCGTCGGGGTCGCGTGCGTGCCGAGGATCGCCCGGGCCGGTCCCCCGGGCAGGAGCTGCTCGAGGCCGAAGACGATCATCGTGACGAGCAGGAGCACGACGATCGCCTGGCCGACGCGCCGGAGGAGGTACCCGCTCAACTCCACCTCCTCCGACGCGGTCCCGGCCGTGCTACTTCGACAGGGTCCAGTCCTCGGGCGTGAGGCTCTCGATCGGGCTCTGCGGCAGCGCGCCGTGCAGCTTCGTCGAGATCTCCGAGATCTGGTACGCGGCCTGCGGCATCCAGATCACCGGCACCTGGTTCGCCAGGTAGTTCTCGTACGCCGACAGGCTCGCCGAGCCGTGGACTGTCGCGCCGATGAGCTTGTTCGCCGTCGGGCTGTCGTAGTTCGAGAAGTTCGACCCGGAGCCCGAGGCGAAGAGCTGGTCCCCGGTCGGGTACGGGTCGACGCCGAAGGTCCAGCCGCCGCCCCAGTTCGCCATCTGCCACGAGCACGAGGACTGTGAGCTCTTGCACGGCGCCGCGTCCGCGATGATCGTGTCGAAGGGGGCGGTCGAGAGGTTGACGGTGATGCCGGCCGCCGACCAGTTCGACTTCAGCGCCTGCATCTCCTCGCTCGTGACGACGTTGCCCGACGCGTACGCGAGGTTGAACGCGAGCTGCTCACCCTTGGTGATGCCGGCTCCGCACTCGCTCGGCCCGGTGCCGGGCCTCGCACACGCCGTCGTCCCGCCGGGCTTGACGTCCCAGCCGTGCGACTTGAGCAGCCGCATGGCGGTGGCGGGGTCGTAGCGCCAGGGCCCCTTCTCCTCGTAGCTCGTCGCGAAGGTGGAGGGCTCTGTCGGCACGGGGCCGTAGTCGGTGTGGCCGTAGCCGTGGAGCGGTCCCTTGATGTAGGCCGACTGGTCGACGAGCGACTGCATGGCCTGGCGGACGTAGGGCTGGGCGACTATCGGCCCGGTCTTCGGGTTGTCGAAGTTGAAGACGAAGAAGTCGATCCCCCAGCTGTTCCAGACGCTCGTCTTGTACCCGCCGGAGTTGACCGCGCTCGCCTGGGCGGCGTCCTCGGCCGGCAGGTACCCGTAGTCGATCGAGCTGCCGGAGCGCAGCACGTCGAGCTCTGCCGTGTCGGTCGTGAACGGCTCCTCGACGAAGTACTCGAGCTTCGGCTTGACCGGCCCGGAGTAGCTCGGGTTGGCCTTGAACTCCACGTAGCCGTCGGACTGGTACTGCTTCAGCTTCCACGGGCCGTCGACCGTCTGCCAGAGCGGGTTGCTCCCGTAGGTGGCGATGTCCTTCGACTGCGCGGTGAGGAAGTCGAAGACCTTCACCGCCCCGGCCGTCGTCTCGTCGTAGTTGCCGATCGCCCCGGTTGCCGACGTTCGGTCCCAGGCCTGCTGGGGAAGTGGCGTGATCTGCGACAGCTGGTCGTAGGTGAACCAGGTGGGGTTCACCGGTCCGGTGAGCGTCAGCTGGATCGACTTCGGGCCCGTGACCTTGTAGCTCTTCAAGTTGTCGGGGAACTCGCCCGGGACGTATGCGGCGAACGAGGTCTTGTTGGCCTCGAGGAGGTTGATCCACAATGCCACGTCACGTGCGGACACGGGCGTGCCGTCCGACCAGTTGTAGTTGCGGAGCTTGATGTCGACGACGGTGTTGCCAGCCGAGAACGTCGGCGGGTAGGCAAGGCTGAGCGACGGGTCGAGGACCGGCTTGCCGTCGTTGCCGATCCAGTAGAGCGACCGGAACGACAGCCTCTCGAACTGCTCGATGTTCGCGACGCTGTAGTAGGCGCCGGTGAGCATCGGGAAGATGTAGTTGGGCGTGGCGCCGGGCTGCTCGGCATAGGTCGCCGTGCCGCTCGCACCCGAGCTGTGCCGCTGCACCAAGGCGCTCGCCGAGGCGCTCGCCGGTGCAGAGGCCGCTGCGAGCGACAGTCCGGCGATCGCCGTGCACAAGGCGGCAGGTAGCTTCTGTTTCATGCTGTTCTCCTCTTGTATATCCCGGAACTGTGGGAGACGGACCGCGTTGCCTCGACGACGGAGTCGAGCCCTCGGGCCTGCAGGTCGCGCGCCATCGACGGCTGGCGCGCCGGGTCGGTCACCTGCTCGGGCAAGAGGGGCACGTGGACGAACCCGACCGCGGTCGACAGCGCGAGCTCGTCTGCGGCCCGAGCGGCCAGGTAGAAGGACATGTTGCACAGGTAGCTCCCCGCGCTCTCGGACAGGTAGCCGGGGATGCCGGCTGCCTGCCACGACGCGAGGATCTCGTCGACCGGGAAGCCCGTGAGGTACGCGTCGGCGCCGCCGTCGACGACCGGCTCGCGCTCGGCGATCGCGCCGCCGCGGTCCGGTTCGCTCCACCGCGCGAGGTTGACGGCGACAGCCTCGACGCTGATCGACGGCCGGCCGACCGCGAGCCCGACGCCGATCCACACCGACGGCCGGTGCGCGGCGACGAGCGCGGGGACCTCACGTGCGACCACCGCGCGCTCGACCGGGAGCACGACCGCGACGACGTCCTCCCCGCCTGCGGCGCCTTCGCTCCCGACGCGGGACGCGAGGGCCTCCACGAGCTCTTGAGACGGATTTCGCGCAAATTGTCCGAAGGGCCCGAAGCCCTGCACGACTGTGGTCACGACCTGCTCCCTCGACGTCCTGCGGAGCGTAACGGTTGTTCAACAATCCATCAAGGGGACGATTGTAAACTCCGCGTGAACCGGCTTCACTGGAGTGCCGGAGCCGAGCGGAGAGGGAGCAGCACCGTGGCGGGGACGATCAGCGACGAGATCGCGGCATCGCTCGTTGCGGGCAGACCCGAGCTCGTGGCGGTGAGCACCGCCGAGCGTGTCGCCGGCCTGCTCCGAACGCGCATCATGGAAGGGCTGTTCCCTCCCGGGACCCGGCTCTCCGAGGAGGCGCTCGGCCAGGCGCTGGGCGTCTCGCGCAACACCTTGCGCGAGGCGTTCCGCCTGCTCTGCCACGAGCGCCTGACGGTCCACGAGATGAACCGCGGCATCTTCGTCCCGAAGCTCGCCAGGAGCGACGTGTCGGACCTCTACCGGCTGCGCCGTCTCGTGGAGGGCGGTGCTGCGCGCTGCGCGGCCCGCGCGCCGACCGAGCGGCGGGTCGCCGTCGCAGCCGCCGTGACCGACGCCGAGGACGCCGCCGCGCGGGCCGACTGGCTGGCGGTCCGGACCGCCGACCTCCACTTCCACCAGGCACTCGGTGCCCTCGCCGGGAGCGACCGTGTCGACGAGCTCATGCGCCGCGCGCTTGCCGAGCTCCGGCTCGCCTTCTACGCCATGACCGATCTCGAGCAGTTCCACCGTCCCTTCATGGAGAGGAACCGCTCGATCGCGGAGCTCGTCGTCGCGGGGCGCGGCGACGAGGCGGAGTGTGAGCTCTCGAGCTACCTCGCCGACGCGGAGGCCCAGCTGCTTGCCGCCCACGAGGCGATCAACGGTTCGAGCTGAGGCGGAGCGCCCGTCGGCCGAGCGCGCTCACGAGGTACGGCCGCTCGCCGTAGACGTCGGACTCGATGATGTACGTCGCGCCCGGCTCCTGGTGGTCTTCGCAGGGTCCGTAAGGCGAGCAGCCCCAGTCTGCGAGCTCGCCCCGGACGAGGTAGCCGAGCCGGACGGATCCTCGAGTCGCCACAGCCGGCGTCCGCGCTCGATCGCTCGATCGGTCGACGTGCACGTGCACCCCGCTTGTTGGTAGCGGTCGGGAACTGCTTTGCCGCAGCAACCTTCCCCGTCATCCTTCGATACCGGC
>JAJZBW010000181.1 GCA_021798745.1 Actinomycetes bacterium
CGATCTGCCTGCAGGTGCTCTGCTTCGAGGGACCGACGACGCGCAGCTTCGCACCGACCGTGTTCGTCGACCTCGAGGGGAGGGTCGGAGCCAAGCTCGAGCTTCTCGGCGCGCACCGTTCCCAGGTCGAGGAGAGCGAGCTCGTGGACCTCAGCGCCGTCGCCGCGGGGAGCCGCTACCGCGGGGCGCAGGCGCGCGTCGGCCACGCGGAGGCCTTCGAGGCGCACCGGTTCGTCTGGGAGCTCGCCCCGGTCGTACCCGCCTCGGCGGGCCGCGACGCACGCTGGGGCGCGCGTGCCGTGCTCGAGCGCCAGTCGATAGGCGCGTCACGGTTCGAGGACCGGAGACGTGATGGCAGGTAGCGCCGCCCGCCCTCCGGACGCCGCGCCGACGTCGGGGAGGTCCCAGTCGTGAGCACGACGACCACGTGGAAGACGACGACGAGGACGAAGACGAAGAAGACGAAGAAGATGACCGTCACCACGACGACGAAGACGACGGTCACGACGAAGACGACGACGGACGACGAGCGAGGATCTGTGGTCCACGCGCTCGACCCTCTCGAGTCCGTCGAGGACGACGTCCGCGAGCACTGACAGCGTCGCCGCCCGCGACGCGATCCACCCCCGGGAGCGGGACGCGGGACACCTCCACCGGGCTGTCGTCTGTCACGGCACGCTCCGTGCGTCACGGGCATCGCCGACGGCCGGCCCGCGCGGCGCACGGCCCCTCCGGCTGGCGTGTGACGCCCCATTCCGCCACGTGACGGGCTGTTGACACCGCGATACGTGACCATTTGGCCATTACGGGGGCTGACCGAAAAAAAAATCCTCGATTCGCACGGGCAAGTTGAGCGGTCGGAATGCCACTCGGCAGGGTTCCCCCACCACAGTCAGTAGTGCGATCCCTCCGCAGCTGCATTGGGCATCTCTTTGTGTGGTCATATAACCACCGATCGTGAGATATGGGGCGCTCTTCTGCCGTTGACCTGCCATGTGGGGTGATTGATCGTACGCAGGCAGCCGTATATCCTCCTGAATGTCAGGGGGCACGACGAGCGTGCACCACAGCGTCACGAGATTCGGAAGGTGTCACTTCACTCCATGAACTGGACCGAAATTCCGCAATGGAACGGCCCGATTAATCACAGTGATGTGAGGACTTTTGACGACGATTTCGTGCCTGAATCTGTGGACCTCCCTGCATCACGTGACCAGGAGGGCGGCACGGTGGCGTACGTCGAGGAGCGTCGTGGCTCGCACCTGAGGGTGGAGAGCCTGGTCGAGTACCGAAGGGCGCGAGGCATCACGACGACGGAGCAGGCGACCGCTCCGACCGGGATCCGGCTGTCGGTCGCGATGGCCGCGCACAACGAGGAGCGCACGATAGGTCGGGCCATCTCGGACGTGCTCGCCGTGTCCGGGGACTTCGCCCTCGAGCTCATCGTCGTCGACGACGGCAGCACGGACGGCACCCTTCGGATCGCGCGGTCCTTCGACGACCCCCGTCTCACGGTGCTCACGCACCCCACGTGCCGGGGCAAGGGCGCCTCGATCCTCGAGGCTGCCAGCGTCGCCTCGGGCACGCACATCCTTCTGTTCGACGCCGATCTCGAGTACTCGGCCGACGACATCCCGAGGCTCGTCGAGCCCGTCGCGAGCGGCGACGCGCACGTCGTCTACGGGGCACGCGTGCGGGGCGAGCGGACGATGTTCCCCTCCCTCACCTACGCGCTGGGGAGCAAGGCGACGACCGTGTTCACGAACGTCATCTTCAACTCGTGGATGACGGACATGCACACGTGCCTCAAGCTCGTCCCCCTCGCGCTCTTCCGGGAGATGTCGCTGTCGCAGACCGGATTCGGCCTCGACACGGAGATCACCGGTGAGATCCTCCGTCGCGGTGTCCGTCCCTACGAGGTCCCCTGCTCCTACCACGGGCGCTCGGTCGCCGAGGGCAAGAAGATCTCCGCTCGAGACGGCGTCGAGTGCCTGAAGGTCGCCGTCCAGGTCCGCATGCGCGGCCGGATCGCCGCGGACCTCCCGACGGGTGGCTCCGCCGCGTCGCTCCCCGTGCACGCGGGGTTGGCGGAGCGCCGCCGCGGCGCAGGGGAGCTCGCGGCCGTCGCCGCCGGCTCCGAAGCCCGCTGAGGGCCCGCGGGCGCCGTCAGGCGCGCCGGGCGTCGACCTCGTCGGCTCCGGAGCGCACGAGCGGGATGAGCCGCCTACCCATGTCGGCCGCGTCCTCGAGCGGCTCGAACCCACGGAGCAGGAGCGTCGACACCCCGACCTCGTAGTACGCGAGGAGCGCGTCGGCGACCTGCTCGGGAGTCCCGACGAGCGCGGTCGAGTTCCCCGCGGCTCCCGTCAGGTTCGCGACCTTCATCCAGAGTCGCTCGTCGTACACGTCCCGCTGGGCCGACATCTCGATGAGGCGCTTGCGCCCGACCGAGGTGGTCCCGCCGACGTCCCGGGTGAGCGAGTAGGTCGCGTGGCCCGCGCCCCCGAGCCCCGAGTGCCGGGGCTCGCGCCCGCTCCGCTCCCGCGCGAGCCGGATCCGCGAGGCCGCCTCCGACGCGACCCACTCGGCGCGGTCCCACGCCTCGCGCTCGGTGTCCGCGAGGATCGGCCGCAGCGAGACCGAGTAGCGAGGTCGCCGAGCGTGGCGCAGCGCCGCGGCGTCGATCGCCGCGATCCGGGAGGCGATGGCGTCGCGGGGCTCTCCCCAGAACGCGTACACGTCCGCCTGCGCCGCGCCCGTCTCGACCGCAGGCCCCGAGGCGCCGGCGAAGTAGAAGGGGATCCCTCCCGGCGAGACGGGCTTCACCGAGCTGAACATGGCCTCGCCCCGGTAGAACTCTCCGTCGTGGTCGAACGGGGCGTCCTCGCCCCACAGTCGCCTCACGACGGCCATGAGCTCGCCGGTGCGGCGGTAGCGGTCGTCGTGGGCGACGAAGTCCCCCTCGCGGCGCTGGTCCGCCTCGTCCCCGCCCGTGATGAAGTGGATCGCGACGCGCCCTCCGCCCGTGAGCTGGTCGAGCGTCGCGGCCGTTCGCGCGAGCACGATCGGCTGCACGACGCCCGGGCGGTGGGCGACGAGCACGCGGAGCGACCGAGTCGTGTGGAGGACCCGCGAGGCGACCGCCCAGCCCTCCGGGCCGACCGCGCCGTACCCGACGAGGACCCGGTCGAACCCGCCCTCGTCGTGGGCCGCGGCGATCGCGTCGAGGTACCCCGGGTCCACGACGGGACCGTCCGTCCAGTCGACGACCGGTCCGTCGACGAGGGGGCCGCGGATCTCCGACGCGTCCCGCGTCCCGACCATGCCGACGATCTCGACGGGAATCTCTCCGCCCTCCCCGGTGCACGCGCCCGTCGCCGACGGCGGGCGCCTCCTGTCCCGCACGTCGTCTCCAGCCGCCGCGGGCAGCCTGCACGGTACTATCTCGAGACGGTGGGGAGGGTTGTGCGCATGGCTACGGCGACTCGTCGGTGACCGCGTCGGACGACGGTCACGCCACGCCGCTCGTGGCGGTCGGCTACGGCCCTCGCTGCGTCCCGGTCATGGCGATCGCGGAGGCCGCCGCGGGTCTCTGCGACCTTCTCTGGCTCGTCGACACGGGCCTCGACGAGATGGCCGCCATGTCCGGGTTGCTCGAGCGCTTCGGACCGGTCGTCGACCTCTCGTGCCGGGACGCGACCGAGATCGCGTCGGCGTGCGCGGACCACGGAGCGTCCGGGATGGTCACCTACCTCGACGCCCGGATGGTGGACCTCGCGATCGTCGCGGACGCGCTGGACCTCCCGTTCCACTCGCCTTCGACCGCGGCCGCGCTCGTCGACAAGGCGCTCCAGCGCGAGCGCCTCCGAGCCGCGGGGCTCCCCGTCCCGACGTGCGCCGTCGTGCCGAGCGGCCCGACGGGGAGCTCGCTCGGCGCGCGGGCCGAGACGATGTCGTGGCCGGCCGTGCTCAAGCCCCGGTCGGCCCAGGGCAGCCGCCACACATTCCTCGCGACGGACCCCGACCACGCGAGGTCCCTGCTCGACTCCCTCGGCCCCGGCCGGGAGGAGATGGTGCTCGAGGAGTACCTCCCGGACGATCCCCGCCGGAGCAGGCTCCCCTACGCGGCATACCTCTCGGTCGAGAGCGTCGTGTCCTCCGGGGCCGTCAGCCACCTCGCCCTCACCGGCCGGTTCCCTCCGGCAGAGAGCTTCCGGGAGACGGGCTTCTTCATCCCGGCCGCCGTCGGGCCGAGCGACCAGGTCGCGGCCCTCGAGGTCACCTCGCAGGCGATCCAGGCGCTCGGGGTGACCGACGGCTGCCTCCACACGGAGGTGAAGTTCACGCCGGAGGGCGCACGGATCATCGAGGTCAACGGACGCATGGGGGGCGGGATCCACGAGATGCTCGCCCGCGCCACCGGGATCTCGCTCCTCGACGCGACCCTGCGGGTCGCGCTCGGCGAGCCGGTCCGGATAGACGGACCCGTCGCGACCACGCGGGTCGCCTTCCGCTTCTTCCTCCAACCGCCCCCCGTGTCGGCCGTTATCCGCGAGATCGCGGGCATCGACGCCATCACCGACCTTCCGGGAGTGGACACCGTGAGCATCCACCAGCCTCCGGGCGCGGACCTCGACTGGAGGGACGGATCACGGAACCACGTCCTCGCCGTCCTCGGCTCCGCACGCGACCATTCGGCGCTGCTCGAGACGGACCGCCTCCTGCGCGACGCCCTCACGGTGACCTTCGCGGACCGATCCGGGTAGGTGGCCGCTCCCGTGCGTCCGCCCGCCGGGCCTCGCCCCCGTGCGCGCACGACCGGCGCGCTCGCGGTGGCGATCGTCAACAACATGCCCGACGCCGCGCTCCGGCACACGCGGCGCCAGTTCTCCGACCTCGTCCGCGAGGCGGTCGCCCCCCGACCGGTGGAGGTCCGCGAGTACACGCTCCCGGGACTGCGACGCTCGCCCGAGGCGGCGGCGTACCTCGCCCGCAACGCGTCCCCCGTCTCGGCGCTCCTCCAGTCCGCTCCCGACGCCGTGATCGTCACGGGTGCCGAGCCCGTCGCGGCGCGGCTCGAGGACGAGACCTACTTCGCGGACCTCGTCCGGCTCCTCGAGTGGTCCGCAGCGCTCCCGACCCAGCTCCTCCTCTCGTGCCTCGCGGCGCACGCGGCACTCCTCGCGATCGACGGCGTCAGGCGCGAGCGGCTGCCCGCGAAGCTCTCCGGCGTCTTCGACCAGGACGTCGACCGCTCGCGTCCCGGCGACGCGAGCCTTCCCGCGACCGTCCCGCTCCCCCACTCCCGCCTGAACGACGTCCCGACAGAGCGCGTGCGCGCGGCCGGCTACGAGGTCCTCGTCAGCTCCCCCGAGACCGGGTGGAGCATCGCCCGCGGGTCGATCGGCCGCTGCGAGGTCCTCCTCAGCCAGGGGCACCCCGAGTACGACGGGTCGAGCCTTCTCCGCGAGTACCGGCGGGACGTCGAGCGGCACCTCGCGGGCGAGTCCCCACCGCCCGTGCTCCCCTCGCGATGCGTCGCTCCCGGGGACGAGGCGCACGTGGGATCCTTCCACCGCTCGCTCCTCGAGGGCCGCCGGCCCGAGCGCCTCGATCTCGTCCTGCCCGTGGAGGAGCTCGCGTCCCGCGCACCGCGCCCGTGGCACGCGTTCTC
>JAJZBW010000182.1 GCA_021798745.1 Actinomycetes bacterium
TCCTCCGCGTCGTCCAGGCCCGGCCCGAGGTCGTCGAAGTCGCAGACCGGCACCGCCTCGCGCTCGGCCGCGCCAGTGACGCCCACGGGCGCGTCGACCTCGGCGCGGTCGACCCCGGCTTGGTCGACCCCGGCCCGGTCGACCCCGGCCCGGTCGACCGTAGCGGGGTCGCGAGGCGCCGCCGCGTCCCGCACGAGGTCCGCGTCCCCGAACACGGGGAGGGAACCGGCAGGCGCGCCCCGAGGCGTCGGGGACTCGAGCCGGACGCGTGCCGGCGGGATGATCCGGACCGCGCCGCCACCTCGAGGCGCCGGGATGCGACCCGTCGCGGGAGTGACGTGGGGCCGGGCGAGCTCGTCCTTGGTCGGGACGTGCACGTCGGCGACCGCGTCGGACCGCTTCGCGACGTCGCCGAGCAGGTCCAGCGTGCGCTCGTAGGTGTCGAGCGAGCGCCTCTCGGCGCGCGACGCCCAGAACCGGGAGGCCGTGACGCCGACCACGACGACCACGAGCACGGCGACGGCGGCGAATGCGATCACGGCAGCACGTCCCGAGGCTCCGTCCGTACCCTCGCCATCGTCCTCTATTCAATCGCGGATCGGCGCGCCCCACACCGCGCGCCCGGAGGCCGCCCGTTCAGGTCCTCAGCCCGAATCGGGGCCGGAGCGCGTCCGGAAGCTCCGCGCGAGTCGGGTTCGACCGGTCCCGGTCCGACAGGATCGGGTCCGCGATCCCCCAGTCGGCCGCTATCTCCGGGTCGTCCCACGCAACCCCGTTCTCGTCCTCGGTGTTGTAGTACTGGTCGACGAGATAGGTGAGCGTGAGATCCGTGACCGACGCGAACCCGTGCGCGACTCCCGGCGGCACGAACACCCCGCGCTCGGTGTCCCCCCCGAGCTCGAGCGCCTCGGTCGCGCCCTCCGTCGGCGACCCGACCCGCAGGTCGTGGAGCACGACCCGGGCTACCCCCCGAGTCACGTACCAGTAGTCCGCCTGGTGGAGGTGGTAGTGGAGACCGACGACCGCGCCGGCCTCCTTGTCCGAACGGTTCCCCTGGACCATCTCACGCCCGATCGGGAACCACGACCGCCGGTAGCTCTCGACGAACCGGCCGCGCGCGTCCCCGTGCGACGACGGCAGCACGACGACGACGTCTCGAATCGTCCCCGACATCGTGATCTCCGCCACGCGCTCCTTCTCCTGTTCGTCCCGGCACCCGAGCCGGCGCCCGCCCCCGGGCCGGGAGGGACCCTACTCGTGCCGCCGGGTCGCGTCCTCGGAAACGGTCACGGGAGCGCGAGCGAGCCGTCCTCCCGCGCGACGAGGACCCCGTCGGCGAGCAGCGCGGACACGACGCGCCCGGCACGCTCCGAGTCGTCCGGCCAACCGGCGACCACCGCGACCTCGTCGGCGGCCACCGGCGCACGGCGCGCCGCTTCCACGATCCTCCCGCGACCCTGGCGGTCCGAGCCAGCGAAGCGCGACTGGCGCGCCGTGACCCCGGCCGACCCGCGCGACGGGTCCGCGTCCGCGCCATGCTCGCGCCAGGTGCACAGTCGGGCGGCCCGCACCGGGCACGCGTCGCACTCCGGGCGCGTCGACCGGCACACGAGGCTTCCGAAGTCCATGAGCGCGAGGTTCCACTCGCGCGCGAGGCCCCGTGGGACGAGGGCGTCCGCGAGCCGTTGGGCCTCGGCGCCGCCAAGCGGCGCGCCCGAGAGCGCGCGTGCGAGGACGCGCCCGACGTTCGTGTCCACGACGGCCGCCTCGATCCCGAACGCGGTCGCGAGCACGGCTCGGGCCGTGTACGGGCCGACTCCGGGAAGAGCGAGGAGTTCCTCGAGGCGCTCCGGGACGGACCCCTCGTGCCGAACGACGATCATCCGCGCCGCCGCGTGCAGCAGCACCGCCCGGCGGTTGTAGCCGAGCCCGCTCCACGACCGGATCACGTCTCCGACGGGCGCCTCCGCGCACGCCGCAGCGGTCGGGTACCGCGCGACGAGCTCCCGGTAGCGCGGCGCGGCTCTCCCGACCGGAGTCTGGGCGAGCATGGTCTCGGCGAGGAGGATCTCCCAGGGGTCTCTCGTCCCCCTCCAGGGAAGGGCGTCGCGCGACGCGCGCGCGTCCTCCCACCACGCGAGCACGACCGGGACGATCCCGTCTCCGGAGCGCATCGCCTCCGACCTCCGCTCCTCGGACAGCCCGGGGCCCCACGACGGGGCCCCGCGGTCACGCGGGCCGACCGGGACGGGTCGAGAACGCGAGGACCCAGTCGTCCTCGGACTCACCGTCGATGGCGAGCCGCCAGTTGTACCGGGACTCGGGCGCGAGCGGGAGCGGACCGAAGTTGAGCGCGAGCGCCACGTCCACCGGGCTACCGGCCGGGACCGCCACGGGACGTGCGACTTCGAAGTCGCCGCGCACCTCGATGGCCTGAGGGCCCTCCGGGGTCTCCGCGATGACGGGCTGGCCGTCCTCGTCGGTGAGGTAGAGCTCCCAGTGGTGGGCCCTGTCCACCTCCGTCCAGTCGACGTCGATCTTCATCGCGATCGCGGAGGGCATCGGGTCCGGGCCGATCAGGCTCCATCCTCCGCCGAGCACGTACAGCTTCCCGTCGGCGACCTGGGCCGCATCGCAGAGCAACATCGTCACGCGCACCCCCCCACGGTAGCGGGTCGCGCCCGGCAGCCCGGTACGCTTCGCCCGATGGGCGAGCTCGGGCTCCGGAACGACGTCTACCGCAGGCCGCTTGCGACGGCGCTCGCCCGCGTCGGCGTGTCGGCCGGCTGGCGGTGCGTCGACGTCGGCGCCGGGGCGGGCGACGTCTCGGTCGCCCTCGCGGAGCTCGTCGGCGAGGAGGGGCGGATCTACGCGGTGGACAGCGACCCGCGTGCCCGCGACGCCGTTGCCGCCGCTGCTGCCGCCGCCGGACGCGCCCAGGTCGTCGCGCTCACGCAGGCGGGAGAGGACCTCGTGCTTCCCGAGGCAGTGGACCTCGCGTTCTGCAGGTTCGTCCTCATGCACGTCGTGGCGCCCGAGCCCGTCGTCGACCGCATGGCGAGCGCGATCCGGTCGGGCGGTTTCGTCGTGCTCCAGGAGCCGATCACCTCGGCGGGGAGGATCGACGGACGGCCGCTGTCGATGCCGGGCGCCCGCCGGCCCGACGTCGGCGCGGTCCTCCCCGGGCTCGTACGCGACCGGGGTCTCGAGCTCGTCGACGCGTGGGCGGAGGCCCCGGCGGGCGCCGGCCCCGGACCGGTCGCCGACTACCTCGCGTCCCTCACCGAGGTGGACCCGGGGGACGACCCCGTCGTGCTCCCCCCGCTCGTCACGGTCGTCGCCCGGCGACCCTCTTAGGGGGTCCCCACGGCGTCACGACCGTCCGCCCCCGCGGGCGCCGGCTGCACCGTCGCCCGACCCCTCTCGCGCGCACGCTCTCGTGACCTCGCCTCGAGCACGACGGACGTCGTCGCGAGCACGAGAGTGAGCGATCCGGTCGCCACGAGCGCGTCGAGCGCCACCGCGGTCGGGCTCCGGTGCTCGAGGAACACCGCTGCGAGCAGGACGGCCGCGCCCGCCCACGACCACAAGACCGCCCGGCTCCGGTGGGCGAGGTGGTGGCCGACGAGGTACGCGAGGACCCCGAGGAGCGCGTACGACGCCGCGAGCACCTCGAGAGGGACGCGCGCCGCGGCGTACCGGCTCCCGAACACGACCGCGACGACCTCCGGAGCCGCCGCCGCGAGGACGACTGCGCTCGCGACGCCGAGGAGCGCGACCTCGCCGAGACCGACCCAGAACGACCGCCCGTCGTCGCTGCTCGCCCCCTTCGCGACGTCCGGGAAGATCGCCGAGGCCGCCGACGCGGACGCGAAGTACGCGATGCTCCCCGCCGCGGACGCTGCCGCGTAGTACCCGGCGCGCGGGCCGCTCAGCCAGTGGCGGGCCGCGACCGTGTCGATGCTCATGAGCGACAGCAGCCCGGTGAACCCCGCGACGGACAGCCCCACGTCGCGCACGCGGAGCGCACGCTCCCGAGTGCCCGACGCGCGGCGCCGTGCGAGGAGCACGAGGAGAGCCCCGGCCGTCGCGAGCTCCCCGATGGCCGCCCCCGCGACCGGCCCGACCGCGTCGGGTCGCGCGAGCGCCCACCCCCACCCCACCCCGAGCCGGACGGAGGCTCCCGCCACGACGACGAGCGCGACCCACGCGTACCTCCGCTCGCCGACGAGCGCGCCACGCGGGACCCCTTCGAGCAGGATCGCCGCGAGGTACGCTCCGAGGAGCGCCACGACCCACGCACCGTGCAGGTGCAGGAGCGCGTCGAGCGCGGGCACGAGCAGGAGGGACGCGAGCACGATCGCGGCCGCCCCCCCGGCGGTCACGGCGACAGGCCGAGCGAGGCGGTGCGCCCCCGGGGCAGCGACAGCCACCTGTCGTGTCACGCCCGCCTGCACTGCGGACAGCGGGATCGCGAGGAGCGCCGCGAGAGCGAGCACCGACCCGACGGCGCCGTACACGGCCGTCGCGAGGACACGCGAGAACACGACGTTCGCCGCGACGCTGAGCAGGCTCACCGCGAGCAGCCCCGCGGTGAGCTGGTGCCGGCCGCGGCCGTCGGTCACGGCTGGTCGGTTGGCTCGTCTGCCGGCCCGTACGGCGCGGGCGGTCCCGCCGCGGCATCCTCTCCTGCGGCGCGCCCCCCCCTCGCGACGATCGGGTAGATGAGCCCGAAGCCCGTGAACAGCGCCCCGTCGATCACGTAGGACTGGGCCATGGCCGCGAGCGCGAGCGCCCGCGGGATCGAGTGCCCGAGGTGGAGCCACAGCACGAACAGCACGAGGTCGAGCACGACCCCGACCGCGAGGAGCACGAGCCCGAGCACGAGGCAGGTGGACGTCAGGGACGGGCGGCGCCGCGGGCGGCGCGGAGACACCGGACGCGACCCGAGGACCGCACGCTGGCGCTCGACGAGGACGAAGCCCCCGATGAGCGCCTGCGCGCCGACGACGAGCGCGATCCCCGATATGAAGCTCGGCTGCCACCGCAGAGACCCGACCTCGAGCCCCGTCGGCACGACGAGCCCGACGACCTGGAGCGCGACGCCGAGAGCCATCAGCACGAGGCCGGGCGCGACGAGCATCAGGTGCGGAGCGAGGAGCAGTATCTGGCGCACGTGTCGCCAGCCGTCCGAGAACGTGCTGAGCTTCGACTCCCCGACGCGCTCGCGGTAGCCGGTGCTCGTCTCGGTCACGCGCAGTCCCGCTCGACCGGCACGGATCAGCATCTCGGACGCGTACTCCATCCCGGTCGACCGGAGCCCGAGCGACCGGATCGCCTCCCTCCGGAAGGCCCGGTAGCCGGACTGGCTGTCGGTGACCGTGAGCCCGTGGGACGCCCGCCGCACGAGCATCGTGAGCGCCGGAGTCCCGACCCGCCGGTGGAGGAACGGCATCGTCGACGAGGGCGCCTCGGACAGACGCTCCCCGAGCACGATGTCCGCGCGCCCGTCCGCGACGGGCGCCACGAGGAGGGCGATCTTCGTGAGGTCGTACGTGAGGTCCGCGTCGGCCATGACGACAATGTCGCCGCGCGCCGCGTCGATCCCCGCCCGGAGAGCGCTCCCGTACCCGGGGGCGCTCTCGTGGATGACGCGCG
>JAJZBW010000183.1 GCA_021798745.1 Actinomycetes bacterium
GCGGGCGGTGTCGGCGACGCGCCAGCGATGGTCGCCGCGGGCCCCGGCACGACCGGAGGGTCGGCCGCGGCACCCGGACCGCGCGCGACGTCCTCCGGCACGCGAGCCGGCGGGCAGCCGGGGGTCGGAACGACGCCGCCGGGAGGCACCCGAGGCCTCGCCAGCACGAGCGCGCACGCGACGACCGGCTCGGGGACGAGGTCCGGACGGGGCGCGGTCAGCAGGTCAGGGGCGCGCCCGAGCGGCGCGACGGGATCAGGAGGATAGATGGGACGTGCTCGGGAAGATCTCCGGTCGCGAAGCCGCGACGACGCCCGTCGGACGCGTGCCGCGGGACCGCACACGCGTCGCGCCTCGGTCGCGGGCGCCGCGGTGCTCGCCCTTCTCTCCGTCGCCCCCGCGGCGACCGCCGCTGCGGCGGCCAAGCCCACGAACAGGCCAGTCGACCGGTGCGCCGCGACGCCCGGACCACGGGTCGACCTCGCGGGCTGCGACCTCTCCGGAGCGCACCTCGCGAGGGCGGACCTCGCAGGCGCGGACCTCGCAGGCGCGAACCTCGACGGCGCGGACCTGCGCTTCTCGAACCTGACCGGCACGAACCTCACGGGAGCGCGCCTACGCGACGCGCTCCTCGGGCGGGCCGTCGTCGCCCGGGCCCGTCTGTCGGGGGCGAACCTCGGCGGTGCCACGAGTGGCGGGCTCCGAGGTAGGCCCGCGAGCTACCCGCGCGCCTGGAAGATCATCCGCGGGTACCTCGTCGGCCCGGGAGCGGACCTCTCGACCGCGGACCTGCGCGGCGCCGTGCTCTCCGGGGTCGACCTGGCGAAGACGCAGCTCGCCGGAGCGACGCTCTCGGGAGTGACCTCACGGTCGGTGCGTGGCGCTCCTGCCTCGCTCCCGCCCGGGTGGAGCATCGTCCGCGGGCACCTCGTCGGACCGGGAGCGAACCTCGCAGGATCGAACTTCACCGGAGCCGACCTCGCCGGGGCAGACCTCGCCGGGGCGCTCGTCGCAGGCGCGAACTTCACCGGAGCGAACCTCCTCGACGCGAACGTCGACCAGACCGCCCTCCAGACTGCGACTCTCACCGGCGTCACCTCCGGCGGCGTGACCGGCACGCCGGCCTCGCTCCCGATCGGCTGGGGCCTGTCCGGCGGCTACCTCGTCGGTCCGGGCGCGAACCTCGGGAGCCTCGACTTCGCAGGACAGAACCTCACGGGCTACAACTTCGCCGGCGACGACCTCTCCGGTGGGAGCTTCGCCGGGACGACGCTCACCGACGCGAACGTCACAGGCGCGCAGCTCGCCGGCACGAACCTCACGGGGGTCGTCTCGGGTGGGCTCGTCGGCACGCCCGCCTCGCTTCCCGCCGGATGGCGCGTCGCGGACGGCTACCTCGTCGGGCCAGGAGCGAGCCTCGCGGGCGCGAACCTCACCGGTGCGGACCTCGCGTCGATCGACCTCACGAGCACGGTCCTCACCGGTGCGACGCTCACCGGCGTCGAGAGCGGTGGCACGACGGGGAGCCCCGTCGGGCTCCCCTCGGGATGGGCGCTCACGGACGGCTACCTCGTCGGGCCAGGAGCGAACCTCGCCGGAGCGAACCTGTCGGCGGCGCAGCTCACCGGAGTCAGCTCCGGGCAGATCACCGGCACACCGGCCTCGCTCCCCGCGGGCTGGGTGCTCACAGGTGGCTACCTCGTCGGACCAGGGGCGAACCTCACGGGCGCGAACCTCACGGGCACGAGCCTCGCCGGCACGAGCCTCGCCGGCACGAACCTCACGGGAGCGACGCTCACCGGGGTGAGCTCCGGAGGGGTCTCGGGCGTCCCGTCCGCCCTCCCGACAGGGTGGGTGCTCGCGGGCGGCTACCTCGTCGGCCCCGGTGCGAACCTCACGAACGCCACCCTGACGGGAATGAACGTCGCGAACCTGGACCTCTCCGGAGCGACCCTCACCGGGGTGAGCTCGGGCGACCTCGTCGGGACCCCGGCGTCGCTCCCGACCGGTTGGTCGGTCGCCTCCGGCTTCCTCGTCGGCCCGGGCGCGGACCTCGCGGGCGCGACGCTCAGCGGAGCGGACCTCGTCGGAGCCGACCTCACGGGCGCGAACCTGACGGGCGCGCTCCTCACGGACGTGAACGCCCCGAACACGAACTTCACGAGCGCGAGCCTCGCGGGCGCGGACCTCGCGGGCGCGGACCTCTACAGCGCGAACCTCACGGGTGCGAACCTCACGAGCGCCGACCTCGCGGGCACGAACCTCGGGCACGCGACCCTGTCGGGGATCACGAGCGGGGGCGTCGTCGGCTCACCGGTCCTGCCCGTCGGCTACGCGATGAGCTCGGGCGCGATCACCGGACCGGACATCGGGGTCGGCTGAACGAGCCGAGCTCGCCGCCGCACGGGCGGGAGGAGGAGGCGTCCGCTCCCCATGCCGGCGGCCGAGCCACGTGCCGTCGGCTCTGATATCAATTCCCCGGGACAGAGGCCGGACGACGAGGGAGGCGAGATGGCGGATCTCGAGGTCGACGGGGACGAGGTCGTGCTGCGTCTTTCCATCGGCGAGAGGGCCGTGTCGCTCCACGGCGAGCTCCGCGCCCCGCTGTCCGCGCTCCGCCGCGTCGAGGTGCTCGAGGACGCGCACGAGCCTGCCGACCACGGCTGGAAGGTAGGCGAGAGGCTCCCCGGGGTCGTCGAGGTGGGAACGATCCTCGACGAGGGGCGCAAGATCTTCGCGGCCGTGCACCGCGCGACCCCGCGGGGCCTGCTCCTCGAGTTCGAGGGAGCGGACTTCGACGAGTGGGTCGTCGGGTGCGCGGACCCCGAGGCCACGCGCGACCGGCTCCCCGCGGTCGGCTGAGCCGCGCGCGCCGCCCGGCCGCGGTCCCCGCCCGGTCCGACCCACGGAGTGGCCAGGACCGGGCGGCCGGGCACGTCCCGTCCTGTGGTGGGCCCCACCGGGACATGCACGTCGACGCCCCTCCTCGCGGCTCCCCCTCCTCGGGAGACGTCCGGGGGACCGCACGCGTGCGCGTCTCGTGGGCGAGGCGACCGCACGTGCGACCTCGACGAGCGCGTGCGCACCTCCGGCGCGGGGAGGACCGCGTGGCACCGACGGGCGAGCCCGAGGACGACCTCGTGACGACGCGCCCACGGCAGCAGGCGCCCTCCCCGGACCATCGGCAGGTCGCGCACGCGGCCGCCGTGGTCTCCGGGCCCTCCTCAGCGCAGGAGACCGAGCGCGATCCCGGCACCGGCCGCCACGAGACCGACCGCGAGGCTCGCGACGACGTTGAGAGCGGCCTCGAGGTACTCGGCGTCCTCGACCAGGCGGACGGTCTCGAAGCTCCACGTCGAGAACGTCGTGTACGCGCCGCAGAAGCCCGTTCCGACGAGCGCCGTCACGAGCGCGGGAAGGTGACCTGCGAGGTCCAGCCCCGTGAGCACCCCGAGGAGGAACGAGCCCGTCACGTTCACGAGGAACGTCCCGATCGGGAAGTCCGACTCGACGTGGTCCGCGACGAGCCGGTCGGCGAGAAACCGGGCAGGAGCGCCCACGAACCCGCCGAGCGCGACCGCCGCGACCGTGAGCGCCTCCACCGCCAGCCTCCTCAGGCGCGGAAGGCCGTCACGTCGTCGACGACGACGACGACGTCCTCGAGCAGGTCGTGGTTCGCCGCGACGAACTCTCCGATCTTGTCCGCGTCGTCGACGACGACGAGGGACAGCGGCGCGTCGTGGCCGAAGAGGTGCGAGTGGTGGACGGCGCCGGAGCGGCCTCGCCCTTCGACCGCCTGCAGGAGCGTCGCCCCCGCGAGGTGCGCCCGCCGCGCCCTCGCGAGCATCTCGGTCGCGAGCAAGTGGTGGTGCGAGTGGTCGCCCGACCGGAGCATGACGGTGAGCCGCTGCACGCGCCCGTCCGGCACGCTCCTCACGAGCGGACCTGCTCGTCCAGCCGCCGGTCGAGCCCGACCAGCGAGCGAGCGGACACGACCCCGAGGACGGCGGCACCCAGCCCGGCAGCGACGCTCGTGACCACGTACACGGCTCCCGTGAGCACGTCGCGACTCCGCACGAGCAGGTCCGCGTCCACCACGAAGGTGGAGAACGTCGTGTACGCGCCGAGGAACCCGGTCACGAGGAGCGGGCGTGCGACGCGCGCGCGGGGGAACCGCTCCGTGACGAGCACGAGCACGACCCCGATGAGGAAGCTCCCCGTGGAGTTGACCCAGAAGGTGCTCCACACGAAGTGACCCGGCTGCGAGACGACGATCCTGCTCATCGCGTACCGTGCGAGCGCGCCGGCGACGCCCGCGGCGCCGATCACGAGCAGGACGGTCCGTTGCGCTGCGCGACCACGGCGCGGACCGCGGTCAACCGGAGAAGCGCCCGGGGACGCCGGCACAGAGGCGAGAGGCGACCGTCCCCCGCCCGGACCTCCCGGCGTTCGATCAGGCACTGCGGAACCTCCTGCCTCCGTCGGCGCGCGGCCTCCGGACGGCCGGGAGCCGCCCGGTCTCCGCACGTACGACGCAGGACCCGTCGGCCCGCCGGCAGTCGAGCGCGAGCTCCATCGCCCCTCGGACGCTAGCGCGTCGCCACCGCGACCCCGCGTGGCGACCGCGGGCGAGGGCCTTGACTCCCGCTTGCAGGGGTTGTAGAAGGGCGCCTGATCGGGGGAGGCGGCGTGACCACAGCGGCACCGGCGACTCGGCTCATGGTCTTTCTCACCGAGGACGACCGGGTGGCACACCGGTCCGTCGCGGAAGAGCTGCTCCTCCGGGCGCACGACGCCGGCCTCGCGGGTGCGACGATCTGGCGGGGGATCGAGGGCTTCGGCGCCACCGGTCGTCTTCGCGCCGCCCGTCTCCCCGACCTCGCGAGAGGCTTGCCGCTCGTGTTCGAGGTCATCGACGAGGTGGGCTCGGTCGAGGCATTCCTCCCGGCCGTCCGGGAGCTCGCGAGTGGGGCGCTCGTCACGACCGAGACCGTGCACGTCTCGCGCACCTCGTCCTCGCGGCGCTAGCCCCTGTTCGCTCCGCGCACCCGGGCGGGCGCGGAGCGGGGCGCACGTGCTGCCGGCCGCGATCCACGCGCTCTCGGAGCTCGCGATCCTCCTCGGGGCGGGCTCAGCGGCGAGGACGCACGAGGGCCGCGACCCCGAGTGCCCCGAGCCCGCGTCGAGGACGAGGGAGCCCGGAGAGGCGGAGCCGGCGGTACGAGCCGGAGGCAGCGAGGAGCCCGACCGCCTCGAGCGCCGCGCCGACGGCGACTGCGAAGGGCGAACGGGAGAAGAAGCACGCCCCGCCCACGAGCCCGAGGAGCGAGGCGCGGACCCGGAGCCGAGCGCACAGGACGACGTCCGCAGCCGCGTCGACGCCGTAGGAGATTCGCACCCTGTCGAGCGCGCCGCCGCGCGTGACCAGCCGGGGCAGCGAGCCACGCCGCGCGCCGAGAGCCGCCTCGAACCGGTTCGCCCGGGAGACCGAGCGCGCGAGCGTCTCGTCCTCCCCGGGCTGTCGCCCGCGCGCCGCGTGGTCTCCCCGCTCCGGACCGGTCCGCGCCGAGCGCCGGCCCTC
>JAJZBW010000184.1 GCA_021798745.1 Actinomycetes bacterium
TCCGGGGACCGGTGACGAGGGCGGCGGCCTGTGGTCGATGTCGAAGCACATCAGCGGCCAGCGCCAGGCGGACACAGTGAAGTTCATGGAGTTCATGGCCTCCTCGCCCGCGTGGCAGGTCGCGCTCACGACGGGCCTTCCCGCCTACAGGCCGGACGACGCGGCGTGGCTGCAGAAGAACATCGTGAAGAGCGGCTACTTCGCCGACCCCTCGCAGATCGGGCCGGCGTTCGAGAAGGCGGCGTCGCTCATCCGGCCGCACCACAACTACCTCCTGTACGACGAGGGAGCGATCTGGACGGACACGGTCACGCCGATCCTGTCCCAGGGAAAGCCGATCTCGGACGCGTGGTCCGCGTACCAGAACCAGCTCGTGAACAACGCGAAGCTGAACGGGTACAACGTGACGACGTAGCGACGGGTCCCGGTGGGCCGGTCGCCGCGCTCGGTCGCGGCGGCCGGCCACCCCCCCACGGATCGGCTGTCACCGACCGGATGTCGCGCGGTCGGGTGGCAGCCGTCCGCCGTCACGCGGCGCGGCACGCCACGTCGTCGTATCGTGCGGACGGTACGGGCTCCTGCGGACAGGCACGGTGAACCGGTTGGCAGCTATTCCAGTAACCGAGGTGGCGGCGAGCCGGAGGCGGGGACCCCGGGTCGTCTCGAGCAGCCGGCAGGGGCGCGGAGGGCTCACGCTCCTCGTCCCGTACGTCGTGCTGCTCCTCGTCGTGGGGATCATCCCGACGGGGTACGCGATCTACCAGAGCTTCCTCGCGCGGTCGGGCTCGGGCTTCGGAGGGATCAGCGCCTACCAGAGCGCGGTGACCGAGTTCCAGTTCGCGAGCTCCTTCGCGCACATCGGCCTCGTGCTCGCGGTATGGCTGCCGTTCATGTTCGTCGGCGTCCTCGGTCTCGCGCTCCTCCTCCACGGGCAGAGGTCGCGACTCGTCGGGGTGTACCGGTTCATCTACTACCTCCCGGGCGCGCTCGCGGGGATGGGGAACTTCGTGCTGTGGCTGTTCCTCCTGGACCCGGTGAACTCCCCGGTCCGGCCCATCTTGTCCTGGCTCGGCTACTCGACTCTCAACCAGACCGCGGAGCCCGCGCACCTCCCGGTGATCATCGCGCTCATGCTCTTCTTCCAGGGCGCCGGGACGTGGATCCTCGTGATCTACGGAGGGCTCAACGGGATACCCGAGGAGCTCGGGGAGGCGGCGAAGATCGACGGTGCGAGCCACTGGCAGGTGACGAGGCACATCAAGCTCCCGCTCGTGCGCCCGTGGATCGCCTACTTCCTCCTGCTCAACGTCGCGTACGCCTCGCAGCTCTTCCTCGAGCCACAGGTCCTCGGTCTCGCGACCGAGGGCCAGATCTCGCCCCAATGGACCCCGAACCAGCTGAGCTTCACGTTCGCGTTCCAGGTGTTCGACGTGCCTGCGGCCGCTGCGCTGTCGGTCATCCTCCTCGCCATCAGTCTCGTGATCGGCGTGATCATCACGACGCGCACGGGTCTCTTCTCGAACCGGGACTAGCCCATGACGATCGGATCCCAGTCCGTCGACGTCGCGGGGGCGTCCCGCGTGCGGCGCGGCGAGCGGCCCCCGCTCTTCGCTCGGATCGCGAAGATGACGCCGATGACCTTCTTGACGGTCGTCGCGCTCGTGTACCTGTTCATCATGGTCACGTTCGTCCTCGCGTCCATGCGGTCCGAGCAGAGCCTGCTGCGCTCCGGCGCGTTCGGGCCGCTGTCCATCTCTCGGCTCCAGTTCGACTGGCGCCAGCTCGAGGGGTTCAGCAGTGGGATCTACTTCCACTGGCTCGAGAACTCCGCGATCGTCGCGTTCGCCGGGGCGGCGATCGCCGTGGCGGTCGCGCTCCCCGCGGGGTACGCGCTCGCGATGCTCCACTTCCGAGGGCGGCGGGTGCTCCTCTTCCTCACGATCCTCACGATGGTGATGCCGAACACGGTGCTCGTGATCCCCCTGTTCCTCGAGGTGTCCGCCGTCCACCAGATCGACAAGCTCTTGCCGGTCGCAGTCATCTTCGGGTTCTTCCCGTTCGGCACGTACCTCGCGTTCGTCCACTACAAGACGACTCTTCCCTTCGAGCTGCTCGAGTCCGGGCGCATCGACGGCGTGTCGGAGATCGGGCTGTTCATGCGCCTCGCGGTGCCGCTCGCGAAGCAGGCCGTCGCGCTCGTGTTCTTCTTCGCGTTCGTCGCCGACTGGACGAACTACTTCCTCCCGCTCGTGATGCTCCCGTCGTCGGCGGTCCAGACGGTGTCCGTCGGGCTGCAGGAGCTGATCACCTCGAGCCAGCTGTTCAACCCGAGCGCGGCGGCGGGTCTGAACGTGCAGCTGTACATGCCCGAGCTCGCGTTCGCGGCGGTGCTCCAGATGCTCCCGGTGCTCGTCGTGTTCGTCGTGGCGCAGCGGTACCTCACCCGAGGGGCGATGCTCGGTGCGGTCAAGGGCTGATGGAGCACGCTGACGACGCGCGCGAGCCGGCCCGTGGGAGGGGACGGCCGCTCGAGGGCATCACGGTCCTCGACTTCAGCCAGTTCCTGGCCGGTCCGGTCGCCGCGCTCCGGCTGTCGGACCTCGGGGCGAGGGTCATCAAGGTGGAGCGCCCGGTGGTGGGCGAGCTCGGTCGGACGCTCGCGTTCGCGGAGCTGCGCCGAGACGGGGACTCGCTGACGTTCCACGCGATGAACCGCGGCAAGGAGAGCCTCGCGGCGGACCTCAAGAGCTCCGAGGACCTCGAGGTCGTGCGGCAGATGGTGCGGTCCGCGGACGTGATCGTCGAGAACTTCCGGCCCGGGGTGATGCGTCGGATCGGGCTCGACTACGAGTCGGTCCGGGAGATCAACCCGGGGATCGTCTACGGGAGCATAAGCGGCTACGGGGCGTCCGGGCCGTGGGCGGACAAGCCCGGCCAGGACCTCCTCGCGCAGTCCCGCTCCGGCCTGCCGTGGCTCAACGGGGACCGGAGCTCGCCACCCGTTCCCGTCGGGCTGTCGATCGCGGACCATCTCGCCTCGTGCCAGCTCGCGATCGGGATCGCCGCGCTGCTCGTCCGTCGGGAGAGGACGGGCGAGGGGGGGATCGTCGAGACGAGCCTTCTCGAGGGGGTCCTCGACTTCCAGTTCGAGCTCCTCACCGCCTACTTCAACGAGCCCGCCTTCGCGCTCCGACGGTCCGGGGTGCACGGCGCGAACGCGTACCTGTCCGCCCCGTACGGCGTGTACCCGACGGCGGACGGGTATCTCGCGCTCGCGATGTACCCGGTCCCGAGGATCGGCGAGCTTCTCGAGCTGCCCGAGCTTCAGTCCTGCACGGACCCCGAGACGTGGATGACGGATCGCGACCGGATCGCGACCCTTCTCGGCGAGCGTCTCGCGTGCGAGACGACCGGGCACTGGCTCGGGATCCTCGAGCCTGCAGACGTCTGGTGCGCGCCCGTGCTCACTCTCCCGGAGCTTGCCGGCTCCGAGGGGTTCGCGGCGATCGAGATGCTCCAGGAGGTCACGCGCCAGACGAGCGCCGGGACGGCCGAGGTCTCGCTCACGACGACGCGAAGCCCCCTCCGGGTGGACGGGGAGCGGCTCGTCGGGGGGCCCGGGGCGCCGCACGTCGGGGAGCACTCCGAGGCGCTCCGCCGGGAGTTCGGGGCAACGGCGCGTCGAGCCGACGGGGAAGCGGCGTCCCGATGACCGCGCTGTCGGGGATGACGTGGGACCACCCGAGAGGGCGAGCGCCCCTCGTCGCGCTCGCGTCGCGCTCGGGAAGCGCGGGGGACACGACGGTCGAGTGGTCGGCGCGGTCCCTCCAGGCGTTCGCGGACCACCCCCTCGAGGAGCTCGCGGACCGGTACGACCTGCTCGTGATCGACCACCCGCACGTGCCGCTCGTCGCCGCTTCGGGTCTGCTCGTGCCGCTCGACGAGCAGGACAGGTCGGCAGAGCTCGCGGTCCTCGAGTCCGAGTCCGTCGGGCAGAGCTTCGCGAGCTACCGGTTCGAGGGGCACGTGTGGGCGCTTCCGGTGGACGCAGCGGCACAGGTGTCGGCGCACCGACCGGACCTCATCTCGGAACCGCCGTCGCGCTGGGAGGACGTGCTCGAGCTGGCGTCCGAGGGAAGGGTCGCCTGGCCCGCGAAGCCGGTCGACGCGATGTCGAGCTTCCTCACGCTCTCCGCCCAGCGAGGAGAGCCCGTGTGCTCGCGCCCGGACCGCTTCGTCGCGCGCGAGGACGGGCTCGCGGTCCTCGGGCTCATGCACGAGATGGCGGACGCGGTCGACCCGCGCTGCCTCGACATGAACCCGGTAGAGGCGGCGGAGATGCTCGCGTCGGACGGTCGTGTCTGCTACGTCCCGCTCGCGTTCGGCTACGTGAACTACGCGAGGAGCGGCTTTCGTGCGAACCGGATCGCGTACCGGGACGTTCCCGAGGGCGCCCGGGGCGTGCGCGGGTCCTGTCTCGGTGGGGCGGGGATAGCGGTGTCGGCGCGCTCCCAGGACCGGTCGGCCGCGGTGGACGTCGCGTGCTGGCTCGCGAGCGCACCCGTCCAGCGGGGGGACTACTACCGGGAGGGCGGGCAGCCGGCCAACGCGGCAGCGTGGGAGGATCCGGAGGTCGACGCGGACAGCCTCGGGTTCTTCTCGGGGACCCGTCGGACGCTCGAGGGCGCCGCGGTCCGACCGAGGCACCCGGGTTGGCTCGCGCTCCAGGAGGTCGTCGGCGACCTCGTCCACGCGACTCTGCTCCGGTCGATCGGCGACGACGAGTGCCTCGACCGTCTCGACGACGAGCGAGGCCGGCTCATGGGCGGGCACGTCTCGACGGGGAGCGCGTGATGGGAGAGGTCCTGGAGCGGTTCTTCGAGCAGTACGAGGTCGGGTCGACGCGCACGACCACCGGGCGGACGATCACCGAGGCGGACATCGTCCTGCACGCGGGTCAGACAGGCGACTTCTACCCGCACCACGTCGACCGCGAGTGGTGCGCGACCCAGCCGTTCGGGCAGAGGGTCGCGCACGGAACCCTCGTGCTGTCGGTCGCTGTCGGGATGACGGCGGGGTCGATCAACCCGCGGGCGATGAGCTACGGCTACGACCGGATCCGATTCGTCCGTCCCGTGTTCATAGGGGACACGATCACGGTCACGGCGGAGATCGTCGCGACCGGGGACCACGCGAAGGACCCCGCACGGCTCGGGCGCGTCGACGAGAAGCTCACGGTGTCGAACCAGCGCGGCGAGGTCGTGCTCGCGCTCGTGCACCTGTACGTGGTCGAGAAGACGGAGGCGGCCGCCGCCTCGGGAGGTGCCTCGTGACCGATGGACACGCGCCGGACCGGGCCGGCGACGACGACCTCGCGCAGCGGCTCGGTCGGCTCTACTCGGGGATCGTGTTCGACGTGATGCGCGCGCTCGGGTGCGCGCCGGGGGTGCTCTCGCCGGGGATCGTGGCGCTCGACCCCGACCGGCACGTCGCG
>JAJZBW010000185.1 GCA_021798745.1 Actinomycetes bacterium
AAGAACGTCCTCGTCTACGCGGCCCCGGGGGCGGCGGGCATCCTCGGCCACGCCTCGGTGCTCGGCCGCACGAGCGCCGCCGCGGCGACGTTCGTGTGCGCGTCGGCGGGCACGTACCTCGTGAACGACGTGGTCGACGCGGCGCGCGACCGCCTCCACCCGGACAAGCGCCACCGTCCCGTCGCGTCGGGGAACGTCCCCGCAGGTCTCGCGCTCGGCGTCGGTGCGGCGCTCCTCGTCGTCGCGATCGCCTCCGCCGCGCTCGTCGGCGGTGGCCCGCTCGTGGCCGTCGCAGGGGCGTACGTCGCGATAACCCTCGCCTACACGCTCGCGCTGAAGCGCGTGCCGGTCGTCGAGCTCGCGTGCGTGTCCTCCGGATTCGTCCTGCGCGCCGTCGCCGGGGGCGCGGCGGTCGCGATCCCGATCTCGCACTGGTTCGTCATCGTCGCCTCGGCGGGATCGTTGCTCGTCGTGGCCGGGAAGAGGAGCGCCGAGCTGACGGCGCTCGGGGCGGCGAGCGGCGCGCACCGGAGCGTGCTCGACGCGTACCCGGTCGCGTTCCTCCGGTCGGTGCGCGTCCTCGCCGGGACCGTCGCCGTCGTCGGGTACGCGCTGTGGGCGTTCGAGCGCGCGAGCAATCTCGGAGCCGGGGGGACCGGGGTCGAGTCGACCGTCTTCCAGCTCTCCATCGTCCCGTTCGTGCTCGGGGTCCTCACCGTCGAGCTCGCGATCGAGTCCGGCGACGGGGGCGCCCCCGAGGAGCTCGCGCTTCGCCACCGGGGCCTTCAGGTGCTCGCGCTCTGTTGCGTCGCGTGCGTCGCGATAGGGATCTACGCGTGAGGGCATCGGGGGACGCGCGACCCGTGCCGCCGCGACGGGTCCTCACGGGGTTCGGGAGGGCCGGCGGCACCGCAGCCGTCCTGCGGCCCGTGCGGTCCCCCGACGAGGTCGCTCCCCTCGTGGAGGAGGCTCGCTCCGAGGGACGGCACCTGCTCCCGCGCGGGCTCGGCCGCGCGTACGGGGACGCGGCCCAGTGCGCGGGAGGAGTCCTCGTCGACACGAGGCCGATGGACCGTGTCCTCGAGATCGACCCCGACAGCGGGGTCGTCCGCGTCGAGGCGGGGTGCTCCGTCGACACGCTCCTGCGGGCGGTCGTCCCGCGAGGCTGGTTCGTCCCCGTGACCCCCGGGACGCGCCACGTGAGCCTCGGGGGCGCGGTCGCGGCGGACGTCCACGGGAAGAACCACCACCGCGACGGTTCGATCGGGTCGCACCTCCGCGAGCTCGAGCTCGTCGGCGCGTCGGGCGTGACGCGCCTCGGCCCGGGTCGCGACGCGGAGCGCTTCTGGGCGACCGTCGGCGGCATGGGCCTCACGGGGATCGTGACGGAGGTCTGCCTCGCGCTGCGGAGGATCGAGACGTCGCGGCTCGTCGTGACGACCGAGCGGGCGCGCGACCTCGAGGAGTGCATGGCCCGGCTGTCCGATCTCGACGCGCAGCACCGGTACAGCGTCGCGTGGGTCGACGGGATCTCCGGGGGGTCGCGGCTCGGGCGCTCGGTGATCACGGCCGGAGACCACGCCTCGCTCGACGACCTCGACGCGTCGGACCGCTCCGACCCGCTCTCCTACGACCCCCGCGTGCCGCTCGCCGTCCCGGTGACGCCGCCCGTCGGGCTCGTCGGACGGACCACGGTCCGGGCGCTCAACGAGGTCTGGTACGCGAAGGCGCCCCGCCGCAGGGTCGGCGAGATCCAGACGATCGCGCAGTTCTTCCACCCGCTCGACTCGGTCCGCGACTGGAACCGTGCGTACGGGCCGCACGGGTTCACCCAGTACCAGTTCGTCGTGCCGTCCTCCGGGTCCGAGGTCGTACGGCGCGCGCTCGAGCTCCTCCAGCGGGCGCGGCTCACGCCGTCGCTGTGCGTGCTCAAGTCGTTCGGCGCGGCGAGCCTCGCTCCTTTGTCGTTCCCCATGCCCGGGTGGACGCTCGCCGCGGACATCCCGGTCGGAGGGCACGCGATCGGACCCGTGCTCGACGAGATCGACGGGCTCGTCGCCGCCGCCGGAGGGCGCGTGTACCTCGCGAAGGACGGGCGCCTCCGGCCGGAGCTGTTCGCCGCGATGTACCCGAGGCTCGCCGAGTGGCGCGCGGTCCGGGACCGCGACGACCCCGGGCGGCTGTTCGTCTCGGACCTCTGGAGGAGGCTCGCCGTGCAGGACCGGGAGAGGAGCGACTGGTGAACGACGTGACAGGGATGCCCGAGAGCGTCGTGGTGCTCGGAGGGGGGTCGGAGATCGCGCGGGCGCTCCTCGTCCGTCTCGCAGGCAGGAGGCTGCGTGCGGTCGTGCTCGCGGGACGCGACGAGACGGCTCTCGCCGCTGCCGCGCGGGAGCTCGAGTCGCTCGGGGTGCCCACGGTCGCGACGACGCGCTTCGAGGCGTCCGACGTCTCCGACCACGAGGACCTCGTGCGGCGGGCGCTCGACACGGTCGCGTCGGTCGACCTCCTCCTCGTCGCCGCGGGCGCGCTCGGGAGCGCCGAGCTCGAGGCGCTCTCCCCCGAGGCGGTCGCGCGGCTCGTCGAGGCGAACTTCACCGGTCCGGCGGCCGCGATGCTCGCGTTCGCGCGGGTCATGGCGGACCACGGGCACGGAAGGATCGTCGTGCTGTCCTCGGTCGCCGGCGTGCGCGTGCGACGGTCGAACTTCGTGTACGGGGCGGCCAAGGCGGGGCTCGACGGCTTCAGCCAGGGGCTCGGCGACGCGCTCGAGGGGACGGGGGTGCGCGTGACGATCGTCCGTCCGGGGTTCGTGAGGACCCGCATGACCGCCGGCGTGCCCGAGGCGCCACTTGCCACGGGGCCCGAGGAGGTGGCCGACGCGATCGTGCGCGGCCTCGAGCGTGACGCGGAGGTCGTGTGGGTGCCCGCCGTCTTCCGGGTCCTCCTGGCACTCGCCTCGCACGTTCCGCGGGCCCTGTGGAGGCGGATCCCCTCCTGAGCGCCGGACCCCTCCGGTACGCTTCGGGGGTGGACGGGGAGAGCGCGTCGAGGCGAGCCGCGCCCGGGGCAGCGGTGACGCGGCGCGTCGGGGCGGGAGCGTGAGCGCCCGGCGGGCGTTCGCGAGCGACAACTGGTCGGGCGTCCATCCGGAGGTGCTCGAGAGGATCGCTGCCGTGAACTCCGGCCACGCGCCCGCCTACGGGGCCGACGAGGTCACGGCTCGCGCGACGGGCCTGTTCCGCGAGCATTTCGGGGCGCACGTCGAGGTGTTCTTCACCTTCAACGGCACGGGGGCGAACGTGACGGGCCTCCAGGCGCTTCTCGCCCCCTACGAGCACGTCGTCTGCGCAGAGAGCGCGCACGTGAACACCGACGAGTGCGGTGCTCCCGAGCGGTTCCTCGGGAGCAAGGTCGTCGACGTGCCGACGTCGGACGGCAAGCTCACCCCGGAGCTCGTGGAATCGGTCGCTCGAGGATGGGGCGACCCCCACCACTCCCAGCCTCGCGTCGTGTCGGTCACGCAGTCGACCGAGATCGGGACGCGGTACGCGGTCGAGGAGGTGGCTGCCCTCGCGGACTGGGCGCACGGCCACGCGATGTACCTCCACATGGACGGTGCGCGGCTCGCGAACGCAGCGGCCGGGCTCGGGGTCGGGCTCGGGGCGACCAGCGGTGGCGCGGGCGTCGACGTGCTGTCGTTCGGAGGGACGAAGAACGGCCTGCTCGGGGGCGAGGCGGTCGTGCTCTTCCGACCCGAGCTCGCGTCCAGCTTCCCCTTCGTTCGCAAGCAGGCGATGCAGCTCGCGTCGAAGATGCGATTCACGGCGGCGCAGTTCGAGGCGCTCCTCTCCGGGGACCTCTGGCTCCGCAACGCGTCCCACGCGAACGCGATGGCTCGCCGGCTCGAGCACGCGGTCCGGGACCTGCCGGGCGTGCGCGTGACGCGTCCCGTCGAGGCGAACGCGGTGTTCGCGCTCCTCGCCCCCGAGGCGGCCGCCGCGCTCCAGGAGCAGTACGCGTTCTACGTGTGGGACGAGCGGACGGGCGAGGTTCGCTGGATGACCTCGTTCGACACCGAGCCGGAGGACGTGGACGGATTCGCGGCCGCGATCCGGCGTGTCGTCGCCTGATCGGGAACGCGTCGCGCGGAGCGGGTCGCCGCTCCTACTGCTGGTAGCGCTCGACGACCGACGGGGGGCGGACGGCGGCTCCCTCGGGGTCCTGTCCGGCGCGTCGCCGAGCGCGCCGTTGCGCGAGGAGGTCCCAGCACTGGTCGAGGAGCACCGCGAGCTCGTCGCGTCGACGGGTCTCGTCGGGCGAGAGCCCGACGCCGACGTGCGCGCGCTCGATGCGGTGCTCCTCCGCGGTCAGCCGGCCGATCTCGGCGACGATGTCCCTGTCCTCCACGGAGACCACCTCCCGGGCGTGCCCGGACGACGCGCCGTGCCGCCTCGTCCAGAGTAGGGGACGGCCGGGAGGCGGTCGGGCCGTCGCCGGGCGGGGACGGCTCAGCAGGGCGACGGCTGCCCGGGACCGTCCCCCTCGCGGTCGACGGCGGCGAAGTAGGGCGCGAGCGCGGCGCGCACGGCGTCGTGGCGCTCGGCGAGGGCGTCCCAACGGACGGCGCGCGACTCGTCCGGGTCGACGCGCGCCGGTGACAGAGCGCTCCCGGCGCTCTGGGGCGAGCGGACGATGACGCGCCCGTCGACGGCCTGGGCGACGAGCACGGCGGCGCCCGCAGCCGAGCAGTCCGCGTCGCCTCCGGCGGGCATGGACACGCTGTGGCGGGTCGCGTCGGCGAGGTCCACCCGGAACGCGGGCATCGTCGCGCTCGCGCCCGCGACCTGGATCGTCGACCCCGCGGCGCCCGCCTTGTCGAGCTCGGCGACGCACCGCCGGGACTCCATGAGTATCCCGTTGAGGAGCGCGCGTGCGAGGTGGCGCCGGTCGTGGCGGAGCTCGAGGCCGACGACCGCGCCGCGCAGGGCGGGGTCGAAGAGCGATCCCTGCTCGCCGCCTCCGAGGTAGGGGAGGAACACGGGAGCGTCCTCGGGTGCGGCGCTCTCGGCGAGCTCTGCGCACCTCGCGACCGAGCCCGAGTCGAGCAGGACGGTCGCGAGCCACGTGAGAGCGCTCCCGGTCGAGAGGAGGTCCGTCTCGATGGCCCACCCCGGCCCGGGCGCGAGCGGAGTGACGAGGTACGGCTGGGTCGGGTCGAGCCGGAGCTCGGAGGGGACGGCGGGGGTGCACGGCGTGCCGGAGGTGAGCACCAGCCCGAAGACCCTCTCGGTGATCGTGCCGGTCTACAACGAGCGGGCCACCGTGGCTGAGATCCTGCGCCGGATACGGCGCGTGGAGCTGCCCTTGGCCTTGGAGATCGTGGTGGTCGACGACGGCTCGACGGACGGGAGCGACCAGGTCCTCTCAGCCCTGCAGGACTCCACGGTGAAGTTCATACGGCAGCCCGTGAACCGGGGAAAGGGCGCGGC
>JAJZBW010000007.1 GCA_021798745.1 Actinomycetes bacterium
CCTGCGATGACGCCCATGTCGTGGGTGATCAGCACGACGGCCATGTGCAGGCGGTCCCGCAGGTCGTCGATCAGGTCGAGGATCTGGGCCTGGATCGTCACGTCGAGGGCCGTCGTCGGCTCGTCGGCGATGAGGAGCTTGGGCTCGCACGCGAGGGCGATCGCGATCATGACGCGTTGGCGGAGCCCGCCCGAGAGCTGGTGCGGGTAGTAGCCGAGCCGCTCCGACGGGTGGGGGACGCCGACGAGCGTGAGGACCTCGAGCGCGCGGTCGAGGGCCGCCCTCCTCGAGGCGCCGCGGTGCAGGCGCACGGACTCCGCTATCTGGCGCCCGACGGTCAAGGTGGGGTTCAGCGAGGTCATCGGGTCCTGGAAGATCATCGCGACCTCGTTGCCGCGGATGGACCTCATGTCGCGGTCGTCGAGGCCCACGAGGTCCCTTCCGAGGAGGCGGACCGCTCCCCCGGAGATGTGCCCGACCCCGGGGAGGAGCTGCATGATCGAGAGCCCGGTCGTGGACTTCCCGCACCCGGACTCCCCGACGAGACCGATGCACTCGCCGGCCCCCACGCGGAAGGTGACGCCGTCCACGGCGCGCACCGCAGTGCTCCGGAACCGGAACTCGGTGTGGAGGTCCTCGACCTCGAGCACCGCGGGCGTTGACGCGCCGAGCGAGGGACCCGACGTCTCGAGCGCGCTCACGTTCCTCGCCGCTCCTCTCGTGGCGGCGAGCGCCGCCAGCATCTCCGGACAGGACAGGTCGACCGGCGCAGGAAGCCTCCCCGCGGAACCTCCGCGAGTCAAGAGCTGCTCCTGGCCGCGGATCGTGCCACGACCTAGGAGAACGGATCGAGCGGTCTCGACCCAGGTCGCAACACGGATCGCGTAGGAGCCTCCCCCGCACGGGTTATGGATTCCGTTGCATGGACGCGAAAGCGCGACGAAATCGCTTGTGCGGGCATCGCGTACCTGACACGATGTCGGCAGCCGCCGCGGCGGGCCGACGAGGAGGGGGGCGCGGGCGGGAATCCGAGGAGCGGACGGGCGCCGCGGCACCGGTCGGGCCGGGGCAGCGGGTGTCCCGGGCGCGATCCGGGTCCAGGAAACAGGCAATTCACGCGAGGGGGCGGACCGGACGTTGACCGTCTGGCTGCGGGATCGTTACGGTGGCCCCGCGAGACGCCGTGACTCGAGCGATCGGTCCGGCCACGTCATGCAAGGAGGGTGGGCGATGTCGCCTTCTCGGTCACTTCCCGGCGGCACCGGCGCGTTCCCGGGGGGCCCGTCGGGCTCCACGAGACGATGGCGCCACGGGCCGCTTCGCGTCGCGGCGCTCGCTGCCGCGGCGATCATGGGAACGGGCGTCGTCGCCGGGGTGTCGTCCGCGGCGCCTCGGGCGCACGCGGTCGCGCATGCGAAGGGCGGGGGGGTCGCGAGCTACGCGCTGCCGATCGGCGAGGACTTCTCGTGGATGTTCCCGATCGAGAACACGGCCAACTACGAGGACTGGGACTCGAACGTCGAGGGAGGGATGTGGCGGCCCCTGTACTTCGCGGGCAACGGCTCGCAGACGGGGATCGACCAGCAGCTCTCCCTTGCGCAGATGCCCGTCTACTCGAACAGCAACAGGACCGTGACCGTCACGATGAAGAAGGGCTTCACGTGGTCCGACGGGACGAAGGTCACGAGCGCCGACGTGAAGTTCTTCTTCGACCTGCTCTCGGCGGGCAAGGCGAAGGACGGGGCGTACATCCCCGGTGAGATGCCCGACAACGTGACGAGCGTCTCGTACCCGTCCGCGTACACGTTCGTGCTGCACCTCAACCACTCGTACAACCCGCAGTGGTTCACCGGGAACCAGCTCACGTGGATCTACCCGCTCCCCGCGCAGGCGTGGGACAAGACGTGCGCCACGTGCAAGGTCGGGAACGACGCGGCGACGAAGTCGGGCGCGACGGCGGTCTTCAACTTCTTGTACAAGCAGTCCGAGGACCTCGGGACGTACGCGACGAACCCGCTCTGGAAGGTCGTCGACGGTCCCTGGGTGATCAAGTCCTACGACCCGACGACGTACTCTGCGGCGTTCTCCCGCAACGGGCGCTACACCGGTCCGGGCAAGCCGCGGCTCGCCGGTTACCAGATCTACAGCTTCGCGTCGGACACCGCCGAGCTCGACGCCCTGCGGTCCGGGACGGTCACGTTCGGGTTCCTCCCGTTCAGCGACGTGAGCCAGACCTCCTACTTCACGGGGCACGGGTACACGGTCAAGCCCTGGCAGGTCTTCTACAACGAGACCGTCGAGCTCGGCTACACGAGCAAGACCTGGGGAGCCCTCGTGAAGCAGCTCTACATCCGTCAGGCGCTCCAGCATCTCGTCGACGAGCAGCTCTACCTCAGCCGGACGATCCACGGATACGGGCTCCTCGACTACGGCGTCGCGCCCGACTACCCGGGCTCGTCGTTCGTGAGCCCACAGCTCCGGACCGACCCGTACCCGTACAACCCGTCGGCGGCATCGAAGCTGCTCAGCTCGCACGGGTGGAAGCAGGGCTCGGGCGGGATCGACGTGTGCGCGAAGCCGGGGACCGGCCCGAACGAGTGCGGCGCCGGGATCAGCAAGGGCAAGCAGCTGAGCTTCTCGTTCATGTACCAGACCGGGACGCCGTCGTTCGCGGCACAGGTCGAGGCGTTCCAGACGGCGGCGAAGTCCGTGGGCATCGGGATCACTCTGAACGGCCAGACGGAGAGCACGATGTTCTCCATCGCGGGAGTGTGCCCATCGTCTCCGCCGTGCAACTGGGGACTTGCGGCGTACTCGAGCTTCATGTGGGACTTCGGCCAGTACGAGCTGATCCCGGTGGGCGGGAACCAGTTCGGGAACGGGAACTTCTGGGCGGGCGGCTACAGCTCGTCCCAGGCCCAGAAGCTCATCACGGCCGCCCACCAGCAAACGGGAACCCAGGCGCTCTATGCAGTCGAGAACTACCTCACGAAGAACGTCGCGTCGCTCTGGTGGCCGCTGTCGGACTACGAGATCGTCGTCGCGAAGAACAACCTGAAGGGTTGGGAGCAGCTGAACCCGTACGCGAACTACCACCCGTCCTCGTGGTACTTCACGGGCTAGGGAACGCCCCCGCGACGTCCTGCAGGATGAGCGTCGGCGCCGTCGATGGGTGACGGCGCCGACCTCGTCCTCACGGGCGGAGCCGTGTGGACGGGGCGGCCCGACCGACCATTCGCCGAGGCGGTCGCGGTGCGAGGCGGGCGTGTGGTCTCCGTCGGCTCGGCGCGCGAGGTGCGCGACGCTGTCGGGCACGCGGGCGAGGCCGTCGAGCTCGGGGGGCGCGCCGTGCTTCCCGGGTTCCAGGACGCGCATTGCCACCCGACGTCGGGCGGCCTCCAGATGCGCCGGTGCGACCTCGGCGAGGCGCTCACGATGGCGCAGTGCCACGACGCGGTCCGGGAGTACCTCCGGCGCGATCCCGGTGCGCCGTGGGTCCTCGGGTCGGGCTGGTCGATGGAGACCTTTCCGGGCGGGACCCCCGACGCAGCGTCGCTCGACCTCGTGTGCGGCGACCGCCCCGCCTTTCTCGTGAACCGGGACGGCCACAGCGCGTGGGTGAACGGGAGGGCTCTCGCTCTCGCGGGGATCGACGCGTCGAGCCCGGACCCCGCGCACGGTCGGATCGAGAGGCTCGCGTCCGGCGAGCCACAGGGGACCCTGCACGAGGGGGCGATGGACCTCGTCGGCCGCCTGGTCCCGGTGACCGGCTCCGAGGAGCTCGAAGCGGCGCTCGCAGACGCGCAGCGGCACCTCCTGTCGCTCGGAGTCACGGGTTGGCAGGACGCGATGGTCGGCGACGACGTGCAGCGCGCGTACGAGTCGCTCGCCTCGTCCGGGCAACTGCGCGCCCGGGTCCGGCTCGCGCTCTGGTGGGACCGCGAGCGCGGGGTCGAGCAGGTGCGAGAGCTCGTGGCGCGACGGGCCTCGGCCGCCCGGATGGGGATCGACGCGTCGAGCGTGAAGATCATGCTCGACGGGGTCGTCGAGACGAGGACCGCGGCGCTCCTCGACCCGTACCTCGTCCCCGGTGGGGGAGGAGGATGCGGCCACGAGCACGGCACGGGAAAGCTCTTCCTCGAGCCCGAGCTCGCGGAGGAGGCGGTCCGGCTCGTCGCAGCAGAGGGGTTCCAGGTCCACTTCCACGCGATAGGGGACCGGGCGGTCCGCGTCGCGCTCGACGCGGTCGCCGCGGCGGGTGAGAGAGCCGACGCGCGACGGCTTCGCCACCACGTCGCGCACGTGCAGGTCGTCCATCCCGACGACGTCCCCCGCTTCCACCGGCTCGGGGTCGCGGTCAACGCGCAGCCGTTCTGGGCGTGCGTCGAGCCACAGATGACCGAGCTCACGATCCCGGTGCTCGGGCAGGAGCGCTCGAGCTGGCAGTACCGGTTCGCGACGCTCGCGGACTCCGGTGCGGTCCTCGCGGGAGGGTCGGACTGGCCCGTGTCCACCGCGAACCCCCTCGAGGAGATCGCCGTCGCCGTCTCCCGGGCTCTCCCCGAGTCGGCCCGGCACGGTGCGGCCCCCGAGGAGCCGTTCCTTCCCTCGGAGCGGATCGCGCTCGCGACGGCGATCGGTGCGTTCACGGCGGGGTCGGCGTACGTGAACCACCGCGAGTCGGACTCGGGCACGATCGAGCCCGGGAAGCTCGCAGACCTCGTGGTGCTCGAGCACGACCCGTTCGAGACCGGGGCGGACCGCCTCCCCGAGGCACGCGTCCGCCTCACGATGCTCGCAGGAGCGGTCGCGCACGAGGACGGATCCCTCTAGGTGCCGACGGCGCGTCGCGGAGCGGGGGGACGGCGGCGATGATCGGATATCTCGCCCGGCGGATCGGGCAGGCCCTCGTCGTGCTGTTCCTCGTGACCATCATAGTGTTCGGCCTCCTCCACGCCCTTCCGGGCGGTCTCGTGCGAGCCCAGCTCGGCCCGAAGGCATCGGCGTACGCGGTCCGTCAGCTGTCCGTGCAGGAGGGGCTCGACAAGCCGCTGCCCGTCCAGTACCTCGTGTGGCTCGGGGACGCCCTTCGCGGGAACCTCGGCTTCTCCTACAAGCTGAACACGCCGGTCTCGACGCTCCTCGGCGAGTACTTCCCGCGCGACCTCCTGCTCACGGGGCTCGCGATCGCGCTCGCGATCGCGGTGTCGATCCCGCTCGGGGTGCTCCAGGGGTTCCGGCGGAACAAGGGCGTCGACTACGTCTTCTCGGGGGCCCTGCTCGCCCTGTACTCGATGCCGAGCTTCTTGCTCGGGGTCCTCGCGATCGTGGTGCTGAACATCGAGCTCCCGCTCCTGCCGTCCACGGCGCAGCAGTTCGGGCACGGGTTCACGACGGACGTCCGCGTGCTCGCGTTGCCGGTTCTGACCCTCATGCTCGGCAACATCGCGTACTACTCGCGGTACGTGCGCTCGTCGGTCATAGACAACCTCCTCGAGGACTACGTGCGGACGGCCCGCGCGAAGGGGGCCGGCTGGTCGCGGGTGCTCGTCGGCCACGTGCTCCGCAACTCGCTCATGCCCGTCGTGTCGCTCATCGGGATCAGCTTCCCCTACGTCGTGAGCGGGTCTCTCATCGTCGAGGCGCTGTTCGACTACCCGGGGATGGGCCTGTTGTTCTGGGATGCCGAGCAGTCGAGAGACTATCCCGTGCTGCTCGGTGTGGTCCTGCTCGTAAGCGTGGCGGTCGTGATCGGGAGCCTCGTCGCGGACGTCGCGTACGCCGTGCTCGACCCGAGGATCCGCTATGACTGACGACGCGCGCGACCGGGCGACCGGTCCGGTCCCAGCCGCCGCTCCGCCGTCGGCCGCTCCGGTGGGTGGGTCGGGCCGCGCCGAGCTCGTCACCGAGTCCCAGGCGAGGGCCCGGCCGGGGTGGAAGGAGAACCTCGCGACGTTCGCGCGCAACCGGTTCGCGCTCGCGGGGCTCGTCGTGCTCGTCCTGTTCGTGCTGTTCTGCTTCGTCGGTCCCCTGCTCTACTCGACGAACCAGACGGCGACGAACCTCATCAACGCGAACCTCTCTCCGTCGGGCCAGTTCCCGCTCGGCACGAACCCGGAGGGATTCGACATCCTCGGCCGGCTCATGCTCGGCGGGCAGAGCACCCTCGAGGTGGGCTTCGCCGCGGCGATCGCGGCGACGATGTTCGGGGCGCTGTGGGGGGCGGTCGCCGGCTACACGGGGGGCTTCCTCGACGCGCTGCTCATGCGGGTCGTCGACACGATGCTGTCGATCCCGTTCCTGTTCTTCGTGGTCCTCCTCGGGACGCTCCTGCAGCCGACGCTTCCGCTGATCGTGCTCGCGATCTCGTCGGTCAGCTGGCTGTCGACGGCCCGAGTCGTGCGTGGCGAGACGCTCTCGCTGCGGACACGCGACTACGTGGTCGCCGCGCGGGGCTTCGGGTCCCGGCACTTCACTCTCGTGATGCGCCACATCGTGCCGAACGCTCTCGGAGCCATCGTCGTGAACGCGACGCTCAAGGTCGCGGACGCGATCCTGCTGTTCGCGTCCATCAGCTTCCTCGGGCTCGGAGAGCCACCGCCCGCGACGAACTGGGGCCGGATGCTCACGACGGGGATCAACAACCTCTTCGACGGCTACTGGTGGCAGCTGTGGCCGGCTGCGATCGCGATCGTCGCGACCGTCGTAGCGATCAACGCGATCGGCGACGGCCTTCACGACGTGGTCGAGAAGCGCTTGAGGAGCAGCCACGGGTGAGGAGCGGGGAGCGGGGAGCGAGGTGGCGGTGAGCGAGCCGGTGGGCAGGAGACAGCGCGACGGCGAGGTGCTCGACCTCGACCTCTACGTGGACGGTCGCTTCGTGCCCGGGTCGACCGGGGAGCGGTACGAGATCGTGAGCCCGGTAACCGGATCTGTCGTCGCGACGGTCCCCGTGCCGGGGAGAGACGACGTGCTCGCCGCGACGACGGCGGCGCGTGCCGCGCAGCGGGAGTGGGCGCACGTGGGCGCGTTCGAACGCGCGGCCGTGTGCCACCGGATCGGGGACGCGATCGCGGCGCGCACCGACGAGCTCGCGCGGCTGCAGACGCTGGAGCAGGGAAAGCCGCTTGCGGAGTCCGTGGCGGACATCACGGAGGCCGCGGAGCTGTTCCACCTGCACGCGGAGGACATGGTGCGCCTGAACGGCGAGACGCTGCCGGTGCGCGACCCGAGCAAGCGCATGATCACCTTCCGCCGCCCGGTCGGGGTCTGGGCGATCGTGACTCCGTGGAACTTCCCGGTCCTCATGGCGGCCGAGTTCGTCGCTCCGGGTCTCGTCACGGGAAACGCGCACGTGCTGAAGCCCCCGTCGCACACGAGCGCCGCGGTGCTCCGCACGGTCGAGGTCCTCGAGGGCGCCGGGCTGCCACGCGGCCTCGTGAACGTGCTCCCCGGAGACGGCGGGGTCGGGGAGATGCTCGTCTCCGACGACCGGGTCGACGCGATCGGGTTCATCGGATCCTCCGCGACCGGCGCGCGGATCCAGGAGGTCGCGGGGCTGAAGCGAAAGGTCATGGAGTGCTCGGGGAACGGTCCGCTCGTCGTGTGCGCGGACGCGGACGTGCGCCGCGCGGCGCGAGCGGCCGTGTACGGCGCGTACTTCTGCGCCGGGCAGGTGTGCTGCGCGACCGAGCGCGTGATCGTCGACGCGTCCCGGCACGACGAGTTCGTCGAGGCCTGTCTCGCAGAGGCCGCGTCCGTGCGGCTCGGCGACCCGTTCGAGCCGTCGACGAACCTCGGGCCGCTCAACAACGAGGGCGTCGCGGCGAAGATGGACCGGCACGTGGAGGACGCGGTCGCGCACGGGGCGGAGGTGCTCCTCGGGGGGCGCCGCCGGATCGGCATGGCGACCCCGCTCTACTACGAGCTCACGATCGTGGACCGCGTGCGACCCGAGATGGCGGTCGCACGGGAGGAGTCGTTCGGTCCGATCGTGCCCGTGCTGACGGCCGACGGCGACGACGCGCTGCTCGAGCTCGCGAACGCCGACGCGCTCGGGCTCCAGGCCGCGGTGTTCACGAAAGACCTCGCGCGTGCGTTCCGGTTCATGGAGAACCTCGAGGTGGGTCAGGTGATCGTGAACGACACGACCGACTACTGGGACATCAACATGCCATTCGGGGGTGCGGGCGGACGCGGGACGGGATGGGGACGGATCGGGGGGAAGTGGACCCTCATGGACATGTCGGACGTCCGGACGGGGATCCTCGACCTGTCGTGAGCGGCCGACGCGCGTCCACGAGCGTCGCTGCTGCGCTCGCGGACGCGTCCCCGGTCCCTGTGTGGCTGGACTCCCGGGAGCGGCCCGAGCAGCGCCCGCCGCTGTCGGGGACGGTCCGGACGAAGCTCGCGGTCGTGGGGGGAGGGTTCACGGGCCTGTGGAGCGCGCTGCGCGCTCTCGAGCGCGATCCCGGCGCCTCGGTGGTCGTGCTCGAGGCGGACCGGGTCGCGTCGGCAGCGAGCGGGAGGAACGGGGGATTCGTCGAGGCCTCGCTCACGCACGGGCTCGCGAACGGCCTCGCACACTTCCCGTCCGAGATCGGGACCCTGGAGCGCCTCGGTCGCGAGAACCTCGACGGACTGGAGTCGACGCTCGTCCGGGAGGAGATCGACTGCGGGTACGAGAGGACCGGGTCCATCGACGTCGCGACGGCGACCTGGCATCTCGAGGTCATCGCGGACGGAGCGACGACGGCGAGAGAGCACGGGGCGCACGTGGAGCTCCTCGACGGCCCCGCGGTGCGCGCCCGCGTCGACTCGCCCACCTATCTCGGCGGCCTCGCGCACCCGGGCTCGAGCGCGATCGTGGACCCGGCACGACTCGGGTGGGGGCTCGCCCGCGCGGTCGAGTCACGCGGGGGCGTCGTGCACGAGGGCTCCCAGGTCACGTCGATGACGGGAGAGGGGCGCTCCGTGCGGCTCGCGACCGGGGCGGGGACGGTCATCGCCGACGAGGTCGTGCTCGCCACGAACGCATTCCCGCCGCTCGTTCGGACGGTCCGCAGGTACGTGATCCCCGTCTACGACTACGTGCTCGCGACGGAGCCGATCGACGCGGAGCGGCTCGCGTCGATCGGGTGGTCGGGCCGTGAGGGCCTGTCCGACGTCGGGAACCAGTTCCACTACTACCGCCTCACACCCGACGACCGGATCCTGTTCGGGGGGTACGACGCGATCTACTACTACGGGAACGCGATGGGCGCCGCCCGGGAGTCTCGCCGCGCGAGCTTCGAGCTCCTCGCGCGCCACTTCTCCGAGACCTTCCCACAGCTCGAGGGCGTCCGCTTCACACACGCTTGGGGCGGGGCGATCGACACGTGCTCGCGGTTCTGCGCGTTCTTCGGGACGGCGGAGCACGGGCGGGCAGCGTACGCGGCAGGGTTCACCGGGCTCGGGGTCGGCGCGTCGCGGTTCGCGGCCGACGTGCTGCTCGACCTCGTCGGGCGCGTCCCGAGCGAGCGCGCCGCCCTCGAGATGGTCCGAACGAAGCCCTTCCCGTTCCCTCCCGAGCCGCTCCGGTCGCTCGTGGTCGCGAGGACCCGCAGGTCGATCGCGCGTGCCGACGCGAGCGGCGGACGGCGCGACGCGTGGCTCCGCCTGCTCGACCGTCTCGGGGTGGGGTTCGACTCCTGACAGCTGGTCCGCTCCCGGACGGGCGCGCGGCGCGCGGCAGGCGGGCGACCGCGGCGCGAGGGGCGGAACGTCGAGCGGAGCGCGCCCCGCGACCGGTGCGGGCGGACCTGCGCTTGCGCCGCTCGGCCGGGACAGCCCGGCCGCACCCGCGGCCTACGTGGGCGTGTCGGAGCCGCGCAGCTCGGCGAGCCACCGGAGCTGCGCAGTCTGCTGGAACGCCGCACCCCCCTCGTGACCGTTGAACGGGTACTCGACCATCGACTTCGGGCCGCCGTAGAGGTTGAACGCCGCGTACACCGTGGACGGCGGGCAGATCTCGTCCATGAGCGCGACGGAGAACAGCGCCGGGGCGGTCGCTCGCCGCGCGATCGCCGCGGCGTCGAAGTACGAGAGAGTGGCGAGCACGGTGTCGGCCTGGAGCCGGTGGGCCCTCAGGTAACGGACGACCTCGCCGTACGGGTCCGTCGCGGCGATCTGCGTCGCGCGGGAGAAGTCGCACAGGAAGGGGACGTCCGCGAGGACGCACCAGAGGTCGGCGGCGAGCCCCGCTACCGCGAGGGAGATGCCCCCTCCCTGGCTCGCCCCGGCCACTCCGACGTGCTCGGGCTGGACTCTCGGGTGCTGTCGGATCGTGTCGAGCGCGAGGACGGCGTCGGCGAACACCCGCCGGTAGTAGTAGGTGGACGGGTGCAGGATCCCGCGCGTCATGAACCCGGGGTGCGCGGGATCGGATCCCTCGGGGTCCGGAGTGTCACCGGTCCTCCAGGAGGATCCCTGCCCGCGGGTGTCGACCACGAGCGTCGCGTACCCCGCGAGAGCGAAGTGCGTGACCTCGATAGGCAGGCCCCGTCCACCTCCGTAGCCGGGGAAGCTCACGATGCCGGGCACGGGCCCCTCGACGTCGACGGGGAGCTGGAGCCATCCTCGGATCGGATGACCGCCGAAGCCGGAGAACGTCACGTCGAAGACCTCGACCGCGGTCATCTCGGTTCGCACCTTCTCGAAGACCGCCGGCTCCGCGAGCGCACGGCTCTCCCGGAGCGTGGCCTCCCAGAACTCGGCCGCGTCGTGGGGAAGCTCGAGGTCGGGCGCGTAGGAGCGCAGGCGGTCCATGTCCATGTCGGTGTACGGCATCGGCCGCCCTCCTCAGGTCGTCGAGACGCGCAGCCCGGCCGGGGTGACGCGCGCCGGGAGCGGGTCGGTCAGCTCCCCGACGAAGCCCCGCGTTCCATTCTCGCGGAAGGCGAGGAACACGAGCCCGTCTCCGTCGCGGGCGAGCTTGCCCGCGTAGAGGACCTCGTCCGCGCGCACGGCGACCGGGGAGTCGCTCGGGGTGAAGCGCCAGGAGCCGCTCGGGGACACGAGCGCGAAGGTCCCGGTCGCCGCGGCGGTCCCCGAGAGCCGCGCGCGGCGCGCGTTCGAGTGGTCCTCCGATCGCGTCGAGAACAGGATCACGTCCGAGTCGTCTAGCCGGACGAGCTGGGGGACCTCGACCTGGGCGAACTCCCCCGTCTCGGTCACCGGCTCGAGGACCTCCCACGCGAGGAGGTCGAGCGAGCGCGCGTGCGCGATGACCCCCGCCCCGTCGCTCGGCCCGTGGGGGGAGCGCGCGGTGATCAGCGCGTGGACGTGGTCGGTGCCGTCGGGCTGGTACAAGAAGGGGTCGCGCCACGACTGGTCGCGCCAGCGGCCGAGGTCGAGCTGCTCGTACCAGCGGGCGTCCGCCTCGATCACCGGGTTCGCGTCGTGCTTGGCCCACGTCACGAGGTCGTCGGAGAACGCGACGCCGATGCGCTGGACGAGCCCGCCCTCGGCGCGCGAGATGCCCGTGTACGCCATGCACCAGCGACCGCGGTGTCGGATGACGCTCCCCGTCCACACGGCGAGGTCGTCCCAGCTCCCCGCGGGGCCGGGGTGGAGCGCGTCCGGGAGGGTCGACCAGCTGCGAAGGTCGGCCGACTCCGCGTGCCCGACCGTCGCGTGGTGGTGCCGGAGCTCGGGGTCGCGGAGCGACCGGGGAGCCTGGAGGTAGAAGACGTGGTGACGACCGCCCGAGTCGGCGAGCCAGAAGTCCCACACCCACTTGTCGTCTATGGAGAGCATCGGTATGCGCGCTAACCCTTCAGCGATCCCTGGAGGAGCGCGGTCACGAAGTGCCTCTGGAACGCGAGGAACAGCACGAGCGTCGGGGCGAGGATGAGGAGCGAGCCGGCGTTCAGCAGCGGGATGTTCGTGCCCCACTGTCCCTGGAACGCCCCGAGCGCCCCTGCCATCGTCCGGTTCGTCGGGTTGTCGACGAGCACGATCGCGAGCAGGAACTGGTTCCACGTCCACACCGAGAGCAGGATCCCGAGCGACGTGAGCGCGGGACGGGCGAGCGGGACGTGTATGCGCCAGAAGAGCTGCCAGGTGCTCGCGCCGTCGACGCGCGCGGCCTCGGAGAGCTCGCCCGGCGCGGTCACGAAGTGCGCACGCATCCAGTACACGGCGAACGGCATGAAGAGCCCGACGAGCGGGAGGATGATCGCCCACCGGCTCCCGAGCAGCCCGAAGCTGCGCACCTCGTAGTAGAGCGGGACGATGACGCCCTCGAGGGGGAGCGTCAGGCCGAGGAGGAACAGGACGAACGCGGCCTGCCCGCCGCGCACACGCAGGTGACCGAGGGCGAACCCGGCGAGGGTCGAGATGAGCAGCGACACGGGCACCACGCCGAGGACGATGAGCGCGCTCGACTCGAGCATGGCCCCCATGTCGGCCGCGTCGAACGCGGACAGGAAGTTCCCCCAGTGGGGGTGCGCCGGCCAGGAGATCCCGATCGGGTACGAGCCCGACGGGAAGAGCGCGCTCGTGAACATGCTCACGAACGGGAGCAGCGTGACGGCCATGAGGACGGCGAGGAGCAGCCACCCGACGACCGTGCTCCGACGGGCGACGATCACGTGTCGCTCCCGCGCCGTACGTACCACTGGACGGGGAGGATGCACACGAGCACGAGCAGCATGAGCACGACCGCGAGCGCCGAGGCGAGCCCCATCTGTCGGTTGTAGAAGGCGAGCTGGTAGATCTCGAGCCCCGGGACCATCGTCGAGGTCCCGGGACCTCCCTGGGTCGAGATGTAGACGATGTCGAACGCGGAGAGCGCGGCGATCACCGTCACGGTCACGCAGACCCCGAGCTCCTGGCGGATCCCCGGGAGCGTCACGGACCAGAACTCGCGGAACGGGCCCGCACCGTCGAGCTGGGCAGCCTCGTAGAGGGAGACGTCGATCTTCGTCATGCCGGCGAGCAGGAGCACGATGCACAGCCCGAGGAGCACCCACGCGCCGATCACGCCCACCGCGGGGAGGGCGGTGCTGAAGTCGCCGAGCCAGGAGTGTGCGAGGCTCCCGAGGCCGATCTTCTGGAGGATCTCGTCGACCGCCCCGGTCGTCGAGAGCATCCAGTTCCACGCGATGCCGGCCGCGACGAGCGGGACGATCTGCGGGAGGAACAGCACGACACGAGCGAGCGCGCTCATGCGCGCGCTCACGACACGGCGCATGACGGTCGCCACCGCGAGACCGAGGACGATCGGGATCACGCTGAAGTACACGATCAGCTCGAACGAGTGGGCGATCACCCCGAGTAGCTGTCCGTTGGTGAACACCGTCCGGTAGTTCGCGGTCCCGGCCCAGGTCGCCTTCGTGACCCCGTCCCAGTTCGTGAAGGAGTAGTGGACCGTCTGGACGATCGGCCACAGGACGAACACTCCGTACGCGACGAGGGCGGGCACGACGAAGCCCCAGTAGCGGTGCGAGGTGCCGCGGGCCTGACCGGCCCGCGGCACCTCTGGTTCGTTCCTGGCGCCGCCGTCGCGTGCGAGCGGGTGGGAGCGCGTCACCGTAGGTCCGCCGCCACGATCAGGGAGCGGAGAGCTCCTGGGTGTAGGCGGCCTGCACGCTCGAGAGCACCTCCGCGGGCGTCGCCTGGCCCCCGAAGAGCTTCTGCACGGCCGGTGTGAGGCCCTCGGCGTCGATGGCCCCTGTCGCGTTCGCGATGAAGCCCATCGCCCCGTTGTCCGCCGCGATGACCTTGCCGGCAGCGAGCGTCTGCGACGTGACCGTGCCCGGCTTGACCGCCGGGATGGGCAGCGTCGACGGGCCTCCGGGGTTGGAGCCGCCGTCCTTGACGTTGAGAGCGCGTGCTGCGGGGTTCGTCTCGACCCAGTTCAAGAAGTAGGCCGCGCAGCTCGCGTGCTTCGCGGCCGCCGGGATGAGGTAGGTGAGAGGCGCCGACATCGCGGCCTGCTTGCCTCCTGCTGTCATCGGCGGGAAGAGGAAGAACCCGTACTTGCCCGGGAACCCCGTGTCGAGGTTGCCGGACTCCCAGTCCCCGTCGAAGATGAACAGGCCCTGGCCGTGCTCGAACCTTCCCATCATCGTCGAGTACGACACCGCGTTCGCGTCACCGTTGAAGTAGCCCGCCTTGATCCACGTGTCGAGATGCTGGGTCGCGGCGAGGTTGGCCGGGTTGACGAACGTGGCGCCCTTCTGGTCGAAGACCCACGCGTTGATCTTGGCGATCGAGCCGTACTTCTGGATGTTGTAGTCGCCCATGAGGTCCTGCAGCGGGAAGATGAGACCGCCGTTGCCCGAGCTGTCGAACTGCTCGACGGGGAGGATGCCCTTGGCCTTGGCCTTCGCGAGGTCCGCGTCGAGCTGCGCGAGGGTCGTCGGCGCCTTGGCCATCCCGATCTTCGCGGCGAGGGCCTTGTTGTAGAAGACACCCGTCATCGAGTAGTTGATCCCCATCGCCCACAGCGGGCCGACCCCCTGCGGGCTGCCGCTCGGCGCGACCCGGAGCTGGGCGAGGTCGGACGCGGGGAACGAGCTCCACCCGAACGTCTTGTAGTAGCCGTCGAGGTTCTTGACCAGGTGGTCCTTGACGAGGCCGCTGATCTGCGGCGCCCGCATGAGGTCGGGCGGGTTCGGGCCCGACATCGTGAGCGGAGCGTCCTGGGTGATGACCGCGAACGGGTCCTCGCGGATCGTCCACCTCACGTTCGGGTACTGCTTCGTGAACAGCTTCGTGAGATCGACGATGTCGGGGAAGCCGGTCTCGAAGTAGCCGCTCAAGGTCACCGGCCTCGTCCCGCAGTTCGTGGCGAAGCTCGCAGGTCCCGTGGTCGCACGCGTGGTCGTCGCGCGGTGAGCGCCGGACGTGGAGCCGCGCGCCGCGACCGCGGGGCCGGCGAACAGGCCAGTCGCGCCGAGCGCGACGACGGAGGAGCATGCCGAGAACACCCAGCGCCGCCTCGTCCTGCCAACGGTTGGCTTCAACGCAATCCTCCTTCGTGGGATCGTGTCGTGGGCGATCGCGGCAGAACGCACGCGATCGTCGGGCGCGGCCACGGCGACTGCACCGGCAGATGCGGTCGGCGACCTCGTCCCCCCTGTGCGCTAAATCGCATTAGCGCGCTGTGAGTGTGCACCAGGGGAGTCGGCCCGTCAAGGGTCGGCGTGCCGGAGCCCGCGTGGATCGTCTCGGAGTCGCGCGTATGCTCACGCCATGTCCCCGACCGGCTCGAGCAGGGCGCGCCGCACGCCGGGCGACGGGCCGGGTCGGGCTCGGGGGGTGCCCGACGGCGAGAAGGAGCCCCGCGCGGCCACGCGGCGCGTGACGCTCGCCGAGGTGGCGCGGCGAGCGGGGGTCTCCCAGACGACGGCGTCGTTCGTGCTCTCGGGCAGGCGCGAGGAGATGCGCATCTCGGCCCAGGTCGAGGCGAAGATCCTTCGGGCGGTCGAGGAGACCGGGTACCGGCCGAACGTGGTCTCGCGCAGCCTGAGGACGGGCTCGTCCCACACGATCGGGTTCGTGTCCGACACCGTCGCGACGACGCCGTTCGCCGGCCACCTGATCTGGGGCGCGCTCGACGCGGCGCGTGAGCAGGGCAGGCTGCTCCTCATCGCCGAGACGGAGGGCGACGCGGAGCTCGAGACCCAGCTCGTGGAGACGATGCGCGACCGCCAGGTCGAAGGGATCGTCCTCGCCTCGATGTACACGCGCTGGGCGAACGTCCCGCGCGCTCTCCTCGGCGGCCCGAGCGTGCTCTTGAACGCGCTCTCCAAGAAGGAGACGAGCGTCCCGTCGGTGATCCCCGACGAGGCCGAGGCGGGCCGGTGCGCGGCGCGCCTGCTGCTCGAGGCGGGGCACCGCGAGGGGATCTACGTCGTCGGGGTCGGCGTCGATCCCGTGCGGACCCCGAAGGGGAGCGTCGCGGCGTGCGAGCGGCTCGCCGGGATCGAGGAGGCCTTCGGGCGGGAGGGGGTGAGGCTCTCGGGCGGCGCCTTTCTCGGGGACTGGCAGCCCCACGGAGGGTACGAGGCGACGCGCGGGATCCTCTCGTCGAGGAAGCAGGTGCGGGCGCTCATCTGCTTCAACGACCGCGTCTCGGTCGGCGCCTACCAGGCGGTCGCGGATGCCGGGCTCGAGGTCGCGCGGGATGTGTCGGTCGTGTCGTTCGACGACGAGCCGGTGGCGTCGTGGCTTCGTCCCGGGCTCACGAGCGTCGCACTTCCGCACTACGAGCTCGGCCGCAAGGCGATCGAGGTGCTCCTCGCCCTCGACGGGGCCTCCGGCTCGGGGAAGGTCCACCGGGTCGAGATGCCGCTTCGCGTCCGCGAGTCGGTCGGGAGGAGCGGCGCCGGCCTCGACCGGCCCGCGCGCCGTGCCGCAAAGTGACCGGCCCGTCGCTGTCCAACGACGAGATCTGGAAGTCGAGGAGCCACGTCGCCGAGTGGGCGTCGAGCGCGGAGGAGCGCGAGCGGGGTCGGGAGCGCGCGCGTGCGTTCATCGCGGAGCTTCTCCCGTTCGATGCCGCCGACGAGTTCGTGTTCGCGGACCTCGGGGCCGGCACCGGTGCGGCCGCCCGGGCGGTGCTCGACGCGTACCCGCGGGCTCGGGCGGTGCTCGCCGACTACTCCTCGGAGATGATGGACGAGGGCCGGAGGGCGCTCGGGGCGTACGCGGGGCGCTACGAGTACGTGGTCGTCGACCTCGCTCTCGGCGAGTGGCCAGAGGAGGTCTCGGGCGGGCTCGCGGCGATCGTGAGCTCGCTGTGCGTGCACCATGTCACCGACGGGCGCAAGCAGGCCCTGTTCGGCGAGGTGTTCGGCCGGCTGGCTCCCGGCGGGTGGTACGTGAACTACGACCCCGTCTCCGCTCCGGACCCGGTAGCCGAGGAGGCGTGGCGCCGTGTGGCGGACGCACGCGACCCGGTCGGTGCGGCGAGGCGGAGGAGCCGCACGACCGAGGAGCACGCTCGCTGGGAGAACCACGTCCGTCACATCGCCCCGCTCGAGCCGCAGCTCGCGTGGATGCGCGCCGCGGGGTTCGATGCGGTCGACGCGTACTGGAAGGAGCTCGATCACGTGGTGTTCGCCGGTCGGCGACCACCGGGATAGCGGAGCGCCCGACGGTCAGACCGCGGGCCTCGCGAAGCGCGCGAGCGCGGCGCCGGGGCCGAGCTGGTGCTCGATCACGAGCAGCCGGTTCCACTTCGCGGTCCGCTCCGAGCGCGTGGTCGAGCCGACCTTCACCTGCCCCGAGCCCCACCCGACCGCGAGGTCCGCGAGCCACGAGTCCTCCGTCTCGCCCGAACGCGCGGACAGGATGGTCGCGTAGCCCCGCGAGCGCGCGTGGTCGAGGACCTCGAGAGCGCCGCTGAGCGTGCCCCTCTGGTTCGGCTTGACGAGCACGGCGTTCGCGACCCCGAGCTCGGTGGCGCGCCGCAGGCGCGCGACGTCCGTCGCGAACAGGTCGTCGCCGACGAGCTGCACTCCCGGGAGGCGGACGGACGCGCGGCGCCAACCGTCCCAGTCGTCCTCCCCGAAAGCGTCCTCGACCGAGCAGACCGGGTACGACTCGCACCAGCGCGCGATCTCGTCGAGCAGGCCCGCGGCGCTCAGGGTGCGTCCCTCGAGGCGGAGCTCGTATCCCTCCGGGTGGACGAGCTGGGTCGCGGCGACGTCGACGGCGATGGACACCGTCGCACCCGGCTCGTGGCCGGCGCGCTCGATCGCGTCCGTGAGCAGCTCGAGAGCGTCCTCGTTCCGGTCGAGCGCGATGCCGAGGCCGCCCTCGTCGGCCGCGAGCCGGGCGTGGTGGCCGCGGGACTCGGCGACGAGGACCGCGGACTCGCGCACCGCGGCCACCCACTCGATCGCCTGGGAGAACGTCGTTGCTGCATGTGGCACGACGAGGAAGTCCTGGAGGTCGAGGGCGCGGGCCGCGTGCGCGCCTCCGGAGAGGATGTTCACCATCGGCATCGGGATCACGGGACGCTCGCCTCGCAGCTCCGAGAGGTACCGGTAGAGAGGCGTCCCGGTCGCCGCGGCGCTCGCGAGGGCGGCGGCGACGGACACCGAGAGGACCGCGTTCGCCCCGAGCCGCTCGAGGGCGGGCGTGCCGTCCGTGTCGAGCATCGTGGCGTCCAGCTGCTCCTGGTCGCGCGCGTCGAGGCCGAGGACCGCGGGCGCGATCTCGTCCACGACGTTGCGGACCGCACGCCGCACGCCGCGCCCGTCGTACCGGTCCCCGCCGTCGCGCAGCTCGTGGCGCTCGTGCCGGCCGGTCGACGCGCCCGAGGGCACGGACGCCGCCGCCCGCGCGCCCGAGCCGAGCACGACCTCGCACCACACGGTCGGCCTGCCCCGGGAGTCGAGCACCTCGCAGGCGTCGAGCGACGCGATCGCGAACGAGCCGGTCATGGCGAGGTGGTCCGCTGCCCGTGCGGCCACTGGTCGAGCACGGCACGCGGCGCGAGGAGGAGGCCGCGGCCGACGCGCCGCGCGGCGTCGCGCTCCGGTGGCGAGAGGTACTCGACGGGCGACTTCCCGTCGACCCGGGCGAGCACGAGGCAGCCCGTGTGCAGAGCGAGGTCCCGCTGCGCGAGCTCGCGGGGGCGAAAGCTCGTGTACGCGTCGAGGAAGGAGCGTGCTGCGTCCCGGTAGGAGGGAGCCCGGTCGGGACGGTGCACGCTCTTGAGCACGAGGTGCGAGAGCATGAACGCGACGTCGAAGATCGCGTTCCCGAGGTGCGCGACCTCGAAGTCGAGCACCCACAGGCCGTCGTGGCCCACGAGGACGTTCTTCGGGGAGAAGTCTCCGTGCACGAGGCACGGGTCCGGGCCGTGCGTGAGCTCGTGGGCCGCGTCGAGGAGCGGGCCCGCCAGCTCCGGATGCGCCCGCGCGACCGCGTCGTGGTATGGGTCGATCCGCAGCTCGACGAACCGGGCGAGCCCGCCGGCGCGATCCGCGGCGAGAGCTGGGGCGCCGGCCGCGTGGAGGCGGGCTATCACCTCCCCGAGCCGCGACGCGATGCCGGCGTCGGCGCTGCCCGCGAGGAGGCGCTCCTTCCAGGGGCGCCAGCGCGAGGGCGCGGCGGTCATCGTGAGCGCGAGCGCGTGCTCGTCGACGTCGACGAGCGCAGGCGTGGTGCCCGGAACGGCGGATGCCGCGACCTCGAGCGCGGCGGCCTCGGCGAGGGCCCGGGTCCGGCTCGCTCGCCAGTCGGCCGCGACGCGCAGATGCTCGAGCGGCTGCTTCACGACGAGCCGACCCGACGCGGTCTCGACGAGCGTCACCGAGCTCGACACCCCGCCACCGAGCGGGGCGCACGCGAGCACGTCGTCCGGGCTCGCGACGACGCCCCTCGCGGCGAGGTAGCGGGCGACGTTGGATACGCCGATCACCGGCCCGGCCCACGGCTCCGCTTCGCGCGCGTCCAAGGGTCCGCCCGTCGCCATGCCCGGCCCACGTTACCGGCGAGTGACGGGCCCGCCGGGACGCGAGGCGGCGCAGCCGGCGCGAACGAGCCCTTGCCGGCGAGGGCGTGTTGTGGCACAGTGCGGATTGCGAGACGCGATACGCGTGAGCGGAACAAACGTACCGCTGAGCGGAATCATCGTTCGAGCATCGAGGGGCGCCGGGGTGGGCGCGGGCAGCAGGGGGGGGTGCTGTGGTCGACGCGCGTGTGGACGAGGCGGCTCGGGGCTCTGACGGCGTGGGCGCGGGCCCGCTCGCCCACGTCCGCGTCCTCGACTTCACGGCGCTCGTCCAGGGCCCGCTCGCGACCCAGATGCTCGGGGACCTCGGCGCGGACGTGGTGAAGCTCGAGAGGCCGGAGGGGGAGTGGAGCCGCCACTGGGGCATCGGGGACGGGCACACCCACGGTCAGACCGACTCGTTCCTCGCGTTCAACCGGAACAAGAGGTCGGTGGCAGTCGACCTGAAGGACCCGGACGTGCGTGCTCGTGTGCTTGCGCTCGCGCCGGAGTTCGACGTCGTCGTGGAGAACTTCCGGCCCGGGGTCATGGCCCGGCTCGGGCTCGGGTACGAGGAGTTCTCGGAGCGCAACCCGGGCATCGTGTACGCGAGCTCGTCCGGCTACGGACAGAGCGGGCCCTACGTGTCTCGCCCCGGGCAGGACATGCTCGTCCAGGCGCTCTCCGGGCTTCTGTTCCTCGCAGGCCGCGCGGGTGAGCCTCCGACCGCGTGCGGGATCGGGATCGCGGACCAGTACACGGCGCTCCACATCGTCGTCGCGGTCCTGGCCGCGCTCGAGCACCGACGTGAGACGGGTCGCGGCCAGCGGGTCGAGCTGGACCTTTTCAGCTGCGCCGTCGCGGCGCAGCAGCAGGAGCTGACGTACTACCTCAACCACGGAGGGATCCCCGAGCGTCCGGCCGAGAACCACGGCTCGATCTGGGCGACCGCCCCGTTCGGCATCTACCCGACTGCGGACGGGTTCCTGGCGATCGCGATGACGCCGTGCCCCGTCGTCGGGGAGGCGCTCGAGATGCCGGAGCTCGCTCGCTACGACACGAACGCGCTGATGCTCGCGCACCGCTCGGAGATCTACCACGCCATCGCGGAGCGGCTCGGAGAAGGCCCGACCGCGCAGTGGATGGAGAGACTGCTCGCGCGCGACGTCTGGTGCGCCCCGGTCCAGGACTACGACGCGCTCGTCCAGGATCCCCAGGCACGCCACAACGAGATGTTCTGGGAGGTTCCCCTCGGGGCGGAAGGGCTCTCGTTCCGGACCGTGGCCTCGCCCTTCGTGTTCTCCGAGACCCCCGCGGGCATCCACCGCGGCGTCCCGGACCTCGGCCAGCACACCGAGGAGCTGCTCGGGCGCCGCGCGCGTGCGGCGGGAGCGACCCATGAGTGACCAGCGACGCGGCGGGCGAGATCCCCGCGAGCTCGCGCCCGGGGTGTTCCAGCTTCCGACCGACTATCCGGAGGTGTGCAACGCTCCCCTCTGGAGCTACCTCGTCGCGAGCGGGTCACGCTTCGCGCTGGTCGACCCGGGAGTGCGGAGCACGATGGCGGCCTGCCTCGAACGGGCCGTCCGGGAGGTCGGCTTCGACCCCGCGTCGGTCGAGGTGCTCGTCGCGACGCACGGGCACCCGGACCACTCCGGCGGGCAGAGCTCGTGGTCGGGGATCGCTCCGACCGCGCGGATCGCGGCTCCGCTCGCGGACGCGTCGTGGGTCGAGTCCTTCGACCACCAGTGGACTCAGTTCTGGGACTCCTACCCCGGTACTCTCGACCTGCGCGGCGAGCGCGGGTTCCTCGCGAGCCTGTGCACGCCCGAGCCGAGGGTGGACGTGCTGCTGCGCGACCACGACGTGCTCCACGTCGGCGGCCGGCATCTCGACGTCGTCGAGACCCGGGGTCACACCTGGGGGCACTGCGCGTACTTCGACTCGGAGACCGCGACGTTGTTCTGCGGGGACGCGGTCCAGGGCCACGGGATCACGAGCTCGGACGGCCGCTCGGTGTTCGCCCCCCTCTACCTCGACGTCGACGAGGCCCGCAGGGGGCTGGAACGGCTCCTCGACGTTCCCTTCGAGCGGCTCTGCCCGGCCCACGTCGCGCCCCTCGACCGCGGGGCGGGTCTCGGTCTCATCCGGGACAGCCTCGCGTTCGTCGACGAGGCCGACCGACTCGCGCGCGACGTCGTCGACCGCGCGGGGCCGGTGAGGACCCGGGAGCTCGCGGAGGCGATCGGCGAGATGTGCGGGACCAACCCGCCCGTGTCGCCCCAGACGGTCGGGACCGCACGGGCACACCTGTACGCGATCGCCCGCGAAGGGCTGCTGGAGGCGGCATGGCTCCCGAGAGGGGATCCCTAGGCGCGAGCCGCTCGAGGGACGGGGGCGGACCGGGAGGGGGGACATGGGATATCGCACGTCGGGGCCGACGAGTGGCGCGTCGGCGCTCGCGTCGTCGCGGCTCGCACGCATGGAGGTGTCGGTGGAGAAGTGCCGGCGCTAGCCGGAGACGAGAGCAAAGGGAGAGCATGGTGAGACATATTCGAGGGGGGAGGGCGCGCCTCCGCGTCGGCCTCGTCGGGGTGGCGGGCCTCGTGGCCGTCTCCGTCGTAGGGTCCGCGGGCGTGTCGAGCGCAGGAGTCCGGGCGACCGCGCAGCGAGCCGTCGCGCAGTTCCCGGCGCCGAGCAAGGCGCTCTGCAAGAAGAGCCACTACAAGATCGGCTACGACGTCTTCTCCGGGTCGCAGCCGTTCGCGAACCTCGTGACCGCGGGCCTCGTGAAGGCCGCGCAGTCCATCGGGTGCGCGAGCATCGTGAAGACGATCGACAACCTGAACGGACCGGTCGCGGTCGGGAACCTCAAGACGCTCGTGAACGAGGGGATAGGCGGGTTCGTCGACTTCCAGGTCCTCGCGGCGTACCAGCCGGCGATCGCGTCCGAGCTCAAGTCCGCGAAGATCCCCGGGGTCGCGATCGTCGGAGCGAACCTTCCCGGGTCGCCGGACGTCGGCGCGAGCAACTACGGCGCCGCGTACCAGGACGGCCTCTACATGGCCCAGCAGGCGAAGAAGCGGTTCCCGGGAACGGTCCCGTACGTGCTCGGCGGCGCGGAGCCGAGCGCCGGGGCGATCATCATGGGCCGCTACTACGGGGCGGTCGCGGGTGAGAAGAAGGTCTACCCGAACCTGCCGAGCAGCCACGTGATCGAGGTGCAGACGGACGGGACGGAGACGACCGCGTACAACAACACGCTCTCTGCGCTGTCCGCCGTCCCGTCAGGATCCGTCGTGCTCCTCACCGGGGTCAACGACGAGGTGACGGGCGGGATGGCAAAGGCAGCACAGACGCGCAACTACTCGCACGCGCTCGTGAACTCCTTCGGAGGCGACCCGTACGGGCTGAGCCAGACCTGCAACAACAGTCACTACGTGGGCGCGTGGTACCTCGAGCCGAGGCTCTGGGGCGAGGACGCGCTCGTCGCGATCATGGAGCAGATGAACGGCCAGAAGGTCCAGAAGCAGGTGGGCGTCCTCGGCGAGGAGGTCACGCACAGCACGGCGTGGTTGCACTGCAAGTAGGCAGCTGTCACGTGCCGCCCGCTGCCGGCACCCGCCGGCGTCGGGAGGGCACAAAGACGAGGGCCGGCAGCGGGGCCGGCGGCGTCCGACGACGTCGCCGGCCACCGGGCCGGCCCGTATGCGGACAGCGGACAGGAGGAGCGGGGATGGCGTGCTTCGGTGCGGCCCGGGACGTGTCGTGGTGACGGACGGCGAGGCGGTCGGCCAGGTGCGGGTCGGTGGATCGCGTGCGGGGGAGGTGTCCTCCGAGGCCTTCGACCTCCGCCAGGAGCACGAGGCGTCGGAGCGTGAGCGACGTCTCGCTCGGCGCAGGCGCCTCGTCGAGCAGCTGCAGGGCGAGGGCCTGCTCTTCGTGTTCGTCGTCGTGTTCGTGCTCATGTGGGTGAGCTCGCCCTACTTCTTCACGAAGAACAACCTGCTCACCGCGGCGAGCGTCGTGAGCGTCCTCGGGATCATGGCCGTCGTCGAGACGCTTGTCGTCATCGGCGGAGAGATCGACATCTCCGTCGGGAGCGTCATGGCCGCGACGTCGGTCCTCATCGGCTTGATGGTCACGTCGGGATGGAACGTCTGGCTCGCCACGGTCGTCGGACTTCTCTTCGCGGCCGGCGTCGGTGCGGTGAACGGTGTCATAACCGTGTACTTCAAGATCAACTCGCTCGTCACGACGCTCGGCACGTACTCGATCTTCCTCGGGCTCGCGTACGCGCTCTCGAACACGACGACCGTGAGCATCGGAGGCGAAGGGTTCTCGGTCCTCGGAAGCGGCTCGGTCGGGTCGGTCCCGGTCCCGGTGTTCTTCTTCATCGGCGTGTGGATCGTGGGCGCGGTGCTCGCCCGTCACACGGCGGTCGGCCGGCACGTGTACGCGACGGGCGACAACTACGACGCAGCCGTGCGCTCCGGGGTCCAGGCGGACCTCCTTCGGGTCGGGCTGTTCGTCGCCATGGGGCTCGCGTCCGGTCTCGCGGGCGTGATCGTGACCTCCGAGCTCGGGTCCGCGGCTCCCCAGATCGGGGACCCGTACCTCCTCTCGGTCGTGACAGCGGTCATCCTCGGAGGGGCGAGCCTGCGCGGCGGTCGCGGGACCATGGTCGGGACCCTCGTCGCGGTCGCGATCCTGGGTGTGCTCCAGAACGGGTTCGCGCTCCTCCAGTTCTCGACGTACCTCGAGGACACGGTCCTCGGGACGCTGCTCATCCTCGCGGTCCTCACCGACCGGCTCGTGAGGAGGGCGGAGCGGTGAGCGGGTCGACGCGGGCCGAGGTCGTCGAGACGTCCGACGGAAAGGTGGTGCCCGGTGTCCGGTGACACGGCGAGCGCGGGTCCGGTCCTCGAGGCGCGTAACGTCTCGCGGACCTTCGGGAGCGTCATCGCGCTGAGCGACGTGAACCTCGAGGTCCGTCCCGGGGAGGTCGTCGGGCTCGTGGGTGACAACGGGGCGGGCAAGTCCACGCTCCTGAAGATCCTCTGCGGAGCCCTCCAGCCCTCGTCCGGGCAGCTGCTCGTCCGGGGCGAGCCGGTGACGTTCCACTCGCCGAAGGACTCGCGTGGACGCGGGATCGAGGTCGTGTACCAGGACCTCGCGCTCGCGACGGAGCTGTCGATCGTCGAGAACATCTTCCTCGGGCGCGAGCGGAGACGCGCCGGCATACTCGGTCGCGCCGGCTTCCTCGACAGGGCGGCCATGGCGCGTGACGCGAAGGAGAGCCTCGACTCGCTCGCGATCGAGATCTCGGACGTCGAGGCGCGCTGCGGGCTGCTCTCCGGCGGACAGCGCCAGGCCGTCGCCGTCGCACGGGCCGTCCGATGGGGCTCGCGGGTGCTGCTCCTCGACGAGCCGACCGCCGCCCTCGCGGTCATGGAGGCGGACAAGATCGGAGGGCTCGTGAACGAGGTCGCGAGCCAGGGCGTGGGGGTCGTCCTCGTCAGCCACAACATGCCGCAGGTCCACCAGCTCTGCCACCGGATCCTCGTGCTCCTGCGGGGCCGGATCGTGGCGGACCTGCGTCGCGACGAGATCAAGGTGGAGGACATCGTGATGTGGATCACGGGCGCGGCGCTCGCGAGCCGATGACGCTCCCGGGCACGGCGGAGGTCGTCCTCGCGAGCGGCGAGCTGTCCGTCACGCTCCTTCCCGCCAAAGGTGGCGACATCTTCCGGCTCGTCGACGTCGCGTCGGGCACGGACGTGCTCTTCAAGTCCCCCTGGGGGCTGCGTCCGCCGCCGTGGGCCGGTTCGACGTCGATGGAGCGCTTCATCGAGGCGTATCCGGGGGGATGGCAGCTCCTCTTGCCGAACGGAGGCGACGAGTGCACCTACGCCGGCGCCCGTCTTCCGTACCACGGAGAGGCTGCTGTCGTCCCGTGGGAGCTCCTCGATCGCCGGCCCGGGGCGGCGACGCTCGGAGTCGCGCTCCGGACCGCGCCTCTCTCGGTCGAGCGGGAGCTCGCGGTCGAGGGACCGGTGCTCCGTATCACCGAGCGCGTCACCAACCGCTCGCCGGATCCGTACGAGTGCATGTGGTCGCACCACCCGGCGTTCGGTGCGCCGTTCCTCGACGGCGGGTGCCGGCTGTCGGTCGGCTGCGAGACGGTCGTCGCGGACGATCGTTCCCCGGGCACGCTTCTCGAGGCGGCGAGCCGCCACGAGTGGCCCCTCGCCACGTCGGTCGCCGGGCTCCCGGTGGACCTGCGCGTCGTCCCCCCACCGGGGCTCCCGAGGTCGCTCCTCGCGTACGCAGAGGACTTCGTCGAGCCGTACTTCGCGATCTCGAACCCGGACCTCGGGCTCGGCGTCGGAGTGAGGTGGCCACGAGAGGTCTTCCCGACCGCGTGGCTGTGGCAGGAGGTCCACGAGGGAGCGGGGTGGCCGTGGTTCCGACAGGCGTACGTCGTCGCCGTGGAGCCTGCGTCCACGAGCCCGGGCCAGGGTCTCGTGGCGGCGCTCGGACGCGGTGGGCACGGGGTGCGGTTCGCGCCGCACGAGACGGTCGAGGTGGTGGTCGAGGCGGTGCTCTTCCACGGCGGTCGGGACGTCGCGGGCATCGACGAGGGTGGACGCGTGCGGTTCCGGTGAGCGGGACGGCACGTGAGGACGAGCGAGCGGGCTCCGGCCCGGGGAAAGGTGAGAGATGAGCTCCTACGACCGCTTCACGGGCACGGTGGCGATGGTCACCGGAGGTGGCATGGGAATAGGCGCTGCGGTCGCGCGGGCGCTCGCTCGCGAGGGCGCGTCGGTGGCCATCGTGGACCTCGACGAGGACGCCGCGGGTTCGGTCGCGAAGGAGATCGCGGGCACCGGCGGACGCGCGGTCGCGGTCGTCGCGAACGTCGGCAACGCGGGCGACGCGCAGAAGGCCGTCGAGCGCACCGTCGGGGAGCTGGGTGGGGTCGACTTCCTCGTGAACAACGCGGGCGTCGTGATCTACGGGGAGGTGCCCGACATCACGGAGGCCGAGTGGGACACCGTCGTCGACACGAACCTGAAGGGCCAGTTCCTCATGTCGAAGTACGCCATCCCCGAGATGCGCCGTCGCGGTGGCGGGGCGATCGTGAACTTCTCCTCCGTCCAGGCACTGATCAGCCAGCGGGAGGTCGCGGCCTACGCGGCGTCGAAGGGGGGAGTCGTGTCGCTCACGAAGACGCTCGCGCTCGACCACGCGAAGGACAAGATCCGTGTGAACTGCGTTCTCCCGGGGTCCGTTCGGACGCCGATGCTGTGGCACGCGGCGGAGCTCGCGCCCGGCGATCCCGAGGAGACGATCGAGCAGTGGGGGCGAATCCACCCTCGCGGCACCGTGATCGAGCCCGAGGAGATCGCGTCGGTCGTGCTGTTCCTGCTGAGCTCGGACGCGAGCGCGGTGACCGGCGCGGCGTACGTCGCGGACGCCGGGCTGTCCGCCCAGAACGCGTTCTGACGGGCATCGCGCTCGCGTGGGCTCGACCGGAGCGGCCGTGACGGACGGACCGCTCGTGCTGCACGGGTCGTCGTGGGACCACCCCCGCGGTCACGGTCCCATGCTCGCGACCGCCCACGAGTACGCGCGCCGCACCCACGGGGACGTGCGCGTCGAGTGGACGCCGCGCTCGTTGAGAGCGTTCGGGGTCGACGCCGTCGCGGAGCTCGCGGCGCAGTTCGACCTCGTTCTCGTCGACCACCCGCACGTCGGGACCGCTGCCGAGGCCGGGGGCCTCGTCGCGCTCGACGAGCACGTCGCTCCGGAGGCCCTCGCCGCCATCGCGACAGGGTCACCGGGCCGCTCGTACGACAGCTACGAGTACGACGGCCACCTGTGGGCGCTCCCGGTCGACGCCGCGTGCCAGGTGTCCGTCTGGCGCCCGGACCTGCTCGACGAGCCTCCCGGTGAATTCGACGAGGTCGTCCGCCTCGCGGCGTCGGGACGAGTGCTCTGGCCCCTGTGCGACGTCGACGCCGCGGCGAGCTTCCTGTCGCTCATGGCGATCGCGGGCCGGCCGTGCGGGACCCGAGCGACCGAGTTCGCGGACCGCGAGCGCGCACGAGGCGCGCTCGCGCTCATGCGCGAGGTCGCGGACCGGAGCGACGCGCGGTGCCTCGTGTCGAGCCCGATCTCCGTGCTCGACGCCATGTCCTGCTCGGACCGCTTCGTGTACGCGCCGCTCGCCTTCGGGTACGTGACCTACTCGCGCACGGACGCACCGGGCCGCCCGCTCCGCTTCGGCGACGTGCCCTCGTGGGGCGGGCGCTCTCGCGGCGCGCTCCTCGGCGGAGTCGGGCTCGCCGTGTCCGCGACGGCGCGCGCCGTCGAGAGCGCGGTCGACTACGCACGGTTCGTTGCCGACGGCGCGACGCAGAGCGACCTCTACTTCCGGTCCGGCGGTCAGCCGGCGCACGGGTCCGCGTGGCGCGACCCGGTGCTCGACCAGCTGTCGGGAGGCTTCTTCACGGGGACGGCGGCGGCGATGGCCGGTGCGTGGACCCGACCGCGCGAGCCGAGGTTCGCCGAGTTCCAGAGTGACATGATCGCGGCGTTCGCGACCTTCGCGACGACGGAGCCGGACGCGCTGCTCGACGATCTCGAGCGGCGGTACGCGCGGATGCGGGACCACGCCCCGTGACGGGCGGGCTCGTGCCCCGACGCGGGCTCCGGACGCCTCGAGCACCCGGGTCGCGCCGCGTCGGATGTGGGAGCGGCTCGGGCCGCGTACCGTACGGAGGAGCGGGACCCGGACCCGG
>JAJZBW010000186.1 GCA_021798745.1 Actinomycetes bacterium
TGTGGTCTGCTCGCCGCGGCGCCTACCGCATCGTTTACGAACTGGACGAAGTTGGGCAGTCGATCAACGCGGTCCGCATCGACCACCGATGCGACGTCTATCGGCCGAGGTGAGGTGACGACCGGTCACGGTTCGCCACTTCCTGCCCATCGAAGCGCCAGAGCTGGTCGCCGGCACGCTCCGCTCGTTCGTCGCCGCCACCACCGACCTTGGCTCAGAGGGCGGCCGCCGTTTGGCCCGCGGATCCCAGGCCGCTCCACTCGATTGGAACGGCTCAGGCTCCTCGCAGCGACCGGCCCGAGGCCGGGTCGAAGAAGTGGAGCCTCGAGACGTCCGCCCGGAGCGCGAGACGGTCCCCCTGGCGGACGACGACGTAGGGAGGCAGCTTGGCAGTCCCGGTGGATCTCGTACGGATCTCCTCGCAGACCGGCAGGCCGTCGAGCAGCTCGGGGGCGTCGCCGGCGAGCGAGGGCGGCGCACCGGCGTCAACGGAGAAGTGCACCAGGATCTCGCAACCGAGACCCTCCACGAGCTCCACGTCGACCTGCAGTACGGAGGCGCCGTCGTCGGCGGCGGCCACCGAGAGGTCCTCGGGCCGGATGCCGACGACGACCTGCCGGCCGAAGTAGCCGTCGAGAAGCGGGCGCCGCTTCAGCTCGTTACCGTCGAGCGCGAGCGCCTGCTGGCCGATGAGCAGTAGCGGGCCCGAGGCGTCGCGGGCAAGGGTCGCCTCGTAGAGGTTCATCGGCGGCGAGCCGATGAAGCCCGCCACGAAGACATTTGCCGGCGCGTCGTAGAGCTCCCGAGGTGGTGCGTACTGCTGGAGGACGCCGTGGTCCATCACCGCCACGCGGTCGCCCATCGTCATCGCCTCGACCTGGTCGTGGGTGACGTAGAGGGTACCGACCCCGAGGCGGCGCTGGACCTTCAGGACCTCCCCGCGCATCTGCACCCTGAGCTTGGCGTCGAGGTTGGACAAGGGCTCGTCCATGAGGAAGACCTGAGGTGCCCGAACGATCGCCCTTCCCATCGCCACCCGCTGCCGCTGGCCACCCGAGAGCTGCTTCGGGCGCTGGCCGAGATATTCGGCGATCCCGAGGACCTTCGCTGCCTCGGCGACGCGGCGTTGGATCTCCTGGCGGGGGACTCGCTGCACCTTGAGGGCGAACCCGATGTTCTCGGCGACCGTCATGTGCGGGTAGAGCGCGTAGTTCTGGAACACCATCGCGACGTTGCGGTCCTTCACCGTCACGCGGTTGACGACCCGGCCGCCGATGCGGAGCACCCCCGAGGTGATCTCCTCGAGTCCCGCCACCATTCTGAGCGCGGTCGTCTTGCCGCATCCCGACGGCCCGACGAGCACGGTGAACTCGCCGTCGGCCACCTCGAGGTCGAGGCTGGAGACTGCTTCGGTACGGTCGTTGTACCTCTTGCTGACTCTTTCGAAGCTGATCGCGCCGCTCATCCGATCACTCATGCTCACAGCTCACCGCCGAAGCGGTTGGTCGGGCGCCCGCTCGTGCCGGGCCTACACCAAAACACGTCCCCTGCATGCGGCTCCTCGGCGAGCTGGGCTTCGGAGAGGCCGTCGCGAGCCGTCGTGATGTAGAGATCGTCGAGTGCCGCGCCGCCGAAGGCCACGCTCGTCACCTGGGAGACCGGGAGCTTCACGATCCGATCCACCGCTCCCCCCGGGGTCAGCCTGCGGACCTCGCCACCACCCCACATGGCCACCCACAGGCAGCCGTCGGCGTCGAGCGACATGCCGTCGGGGATGCCGGGCGGCTCGACGGCGAGGGAACCGGCCCGCCCGATCATCTCCCCGCTGCCCGGGTCGGTCGAGTAGCGGTCGACCCGCCCGAGCACCGAGTCGACGTGGAAGAACGACGAGCGGTCGTCGCTCCAGTCCAGTCCGTTGGAACACGTCACCGCCGGGATCCGCTCGGCGACCGAGAGGTCCGGCGCGAGGCGGTAGAGGCTGCCGCAGGCCTCGACGCCCCCGTGGTGCATCGTGCCCACCTGGAAGCCACCCCACGGGTCGACCTTGCCGTCGTTGAAGCGGACCTTGGCCCCGTCCACGCGGAAGCTGCCGAGGTCGCTCGGAGCGACCTCCCCCGGCGCGAGGCGGGCGAGGCGGTCCGAGAGCGCCAAGAGCAGCGGGCCGGAGGCTGACAACGCGACCGCGGTCACCGGGCGGGCGAGCGAGAGGGAGTGATCCTCGCCCGATGCGGGGTCGAGCTCGTGCAGCATCTGCCCGTTGATGTCGACCCACCGGAGCACTCCGGCATCGCCGTCCCAGAGCGGTCCCTCGCCTAGTGCCGCCTGGCCCGGATAGGCGACCTCGACGGGGAGCGCGGGCGGGGTCACCGGCCCCTGCCCGAGGGGGAGAAGGTGAAGGTCTTGGTCTTGGTGTAGAAGTGCACTGCCTCCTTGCCCTGCTCCTTCAACCCGTAGCCGGACGCACCGGTCCCCCCGAACGGCGCGAAGAAGTCGACGCCCGAGGTGGGAGCGTTGACCCGGACGAGCCCGGTGTCGAGCCGGCGCGACGCCGCCATGGCGGCGTCGAGGTCGGAGGTGTACAGCGACGACACGAGGCCGTAACGGACGCCGTTCGCGATCTCGATGGCCTCCTCCAGGTGACGGGCGCGCAACACCGTCGCGACGGGTGCGAAGACCTCCTCCTGGCAGAGATGGGAGCCGGGCTCCACCTCGCCGACGAGCGTCGGCTCCATGAAGTAGCCCTCCTCGCGCGACTGGCGCCCGCCGACGAGCACCCTCGCGCCCGACCGGCGCGCCTGCTCCACGGCGTCGAGCGCTCCCGAGAGGGCCGAGCTCGAGATAACCGGCCCCACCGCCGTCGCCGGGTCGCCCGGATCGCCGACCTCGAGCGCAAGGACCGCCTCGACGAGGGCCTCGACGAAGCCCTCGCTGCCGTCGACGACGATCACCCGCGAGGTCGCGGTGCACTTCTGGCCGGCATAGCCCATGGCCGAGGCGGCAACCATGCTCGCTGCCCGCTCGAGGTCGGCGTCGGGGAGCACGATCGAGGCGTTCTGGCCCCCCATCTCCGCCTGGACGGGGATGCGCCGAGCAGCCCCTGCTGAGACGATCGAGCCGCCGACCCTGCTCGAGCCGGTGAACGAGACGAGGTCCGCCTCTTCTACGAGAGCGGTCCCGGTTTCAGCGTCGCCCGGGAGCATCTGGAGGACCCCGGCGCCGAGGACGTCGTGGAGGATCTCCTCGAGCCGGCGGGCGACTGCCGTCGCCGCTGGCGCCGGCTTCCACACCGCTACGTTGCCGTACGCGAGCGCCGGCGAGAGCTTCCAGAGCGGGATCGCCACGGGGAAGTTCCAGGGAGTTATCAGCCCGGCCACTCCTACGGGGACGCGGCGGCTCCACAGCAGGCTCCGGCCGTCGGGGGAGGGCAGCGAGTCGCCGTCGGGGTCGAGGGCCGCCCCGGAGTAGTAACCCAAGATCGCCACTCCCCGCTGCACCTCACCTGCCATCTCCCCACGGGGTTTGCCGACCTCGACGATCCCGAGCTCGACGAGCTCGCCTGCGGCCTGCTGGACCGCTGCGGCAGCACGACTCAGGCGCTCGGCCCGCTCGGTCGCCGGGAGACCCGCCCACTCGGCCTTCGCCCGCCGGGCCGCAGCGACAGCGGCCCGCACCTCGCCCGCGGAGGTCTCGGGGAAGCTCGCCAGCACCTGCGAGGGGCGCGCGGGAGAGCGGCTCTCGAGCAGCCCGGAGGCCGGCTCGAGCCCGCCGGCGGCGCTCACCGGCGCTCCCCGGCCACGACGAGCACGGCTGCCCGTTCCTCCGAGAAGCCATCTGCCTTCTCGGTCGGCCAGTCCACCGGCGCGCTCACGCACTCGAGGCCGGAGTCGCCCACGAGGAAGGTGTCCTCCACCTTGGCCCCGCCCGACAGGCTCGGGTTCCACGCAAGCGCGTGCCCCGGCATCACGGGCGCCGAGAAGAAGGGGCTTCCCTCCCACCCTGGGGCGAGCTCGAACTCCCGTGTCCCGTAGCCGATGGGGCCGCCCTGCCAGTGCTCGCGCCATGCCTCGGGATGGCCGATCTCGCCATAGGCCTCGACGAGACGCAGGGTCGCCTCCCCGTAGCTCAGCCCCCGGGCGCAGGCCTCGAGCACCGCGGCTTCGACATGCCGGACGCCGGCGAAGCGCTCGGCGAGCTCGTCCGAGGCGGCCGCCGTGGCAACGAAGCGTGTGGCGGCCACGTTGAGCCCGCCCCGGCGCGAGACGACGACCGCCATCATGCGCTCGAAGGCGGGCTGCCCGAGCGCGAGGGGGTGGCGGTAGCCCGCGAGGCGACCATCGCCGGCGACGAGAGCCACCACGGCCTCCGCCCCGGCGAGCTCGAGGTGGCGGACCATCTCGGCTTGCACGTCGCGGTCGGTCATCCCCGGCCGCCAGCTCGAGAGGGCCCGCTCGAGGGCGAGGGTCGTGTCGCGCCCGAGCGACCGGAGCGCCGCTTGGCCAAAGGGTGTGAGCGCCAAGCGGCGGAGGATGAGGTCCTCGCTCACGTCCGCGCCGAAGCCGGCAAGCCCATCGGCGCCGAGACCTGCGGGCGCTACTCCGAGCTCAGCCGAGCAGGCGGCCACGAATGCGTCCGGATCGTGCCAGGGAACGGCAACGACGGAGAAGCCGCAGGAATCGGGCGCCGAGTCGTCGACGAGGCGCGGCATCTCGACGTTGGTCGTGACGATCACCTGGCGGTCGGGGGACACGGCGACCCAGACCATGTCGACCGGCAGAGCGCGGTCGATCGCCGTGTTCATCCCGCCGGTGGCCCACGCGACTGCCGGCGGGCCGGTGAGCACCACGCCTGCGAGGCCGCGGTGCTCTATCAGCCCGCGCAGCCTCGAGACGGCCTCACCGACGTGCGCCGGGCGCGAGCTGTCCGGCGTGCGGGATGCCCCCCCGAGCCCCGGTGCAGGGCCAGAGGTCGTCGGAAGGTCGGCAGCGGTCATGCGAGTGGTGCCTCCCTCCCGGGCTCGGTGCCGACCCCTGCGTCCCACAGCCGGGGATTGGGCACGGCCACCCAGGCGCCTGCCTGGTAGAACGAGGCCTCCGAGACGAGGCCGGGAAGGGTCATGTCGAGCGCCGAGTAGATGTCTATCGGTGGCGGCGTGCCCTCTTGCACAGCGTCGATGAAGTCCCGGACCGGGAAGGAGTCGGCGCCCCAGTGGCCGGCGCCCTCGGCCACCTCCAGGTAGCGGGGGGGCAGGAGGTCGCCGTATTCATCGAGAGACTGCCAGCGCTCCGACGGGCTCTTCCCGAGGACGTAGACCCGAGGCTCCTGCCCGATTGCCCGCGGTGCTTCGTAGGCACCCTCGGTGCCCTGGAGCGAGTAGTAGTCCATGAGGTGTGGCCGGTTCGAGAGAAGGTCGAGCCGGATGCGCACGAGCGCCTGA
>JAJZBW010000187.1 GCA_021798745.1 Actinomycetes bacterium
CCCGCGCCGCGACGCAGGCCGTCGCGACGGAGCCCGGGTCGGCGTCCGGACGGGCCGCGCCCGGCGCGAAGGTGCGCGACGCGCCGCTCGGGCGGCGAACCGGACGAGTGACATCGACGTCACCAACGGCACGGCGCGGTCCCCGTTCGAGCCCCCGTCCTCCCGCAGCTGCACACGGAGAGAGGTGCGATCACCACCTAGAGTGACCTTCGGGCCGCGCGGCCCGCTCATCACCTACGATCGCCGTGTGCACCTCGCCTTCGTAGCACCTCGGTTCGGTCCCGGTGTAGTAGGGGGATCGGAGGCCGTCATGGCGGAGGCTGCGCGGGGCCTCGCGACGCGCGGACACGAGGTCGAGATGCTCACGACCTGCGCGAAGAGCCACTACAGCTGGGCGAACGAGTTCCCCGCGGAGACCTTCGACGACGAGGGCCTGACCGTGCGAAGGTTCGCGACCGTCGTGGGCGGGTCGCGGATCGCCGCGCGGCGGCTCGAGCAGAGGGTGCAGCGGGGAGAGAGGCTCGAGCCCGCGGACGAGATCGCCTGGGTGAACGGGCGGTTCCGCGTCCCAGACCTGTACGCGCACCTGATGGCGCACGCGAAGGCGTACGACGCCATCGTGCTCTCGCCGTACCTGTTCTGGTCGACGATCTACGGAGCGCAGGTCGCCCCGGAGCGGACGGTCGTCATGCCGTGCCTGCACGACGAGCCCTACGCGTGGCTCGGGATCGTCTCCAGGACCCTGTCGAGCGTGGCGGGGGCGTGGCTCCTGTCCGAGCCCGAGCACGAGCTCGCGCACCGGGTCGCCCCGGACCTCGCCCCCCGGCACTCGGTGGTCGGGGCGGCGGTGAGCGCCCCGGAGGCGTACGACCCGGCGGGGTTCCGGGCGAGGCACGGGCTCGGGAGACCGTTCGTCCTCTACGCAGGACGTCGAGAGGAGGGGAAGGGCTGGAACCGCCTCCTCCGGGCGTTCGGGACGACGGTCGCGGCGCACGACCTCCCGGTCGACCTGGTGACCTGCGGTGTCGGACCCGCGGAGGTGCCCGACGGCCTGGCGGACCGCGTCATCGACCTCGGGTACCTCGAACCGGAGGAGCTTGCGGACGCGTTCGCTGCGGCCGGGGCGCTCATCCAGCCGAGCCGGAACGAGAGCTTCTCGCGCACGGTGATGGAGGCGTGGCTCGCGGGTACCCCCGTCGTGGCCGACGCGGCCGGCGCCGTCGTGGCCTGGCACTGCGAGCGCTCCGGGGGCGGCCTGACGTACTCCGACCACGTGGAGCTCGCTGAGTGCATCGCGTTCGTGGCGGACGCTCCGAAGGCGGCAGCGGCGCTCGCGGACCGTGGGCGCGAGTACGTGCTCGCGAACTACAGCTGGGCGACCGTGCTCGACGCCATGGAGGCCTCGCTGGACGGCCTCACCGGACGCTCTCGCCGATGAGGGTGCTCGTCGTCGGGACGACGCCTCCCCCCGGAGGTGCGTCGGCGCGGCGTCTCGCAGGGGTCGTGGCCGATCTCGTGGCGGGCGGTCACGAGGTGCAGACGCTCTCTCCGGACAGCCGGAGCGCCTCCCACTCGCACGCCGTCCTCGCCGGCCCGATGCTCGCGTTCCAGCTCGCGTGGCGCGCCCGCGACTTCGACGCGGTCGTCCTCTGCCTCGAGCGTGACATGCCGCTCGCTCCGGACGCGAACCGAGTCCTCCGCTCGGCGACGCTCGCTCTCCTCGGGGTCGCGTTGCGCGGCTACGAGCAGGTCACGCTGCGCGTCGCGAGCCCGGTCCCGATCCCCTGGGGGGTCGGGGGCAGGGCGACCCGGGAGATGTGGTCGCGGGCGACCTCCGTCGTGCTCGCGAGCTCGGAGGACGTGGACCAGGTCCTCGAGGCGCCCGGTGTCACGGCCGAGAAGCTGACGGTGGAGGCGCCCACGCGGCCCGAGGAGCCGGGCAGAGAGCCCGGGTGGCGCGGCGTCACGGGGTCGGAGACCGACCTCCGCGAGACGGTGCAGGCGGCGGTGCGGGCGCGTGCGTCGAGGACGCGCAACCTGCGCGCGGCGCGCGCCGCGCTCGGCGTCCCTCCTCCCGTGCGCATCGCGGTGGACCCGTTCACGGCGGGCCCTCCGACGCGCCGCTCGGTCGACGCGGCCGAGCTCGCGCAGCTCGCGCTGTTCGCGCTCGGGTTCGCCCGCCACCTGCTGTCGCGTGTGCGTGCGTTCCTGCGGGGCGGACCGGGCCGCTAGCGGAGGGCGTCGCGCGCCCGGTGCCCGGCGCGCGGCGGACCCGGATCGCGGGACCGGGGCCCGAGGACGACGGAGAGGAGCGCGTCGGCCGTGCGCGCGAAGCTCCGCCGCCCGGCCTCGTGCCGTCCTGCTGCCGACAGCGCGGCGCGTCGGGGCGCGTCGCGCACGAGCTCCGCGACCACGGCGGCGAGGGTCGTGGAGTCGCACCGGGCGGGGACGCGGACGACGGCGTCGTCGGGAAGCTCGCGGCTCCATCCGAGGTCGGTCACGATCGTCGGGATCCCGGACGCCAGGCATTCGCCGACGGCCGCGGACGCCTCCCCGTTGGTCGAGCGGCGGAGCTGCACCGCGACGGTCGCACGATCTGACCAGGCTCGGTACACCTCGGGTTCGACGGGACCGGTGAGGACGAGGGAGCCCGCGACGCCTGCGTCCGCGGCGCGCGACGCGAGCTCGACCGCGAGCGAGTCCGCGACCGGCCCGACGAGCGCGAGCACGAGCCCGGGGACGCGCGGCACCAACAGGGCGAGCGCGTCGACGAGGGACCCCGGCTCCTTCGCCGGGTCCACGATGCCGAAGTGCGCGACGACCGGTGCCCCCGCCGGGATCGCGTCGGGTCCGGTCCCCCACGAGGAGCGGATCCCGGGGGGCAGCGAGCCGGGAGGTGCCGTGTGCTCGGGGGCGAAGCCCGGGAGGCGACCGGGTCGCTCGCACGCGAACGGGAGCACCTCGACGCGCGACTCGAGCGCGGCGCCGACGTCGACCCCGGTGAGCTGGACTGCAGCGTGCGAGCTCACGAGGAACCGCTCGGAGCACCCGACGACCTCGCGGCACATGAACAGGCCGTAGCGCTCCAGCTCGCTGTCGGTGACCGCGCCCTCGCGCCCGAGCTCCTCGGGGAGAGCCGGTCCGTACATCGCGCGGATCGCCCGCGCGAGCCCTCCTGCGGGGAGCGTCGGGTCGCCGTGCTCGTGCCGGTAGAGGTTCGTGAGGCGGACGTCGTGGCTCACGACGGTCCCCGGGAGCCGGCGGAGGGACGCGAGCGCGCCGAGGTGGTGGTGGCTGTTCCCGAGCGAGTACACGACGGCGTCGTAGCCGCCGCGAGCGAGGTCGAGGGAGGGGAGCGATCGGAGCGGCAGCGAGGCGACGCCGTCCGGCGGGCGCTGGCCGGTGGCAGGACCGTCGGGGAAGGCGTCGACGGTGACGTGCCCCGTCGCGACGAGCTCCTCGACGAGACGGTGGCTGTACGCGGCGACACCCGTCGGGGCCGGGGGGAACGGGGACGCGAACGCGACGACGGGTCGCGTCCTCCTCCCGGACCTCCGTGCGCTCGCCGTTCCCGCCAGCAGCGAGTCGAACGCCGCCGCGGACCGAGACGCCACCGCGTCCCAGGTGGGCGGTACGGAGGCGGGGCGTTGGAGCGCTCGCACTCCTGCGTCGAGGTGTCGCGTGATGGCCCGCGCGACCGCGGCGTCGTCCGTCGGGTCGAAGCGATGCGCCTCGTCCACGAACTCGTCGAGCGGGGGGACGTCCGACGCGACCACCGGGGTACCGCACGCGAGAGCCTCCGCCACGGGGAGACCGAAGCCCTCCGAGAGCGAGGCGACGCAGACGAGGTCCGCGCCCTGGTAGAGCGCGAGGAGGAGCTCGTCGTCCACGAAGCCCGTCGTAAGGACCGACCCCGGTGCCCCGTGGGTGCGCGCGAGGTGGTCGTAGTGGTTCGCCGTGCTGCCCGGGATGTCGCCCGTGAGGACGAGCTGTCGCGACCCGCGGACCTCCGGGGCGAGCAGCGACCACGCGCGCACGAGCCTCTCGTTGTTCTTCCTCGGGTGGCTTCCCGTCGGGTAGAGCACGAACGGCCGCTCGAGGCCGGGGACGAGCGACCGGGCGCGCGCGGCGGCCGCGACTCGGTCCGAGGGGGGAGCGAACCACGGGGCGGGGGCGGCTCCGACGACGAACACGTCGCGAGGGTCGGTCCCGAGCACGCGGGTCGCGTCACGGGCGACGGACCGGGAGAGAGCGTGGAGCTGGCGCGCGGACCGGAGCAGCTCGGTCCGCACACGGTAGCGGGCCCGGAACCGCGGGTCCGCGAGCTCGTGCTCGGGGTCGAGCGCGGGGATGAGGTCGTAGACGGCCGCGCTCCGCACGATCCGGGCGCGAGCCGCGCGGTCGGGCCAGAGATCGCGCACCGGCACGTCGGGGTCGAGGGGCGAGAGGCTGTGGAGGACTCGGGTGCCCTCGGGAAGCGCGTCCGGGGCGTCGAGGTAGCGCACCTTTCCGGTCGCGAGGAGCGAGTCCAGCGCGCCGGGCGGCGGGAGGGACGGGTTGAGCAGGTAGCGCGCCACGAGGTCGGGGCGGACGCGCTCGAGCGCGACGGCCCAGTCGTGCGCGTACCGTCCGACGCCCCGGCCGCGAAAGCCGGGGCTCTGCATCGCCTGGAGGTCGACGACGACGGGTCCCGGGCGAGCGGTCCCGCTCGCGGACGGGCTCAGGGCGTCCCGTCCCGGGGACGTCCCCCCCCCGGGTCGGCAACCGGGGCGGCCGCGCCGCGCTCTTCCGGGCGAGCGAGCGCGTCCTCGAAGGACGCGACGCGCTCGCCCACCTCGGCGAGGAGCCGTCCCACGAGGGTCGCGACGTCGGTCTCCGTCTCCAACATGGTCTCGAACAGGGCTCGGAGCTGGGCGAGCTCGTCCCGGACCTCCTCGAAGCGCACGGACAAGGTCGCCTCGAGAGCGCTGCACCTGTTCTCGACGGTGTCCAGTCGGGCGGGGAGGTCCGCGACGATGCGCGCCTGGCGCACGACTCGGATCGGTGAGGCTCCGGGCAACAGGTGCTCCTTGTCCGTCGTGTCCTCGGGGCGCGCCGTTGCACGCCGGGCCACGGGGCGTGCGCCTCATGTTAGAGGTGTCCGAGGCCCGACGCGGAGCCCGCTGCGGCGCGCTCCGTGCGGCCGCGCACGCGGCGCCGGCAGCTAGGATCAGCTGCACCGTCTGACGCTCGAGCCGGCGCGGCCGGCGCCCGCCGTGCCCGCGGCGCCGGGGGCCGGCGGTGCGCCCGGACGACGCCGGGTGACGGAAGCGAGCATCGTCACGAGGTCGAGCAGAGGAAGGATGGTCCGCAATGGCGATGGCGAGCGAAGCCGGCGTGTCCCCATCGGGTGACATCCGGCTCGACGAGCTGCCACCGGCGCCGGACGG
>JAJZBW010000188.1 GCA_021798745.1 Actinomycetes bacterium
CCGAGCGGCGCGTCGCGCGTCGTGAGTGCCGTGCTGGTCGCCGGGGAGACGGACGGGCGGGCGGTGGCGCCCCGCCCGTCGCGATCGGGTCAGGCGGTGACCGTCTTCGTGCTGTTCGGCCCTCTCGCGGGCACGGTCGTCGCCGCGGTGGCCCTCTTCCGCGAGCAGGCCACGGTCGCAGACGTCGCGATCGGCGTCGTGCTCTACGTGATCACCGGTCACGGGCTCGTCGCCGGCTACCACCGGATGTGCACGCACCGGGCGTTCCGCGCGTCTCGCGCGACGAAGATCGCGCTCGTCCTGGCCGGTTCGCTCGCGTTCGAGGGGGGCGTGCTCGGGTGGTCGTCGAACCACCGCCGCCACCACGCGTACAGCGACGCTCCGGGGGACCCGCACTCCCCGCACCTCTCGGGAGGGTCGCTGCGCGGGCAGATGCGGGGCGCGCTCCACGCCCACATCGGGTGGCTCTTCCGCCCCCCACCCGAGGAGCGACAGAGGTGGATCCCCGACCTGCTCGCCGACCGCGACCTCGTGCTGCTGGACCGTCTGTTCCCCCTGTGGTGCGCGGTGTCCTTCGCCCTCCCCGCGCTGGTCGGATGGGCGGTCACGGGCACCGTGTCCGGGCTGTTCGGCGGGTTCCTCTGGGGAGGGCTCGTACGGGTCTTCCTCCTCCAGCAGGCCACGTTCGCCGTGAACTCGGCCTGTCACCTGTGGGGGTCCCGGCCGTTCCGCACCCGGAGGGGGGACGAGGCGAGGAACTTCGCGCCCCTCGCGCTCCTCGTGTTCGGGGACAACTGGCACAACCTGCACCACTCGCTCCCGCGTCTCGCCCGGCACGGCGTCGGGCGCCACGAGTGGGACTCCGCGGCGCGCCTCGTCGCGGTGCTCGAACGACTCCGGCTCGTCTCCGAGGTCCGGTGGCCCGAGCCTGCCGTGCTCGACGCGCGGCGGCGGGGTCGCGGGGACGCGGGGTAGTATCGAGCGCAGCGGGTCGGCGCTCGGCGCATACCGACCTTGGCCGTCGATCACCGTGGTTCTCGGCGACAACGTGCGCTCAAGAGGAACATACAGTGGCGACAGGCATCGTGAAGTGGTTCAGCGCGGAGAAGGGCTTCGGCTTTATCACGCCGGACGACGGAGGGGCGGACGTGTTCGTCCACCACACGGCCGTCGAAGGAACCGGGTACAAGAAGCTCGACGAGGGCCAGCGCGTCGAGTTCGAGACGACCCAGGGGCCGAAGGGCCTGCAGGCGAGCGCGGTCCGCTCGGCGTAGGCCCTGCCGTGCGTGCGCGCGGGCCGGCGGCCGATGCGCTCCGGCCCGCGCGCGCACGTCGTCAGGCCCGGCTGGACCGGGCCCGGCCCTGAGGCGTCGGGCCACCGGTCCGGGGCCTCTCCCCGGTCACGCGCGGCTCGGTAGGAGCGAGCGCCGGAGCCGCGCGCTCGCGACGGCGAACAGCACGAGCGCGTACGAGGCGAGGACCGCGAGGTCGCCCGCGATGGCTGCCACGTTCCCGTGGCCCGCCAGGAGCGTGGTCCACGCGTCGACGGCCCAGGCCTGGGGCGCGACGTGGCCGATCGCGCGCATCGTCGGCGAGACGATCGACAGAGGCCACATGCACCCGCCGAGCATCGCGAGCACGATGCCGACGACAGGGCCGATGGCTCCCGCCTGCTCGGGCGTGCGGAACAGCGTTCCGGCGACCATGCACGCGCCGGACGCGACGAGGCACCACACGACGACGAGAGCGGCTGCTCCGGTCCGGTCGCCCCACGAGACGCCGAATGCGAGCGCGCCGACGGCGACGAGGAGCACGGACTGGACGAGGGTGATCGCGACGTAGGTGAGCGACTCGCCGAGCACGATCGTGCGCGAGCGCACCGGCGCGGCGGACATCCGCTCGAGCACGCCGAGACGCCGTGTCTCGACGAGGGTCGCACCGCCGGTGAGCGCGGTGAGGAACACGAACAGCACGAGCTCGGTGGGCGCGCTGTACTCGTAGCCAGACGGCAAGGTGCGCGCATCCGCCGTGACCTCCTCGTTCTCGACCCCGACCGATGCGGTCGTCGGCTCGAGACGCGTCGCGAGCGCGAGGTTGCCGTCGAGGCTGCCCGAGAAGCGCGTCGCGAACTGCGCCGACTGCACGAGCCCGCCCACTCGGCCCACCACCGAGGCGACGCGTGCCGCAGCGGCCTGCTGGCTGCTGTTCGCCTGCTCTGCGAGGAGCTCGACGTCTGCCGGCCGAGCGGCGTGCTCGGCCGCGCCGAGCCCGTGGGGGATCACGACTCCGACGTCGAGGTCCGAGCGGGCCACCGCCTCCCGGAGCGAGTCGAGGGAGGCGTAGCTCGTGACAGCGAGACCCGGCGTCGTCCGCAGCGCCGTGACGAGAGCGGCGCTCGGGGAGCTCGAGTCCTCGTCGAGCACGCCCACGCGGAACCCGGTCATCCCGCGTGCGACCGCCCCGACGATGACCATGAGGACGATCGGGAGCACGACGAGGAAGAACACCGCAGTCCGGTCGCGCACGACCCGGCGCGTGGACGCACGGGCGATCGCGAGGGCGCTGATCACCGCTCGACCGCCCGCGGGGCGAGCGCGACCGCGACGACGCCGACGACGAGGGTGAAGCCGAGGATGGCGGCCACGGGCTCGAGGATCGTCGAGAACCCGCCACCGATCGTGGCGAGGTCCGTGAACGCCCGGAGCGCCCATCCGTTGGGCGTGAGCAGGGCGAGCTGCCTCATGGCCGGAGGGGCGTTCGAGACGAGGAAGAAGTTGCCCCCGAGAAGCGCGAGCCCGAACACGACGACGGACGCGATCGCGTCGGCTTGGCGGCCGCTTCGCGCGAGGCCGATCACGAGGGCGGTGAGCGCGACGACCGAGAGCACGAGCGCGAGGCCGACGACGGCCGCGGGCCCGGGAGCCCCCCAGCTCGCGCCGAACGCCGCCGAGGTCACGAGCGCGATCGCCGCGAGGCTCGCCGTCCCGTACGCGGCGACCGAGAGCGCCTTGCCGACCAGGATCTCGGCCGACCGGACGGGGGCGGCGCGCATCCGCTCGATCATCCCCTCCGAGCGGTCCACGAAGAAGCTCCGTGACGCGTAGCTGATCGTGAAGAGCAGGAAGAAGATCGCCATCCCGGGGCTGAAGTAGCTGATGATCGTCAGCTCGTGGGCACCCACCGGGGCGACGACGGACCGGAGCGGGATCCGCAGCCCGGACGCGAGCGCCGCGAGGTGGCTCACGTCCTTCGCGGGTGCGCCCGCGGAGAGCGCGGTGACGACCGACAGGCGGTCGGCGTCCATCTGCGCCGCGAACGAGGCGACGACCGACGAGACGACCTGGGCGGCGACGGGGCTCTGGTCGGAGGAGAGCGTGCGCAGCGCCTCGGGCCGGGCGCCCATGACGCTCTCCGAGAACCCCGCGGGGATCACGAGGGCGGCCGCGATCTGGCCACGAGCGATCCCGTCGCGGGCGCTCCGCTCGTCCGCGAGCGAGCGGACGGTGACGACGGACCGGACCGCCGGCTCGTCGAAGGCGCGCACGATCGCGGACGCGACCTGCCCGCGGTCGAGGTCGAGGATCCCGAGCGTGAACGTGTAGCTCTGGACGCCGTGGAACGCGAGGCTCATGAGGCCGGCGATGGCGACGGGCGCGAGGAGCCCGACGACGAGGGCGGAGCGGTCGCGGACGCGCTGCCGGAGGTCCTTGCGCGCGATCGCGAGAGCCGTCCGCACCGCGTCACTCCCGAAGCGCGGTGCCCGTCAGGTGCAAGAAGACGGCCTCGAGGTCGGGCTCGGTCACGTCGACGGTCGTGACCGCGAAGCCCGCCCGGTCGGCCGCCTCGAGCACCGAGGGCAGGACGCCCCTTCCGTCCTCCGTCACGAGCTGCACCGCGTGGTCGGCGGCCGCGGCCTCGCTCACCCCCCGCACGGAGAGGCAGACGGCGGCGAGGCGGTCGAGGTCCCCCGACGCCCCGAGCGCGATGCTGTCGTGCGCGCCGAGCTGGGCGACGAGCTCGCGGCGCGTCCCCTCGGCGACCAGGCGACCGCGGTCGATGATCCCGACCCGGTCGCAGACCCGGTCGGCCTCCTCCATGTAGTGGGTCGTGTAGACGACGGCGAGCCCGTCTCGAGCGAAGGAGCGGACACGCTCGAGGATCGCGTGGCGGCTCTGCGGGTCGACGCCGACCGTCGGCTCGTCGAGCACGAGGAGCTTCGGGTGGTTCACGAGCCCTGCCGCGATGTTGAGCCGCCGCTTCATCCCTCCCGAGTACGAGTCGGTCCGGTCGTCCTTCCGGTCGGTGAGGTCCGTGAGCTCGAGCGCCTCGGCAACGCGTTCGGCGAGGGTGCGGCGGTCGAGCCGGTACAGCCGGCCCAGGAACTCGAGGTTCTCCCGGGCCGTGAGGTCCGGGTAGAGCGCGACGTCCTGCGGGACGTAGCCGACGAGCGCCCGGACCGCGACGTCGCCGATCGCCGGTCGGCCGGCGATGGTGATCGAGCCGGCGTCGGGGGCGAGGAGGCCGCAGACCATCTTCATCGTCGTCGTCTTCCCGGCGCCGTTCGGGCCGAGCAGGCCGTAGATCTCGCCCGCCCCGACCGAGAACCCGACGTCGTCGACGGTGACCCGCCCGCCGAACCGCTTCGTCAGCCCGTGGCAGGAAAGCACCGGAGGACCCTGCACGCGTCGAGTGTCCGCTGCCGGTGGCCCGGCCTACAAGAGGCGAAGGTCCGGTGTGGCGCTCGGGGGGTGCGCGTCCCCGTGCGGACGCGGGGACCTGTCGGTCAGCGCGGGACCGGCGCGATCGCGTGGCGCGGCGCGGGGTGGACGCGGAAGAACGTGTGGACCTGCGCGGACACCGACGGCCAGAGCAGGACCGCAAGCGCGACCCCGGCGACGACGGACCCGAGGACGAGCCACACGCGAACGATGCGACCCCTCGGGCTCGCGCGCTGGTAGGGACGCTGCCGGCTGACGTCGCGACGGACGGTGCCCGGGACCTGCCACATGTACGCGAGCACGTGTGCGGCGAGGATGAAGAACCACGCGACGAAGTCGTAGCGGTGGACGACGTCGATCCACCCGTTCGGACGGTGCACGGCGACGAGGGCGATGCCCGACGCGAACAGCACGAGCGTCGTGAGCACGAGGAACGGAGCGAGGGCGCGCAGGAACGCCTGCGGCGGGCCCTTGCGGACGTAGTCCGGGTGACCGGTGTAGTAGCGGAAGAAGCGCCATCCGGTGCTGGCGAGCTTGACGAGCACGGGCGGGACGAGGACGAGGCCGATGATCGTGTGCATGGCCATCAGGCTCCCGATCCGGAGAAGCGTGAGGCCTTCGACGAAGATGAGGACGAAGAGCGCAGCGGCGGCCGCCGCGGTTATGCGCTCGTTCGCACCGGCCCCG
>JAJZBW010000189.1 GCA_021798745.1 Actinomycetes bacterium
AGGCCACGAGCGCTCCGGCGCACCGCCCCTCGCGAGAGGCGCCCGGCGACCCGCGCCGCGCTCGGCACCCTCAGCGCGCTCGTGGGCGAGGGGGCCCTGAGCGCGGCGATGGTGCCGATCCGGCCCCACCTGAGCGTCGCGACGAGCGCGCTCGTGCTCGTCGTGCCCGTCGTGCTCGGCGTCGCGGTCGGCGGGTTCGTGTCCGGGGTCGTCGCGGTCGCGACCGGCTTCCTCGCGTACGACCTGCTGTTCATCCCTCCCTACGGCACCTTGAGCGTCGGGTCCTCGGAGAACTGGCTCGCTCTCGTCGTGTACGCGCTCGTGATGCTCATCGTCGCGAGGATCGTGTCGAGCCTGCGCGAGGCGCGCGCGGATGCCCGCGTGCGAGAGGCGCAGGCTCGGCGCCTCCTCGAGCTCTCCGAGGCGCTCATGGCCGATGCGTCGCCCTCCGAGCTCCTCTCGGTCGTGGCCGCGACGACCCGGCGAGCGTTCGGGCTCCGGTCCGTCGCGATCCTGCTGTCCGGGGACGAGGAGGAGCACGTGCACGGGTCCGCGGGAGGGGGCGAGGACGGCTCCGGGCGCGGCCCCGGGCGTGCCCTCGAGCTCGTCGCGTCGGCGGGCGAGCCCCTCTCGGGGGACGACCTCGACGCGGTCGCGCCGGCCGCCGGGGGGACCCGACGGGTCGGAGGGGCGGCCCCGGGGACCGAGGGGCTCGCGTGGTACGCGCTGAGGAGCTCCGGACGGGCGATCGGGCTCCTCGTCGTGGCGGGGGAGGTCCCCGACGAGCGCGACCGGGAGCTGCTGCGCGCCTACGTGAACCAGGCGGCGAGCGCGCTCGAGCGTGCGGAGCTGCGCGAGCACGCCGTCGACGCGAAGCTCCTCGGGGAGGCCGACCGGTGGCGCCAGGCGCTCCTCGGGGCGGTGTCCCACGACCTCCGCACGCCTCTGGCGACCGTGAAGGCCGCTCTCGAGGAGCTTCGCCGCGCGGACCCCGCCCTCGGGCGGCCCGAGCGGGACGAGCTCCTCGAGCTCGCCGAGTCCCAGGCGGACCGGCTCGAGCGGCTCGTCGCGAACCTCCTCGACATGACCCAGATCCAGGCGGGAGCGCTCCGCCCTCGACGGGCTGCCACGACGCTCGACGAGCTCGTGTCCGAGACGCTCTCGGTCCTCGGGCCCTCGCGGCAGGGACGCGTCGCGCTGTCCCTCCCGCTCACCCTTCCCGAGGTCGACGTGGACCACCTGCTCGTCGTGCAGGTCCTCGCGAACCTCCTCGAGAACGCGATGCGCCACGCCCCGGCGGGCTCGCCGATCGTCGTGCGCGCCCGCCCCGCGGGGGAGCTCGTGGAGGTCGCGGTCGACGACCGCGGCCCGGGCGTCCCCGCGGGCGAGAGGGAGAGGATCTTCGCGATGTTCAACCGCGTGAGCGGGGGAGGGCGTGCCGGGCTCGGGCTCGCGATCGCACGCGCGTTCGTCGAGGCGCACGGGGGCACGATCCGCGCCGAGGAGCGGGCGGGGGGCGGCGCGAGCTTCGTGTTCACCCTCCCCGCGGTGCGCTCGGGACGCTGACGGGGGCGGCTCGCGCGGGCCGCGCCCCCGGGGCACCGGTGCGTCGCGCGCCGGTAGGTTGGTGGCCATGGAGCTCCGTAGACTGGGCAGGACGGGTTTCGACGTGAGCGTCGTGGGGTTCGGCGCGTGGGCGATCGGGGCCGCGTGGGGGGACGTCGACGACGAGACCTCCCTCGCGGCGCTCCACGCCGCGGTGGAGTCCGGGGTGCGCTTCGTCGACACCGCCGACGTCTACGGGGACGGGCGCAGCGAGCGGCTCGTCGCGCGGCTCCGGCGCGAGACGTCGGAGCGGATCGTCGTCGCCACGAAGGTCGGCCGTCGCGCCCCCGAGCAGCGTGTCGAGCACTACACGCCCGAGAACCTCGCTGCCTGGGTCGACCGGAGCCGCGAGAACCTCGAGACGGAGACGCTCGACCTCGTGCAGCTCCACTGCCCCCCGACGGAGCTCTTCTACCACCCCGAGGTGTTCGCCGCGCTCGACGACCTCGTCTCGGAGGGGCGGATCGCCCACTACGGGGTGAGCGTCGAGCGCTCGGAGGAGGCGCTGAAGGCCATCGACTACCCGGGGGTCGAGACCGTCCAGATCATCTACAACGTCTTCCGCCAGCGGCCCGCCGAGCGCTTCCTCCCCGCGGCGCGCGCGGCCGACGTCGGCGTGATCGTGCGCGTCCCCCTCGCATCGGGGCTGCTCACGGGCAAGTTCCGGGCGGACTCGACGTTCGCCGCGAACGACCACCGGAGCTTCAACCGCCACGGGGAGTCCTTCGACGTGGGCGAGACCTTCGCGGGCGTCGACTTCGAGACCGGTCTCGCCGCGGTCGCAGAGATCGAGCGCCTCGTGCCCGACGGCGGGTCGCTCACGGACCTCGCGCTCCGGTTCTGCTTCTCGGACCCGGCGGTCTCGACCGTGATCCCCGGCGCGAAGACCCCTGCCCAGGCCCGGGAGAACTCGGCGTCGGGCTCGCGCCCTCCGCTCGACCCCGCCCTCGTGCGGCAGCTCTCCGAGCTCTACCGCGCGCGCATCGCCCCGCAGGTGCACCACCGCTGGTGAGCCACGGCCGGGCGGTGCCCGCCCGGCGCGCGCTCAGACGACGCGAAGCCCGTCGGGGAGGCTCCCCCGGCCCGTGAGCGCACGGAGCACCGCGGCCGCGTGCGCGGTCTCCCCGACCGCGGCGGCGACGAGCTCGAGGCACGCCGCGACCGGCTCGTCGAGCTCCTCGGGGACCTCCTCGCCCGTGGCCGCCGCGAGGTCGAGCGTGTGGACCGTGAGCTCGAGCACCCGGGTCGGGAGGTAGGCGGCGAGCGTGAGGGAACCGAGCGGCGTCGCGCACGGCGCGTCGTCCGCCGTCCGGTCGACGAGGGACGCGACGCGCTCCGAGATCGCGCGCACCGCGTCGGCCACGTCGTCACCGAGGGCCTTCCCTGCGTCCCGGCCGCGCTGGGCGATCGCGTCCGCGGCAGCAGGGTCCGTGCCCGCCGCCGCGGCCGCGGCGAGGTAGGCGAGGGGCCCCTCGAGCGTGACCGGCTCGGGCTCTCGCGCGAGGTACATCTCGATCGTGAGGAGCGACCGGCTCGTGTGCCCGACGAGGTCCTGGACCGTCCAGGACCCGAGCGCCGGGTCGCCGAGGCGTGCCGGGTCGACGGAGCCGACGACCTCCGCGAACACGGACGCGGCCGACTCGAAGATCCCCCGCCACCGGTCGCCGTCGAGATCCATCGCACCAGTGATAGTCGTGGGGCGCTCCGGCGGGCAACGGCGTCCGGCGATATCGTGCGCTCGTGGCCCGCGAGGCGAAGGTGCTCACGGTGTCGACGACTGCGTCCGCCGGGGACCGCGAGGACCTCTCGGGCGCCGCGGTCGCCGAGTGCCTCGCCCGGCTCGGCTTCGCCGTGGTCGGCCGACGGGTCGTCCCCGACGGGATCGCACCGGTCTCCGGGGCCATCCGGGAGCTCTGCTCCGGGTTCGCTGGCGTCGTCGCGACGACGGGCGGGACGGGCTTCTCCCCGTCGGACCTCACCCCGGAGGCGACGCTCGCGGTCCTCGAGCGCGAGGCCCGGGGCCTTCCCGAGGCGATGCGGCGCGCGAGCCCGCTCGGCCCCCTCTCGCGGGGCGTCGCGGGCACGGTCGGGGCATGTCTCGTCGTGAACCTCCCCGGCTCGCCTCGTGGGGCGGTCGAGTCGCTCGAGGCGGTCTCCGGCGTCCTCGGGCACGCGCTCGAGCTCCTCTCGGGAGGTCGTCCGCACTGACGGGCCCCGGGCGGGCGCGCCGCCCGGACCGCGACCGTCAGCCGCCCGAGACGGGGGGCAGCACGGCGACCTCGTCGCCCGCGCAAACCGGCGCGTCGCGTCCGGCCGGCTCCCCGTTCACCCACACGGCCGAGCGCTCGAGCACGAGCGTGAAGCGGGGCCCGTACCGGGAGCAGGCCGCGTCGAGGAGCTCGCCGACCGCGTCGCCCGGGAGCTCGTCGACTGCCGTTCCGGCCGCCTCGCGTGCGGGGCCGAACAGGCGGACCCGCGCCACCTCAGCGCGCCGGGCCGCGTCCGCGTGGCGGCGCGCACGCGTTCACGGGACGTCCGTCGTCCCGAGGAGGTCGTGCGCGCACCGCGCCCAGTCCGATCCTCCCGACCAGTGCTCGCGCTTCCAGATCGGGACGGTCGCCTTCAAGGTGTCGATGCAGTGACGCGCCGCCTCGAACGCCTCCGCCCTGTGGGGGGCCGACACGACGACGACGACGGACACCTCGCCGAGGGAGAGCTCCCCGACGCGGTGCAGGAGCGCGACGCGTCCGGTCCCCGGCCAGCGCGACCGCGCGGAGCCCGCGACGGCCGCGAGCCGCTCCGTCGCGTGCTCGGGGTAGCACTCGTACTCGAGGGAGGTCACGCCGTCGCGGCCCTCCGAGTGGTCCCGCACCGTGCCGCAGAAGGTCACGACCGCGCCGCACGACGGGAGCACCGCCCACTCGAGAGCGTCAGCGACGGGGAGGGCCCCGTCGGTCACGAGGACCCAGTCGCTCGCTCCGTCGGCGGGAGGCACGCGCGCGATCGTAGGCGTCCAGGTCCTCCGGAGTGTCGAGGTCGACGAAGTCCGCGGCCGTCGCGACCGCCGACCACGCGTCCTCGCCGAGCAGGACGGCCCTGTCGCGGGACGGGACGGACCGGAGCGAGCGCTCTCCGGAGCCGAGGAGCGTCCCGGCCGCGTCGAGGTCCTCGCGCGACCACCTCGCGCAGAGCGGCTGCTCGCGCCCCTCGACGACGGGAAGGACGCTCCCCGTGCCCGGCCAGCGCGCGAGGAGCTCGAGGAGCGCGGGGCCGACCGCGGGGAGGTCGCACGCACACACGAGCGCCGGGGCGTCGAGACCGTGCTCGAGGAGCGCGGCGCGACCGGCGGCGACCGCGGCGAGCGGCCCTGCCCCCGGCGGGAGCTCGCTCGTGGCCGTGCACCCGGTCCGGCCCGGTCCGACCTCGACGACGAGGTCCGCGACCTCTCCGAGGACCCGCGCGAGCCGCGTCGCGAGCGGCTCGCCCGCGACGACCATCGTCGCCTTGTCCCGCCCCATCCGCCGGCTCGACCCCCCGGTGAGGAGGAGGGCGCCGACGACGGGCCGGCCTCGCGGAGGCGGAGCGGCCGCGCGGCGCGTCACGTCGGGGGCCGTCCGCGTCGTCGCGCCCGATCGTCCGTCTCCGGCCGCAGCTCGGGGAGCGCGCCGTGCTCCGCGAGCGGGGAGACGTCGTAGCCGGGGATCGCGGCGAGCTGGGCGCGGAGCCACGGGGAGGCGAGCACGCGCCGCAGGGCGTGGAGCTCGGTGGCGTCCTCGAGGCCGGGAGCGA
>JAJZBW010000190.1 GCA_021798745.1 Actinomycetes bacterium
GGCAAGCCGGCGGAACATCTCGTCCGGAGCCTCGATCGTGAGCCCACACCCCTCGCACACGAGATGGCTGTGCGCGCGCGACGAGAGGTGGTACGTCGCCGGTCCGTGCCCGAGATGCGCGTGCACCACGACCCCGAGCCTCTCGAGCTCCTCGAGGTTCCGGTAGACGGTCGAGATGTGTACGTCCGGAGCACCCGACTGGATCTCGAGAGCCAGGTCCTCCGCCGTGCGGTGCCTCGCCGAGGAGAACAGGGCCGTCACGAGCCGCCTCCGCGCGCTCGTCACTCGTCCCCCTCGCGCGCGCATCTGCGCGAGCACCTCGTCGACCGTCGTCGCGTCCCGAGAGGCCGTCGTCGCGCTCACGCGCCGATTGTAGGTTCGACCGGCCCGGATCCGGTGGCCGGACGTCGCCCCGCGCGGCACTCGCGGACGCCCCGCGGGCCGGCGTCGCGGTCGCGGCCACGCCACCGCGCCCCGTCCGCAGCCCCGCTGTCGCAACCAGCTCGCAACTGGCTAGAGTCGGTGCGAGAGCAGGCACTCGCACCTGCGAGACACGACGAGGTCGCCCCGATGGACAGCGCGTGCCCGCTGCCGACGTCCCGACGGTCGTTGCGCTCGCGCCTCGGGACCGCGCTCACCCCCGGCGAGTGGGCCCGCCTCGCGGGGATGGTCGCGACGGTCGTCGCCCTCCACGTCGTCGGCCTGCTGCTGCTGTTCGCCGCGACGCGCCACCACTACCACCTCACCAAGACCGAGGTGTTCGGCGTCGGGACGGGGCTTCTCGCCTACACGCTCGGCATGCGCCACGCGTTCGACGCGGACCACATCTCGGCTATCGACAACACCACGAGGAAGCTCATGTCCGAGGGAAAGCGCCCGCTCAGCACCGGGTTCTTCTTCTCGCTCGGGCACTCCTCGGTCGTGTTCGCGCTCGCCGTCCTCCTGAACTTCGGCATCCGGGCGCTCGACACGCAGGTGAGCAACGGCTCGTCGGGCCTGCACCAGGTCACGACCATCGTCGGGACGTCGGTCTCCGGGGCGTTCCTCTACGTGATCGCGGCGCTGAACATCGTGATCCTCGCGTCCATCGTCCAGGTCTTCCGCAGGATGCGTCGCGGCGAGTACGACGACGACGAGCTCGAGGAGCAGCTGAACAAGCGCGGCCTCATGAACCGGTTCTTCGGCAGGCTCGCCCGCCGCATCGACGCGACCTGGAAGATGTACCCGATCGGCGTCCTGTTCGGGCTGGGCTTCGACACCGCGACCGAGGTCGCCCTCCTCGTGCTCTCGGGAACGGCGGTCGCGAGCGGTCTCCCGTTCTACGGGATCCTCTCCCTGCCCATCCTGTTCGCCGCGGGGATGAGCCTGCTGGACACGGCCGACGGGTGCTTCATGAACTTCGCCTACGGCTGGGCCTTCTCCCGGCCCGTTCGCAAGGTGTACTACAACATCACGATCACCGGGCTCTCCGTCGTCGTCGCGTTCCTCGTCGGCACGGTCGAGATCGCGAGCCTTCTCTCACAGGAGCTCCACCTCAGCGGCAGCGTGGCGCGGTTCTTCGAGCGCTTCAACATCAACAGCGCCGGGTTCGCGATCGTCGGGCTGTTCGTCGTCACCTGGGTCGTCGCGCTCGCGATATGGCGGTTCGGCCGGATCGAGCAACGCTGGGACGAGGCCGCCGCGGCGGCACGCGCGGAGCGCGCCGCCGAACGCGTCTAGAGGTGCCCGACCTCGCGCCTCGCCCCGTCACGGGCGCTCGCCTCGCCACCCGTCCCGGTCTCCTGCAGGAGCGTCACCTCGGCGCCGACGGAGAAGGTCCGCTGGCGGTCGTCCCGGGTCACCGTCGACAGGCGCTCCCTCGGATGCGCGCTCCGGGAGCGAGCTCGCGCTCGCCCGGCGGGCTCCCTTCTCCGATTCCCGTGCGTAGCGTCAGGTGCCGGACGAGAGTGCCGCGAACTGCTCCGCGGAGAGCCGGAGCGCCGCGGCGGCGCAGTTCTCCTCGAGGTGGGCGACCGTCGAGGTTCCCGGGATCGGCATCACGACCGGCGAGCGCTCGAGGAGCCACGCGAGCGACACCTGCGCCGGTGTCGCGCCGAGCTCGCCCGCCACGCGTCCGAGCGCACCTCGCCCGCTGCTGAGCGCCCCGTTCGCGATGGGGAACCACGGGATGAAGCCGATTGCGTGCTCGTCGCAGTACTCGAGGACGGGCTCGGACGAGCGGTTGGCGACGTTGTAGAGGTTCTGCACGGTCGCGACCGGCACGACGGCGCGCGCGGCCTCGATCTGCTCGACGGACACCTCCGAGAGCCCCACCGACGCGACCTTGCCCTCGTCGAGCAGCGCCCGGAGGAGACCGAACTGCTCGTCCGCCGGCACGAGCGGGTCGATCCTGTGGAGCTGGAACAGGTCGATCCGCTCGACCCCGAGCCGCCTCAGGCTCATCTCGCACTCCTGGCGCAGGTACTCGGGGCGGCCGACCGGGTACCACGCGTCGGGCCCGGTCCGGCACAGCCCGGCCTTCGTCGCGACCACGAGCTCCTCGGGATAGGGGTGCAGAGCGTCGCGGATGAGCTCCTCGCTCACGTACGGGCCGTACGAGTCGGCGGTGTCGATGAAGTCGACCCCGAGCTCGAGGGCCCGGCGAAGGACCCGCACCGCCTCGTCCCGGTCCCTGGGCTCGCCCCAGATCCCGGGGCCCGTGATCCGCATCGCCCCGAACCCGAGGCGGTGCACGGTCGTGCCCCCGACCGTGATCTCGCCGCTCTCGTGCGCTGGTGCCGTCATCCCCATACCTCGCGTGCGGTCTCGACGACGAGCCGGAGCTTCGCGAACTGCTCGTCCTCGGTGAGGACGTTGCCTTCGACGGTCGAGGAGAACCCGCACTGGGGCGACAGGCACAGCTGCTCGAGAGGCACGAACCTCGCGGCCTCGTCGATCCGGCGGCGCAGGTCGTCCTTCGACTCGAGCGCGCCCCGCTTGGTCGTGACGAGCCCGAGCACGACGAACTTCCCTGGCGGAACGAACCTCAGCGGCTCGAAGCCGCCCGAGCGCTCGTCGTCGTACTCGAGGAAGAACCCGTCGACCTCCAAGCGGTTGAAGAGCGCCTCCGCGACGAACTCGTACCCGCCCTCGGCCGCCCACGAGGAGCGAAAGTTTCCCCTGCACATGTGGGTCGTGACGCGCATCTCCTCGGGTCGGCCCGCGAGCGCCGCGTTGATGTTCGCGATGTAGGTCTCGTGCTGGTGGTCCGGGTCGCCGCCCTGCGACGCGACGAACGCCCTCTGCTCGGGGTCGTTCAGGTACGCAAGGCTCGTGTCGTCGAGCTGCAGGTAGGTGCACCCGAGCTCGCCGAGGGCCGCGACCTCCGCGGCGTACGCCGCCGTGAGGTCCGCCCAGAAGCCGTCCATGTCCGGGTACACAGACGGGTCGATGGCAGCCCGCCCGCCCCGGTAGTGGACCATGCTCGGCGAGGGGATCGTGAGCTTCGGCACCGCGCTCGTGACCGCCGAGCGGAGGAACCGGAACGCGTCCTCGAAGATCGTCCGCGTCAGCCCGATCCGTGACTCGACCCTCAGCGCCGCAGGCGTGAAGTCGATCGTCCCGCCCTCGTTGCGGAACGACACCGCGAGGTTCCCGTCGGACTTCGTGATCCCGCCGAGCTGGTAGATGAAGTCCATGTGCCACGAGGCCCGTCGGAACTCGCCATCGGTGGCGGACGGGAGGCCGGCGGCCTCCTGGGCGGCGACAGCAGCCCGGATCGCGTCGTCCTCGACGGCACGCAACTCGTCCGGGGAGATCCCTCCGGACGCGAACCGCTCGCGCGCGGCGAGCAGCGCGGCCGGTCGGAGCAGGCTCCCGACGTGGTCCGCGCGGAACGGTGGGACGGTCGTCACCGCCATATCGTCACTCCTTGGTCGCCACGTGGTTCGGCACGACGTTGACCTTCGGTGCGTAGGCCTCGACCTCCACCTCCCCCGGCGCGTTCCTCATCGTCTCTCCGAGCTCGTCCCGGCACTCGTCGCACGGTCCGTAGAAGCGCGCGACGACGCCGACCGCCCCACAACGCGGGCACGTGAACCTCGCGTGCCCCGCGGAGCCGAGGAGTCCCCCGTCGCCTGGCCCGCGACCTCCCCGGTCCTCCCCAGCGGCCACGTCGCGCACCTCGCCACGCTACCGCCCGCACGCCCGCGCCCGGGACCGGCGGCGGAGGGGCGGCCACGACGAGCGTGGAACCCCGCGCACCGAGTGTGAGAACACTTTCACCCTCAGCTCATCGGGGCATCAGGAATCCGGCGGATACTGCGCCCATGGACGAGAACCGAGCGCATCCCTCCGCCGCGCAACCCTCGCCGGCACCCGCGACCCCGCCGTCGACCGCGCCGCGGCGTCACGGGAAGGAGGCCTCCCAGTGAGCGTCGGGCGGGCTCGCATCGTCGCCGTCCTCGCCGCCGGCGGCGCGGTCGCGGGTGGCGCCGCGGCGGTCGCGGGAGTACCCGCGCCTACGACGTCGGCACCGTCCGCGTCCGCGACGACCGCTGTCGCCGCGACGACCGCGAACCCGGCGGTCGTCGGCTCCGTCGTCTCCCAGGCGGACGCGCTCGGCCGCGAGGCTGCCGCCGCCCGGTCGCAGCTCGCACAGACGCTCGCTCGCGCCGAGCGGTCCGCGGCGAGCCTGAGCGCCTCCTCCCGGTCGATCACGTCCCAGCGCAGCGCCCTCGCGCAGGAGCAGCAGGCGCTCACGACGGAACGCGCCCAGCTCTCGGCCGAGGTCGCCCAGCTCGCCCAGCGCAGCACGGCGCTCCGGGGCGAGGAAGCGGCCATCCAGCGCGAGGACGCCCTGCTCCAGCAGCGCAGCGCAGCCATCGCGGCTGCACCGGCGCCGGCCGTGCACTCGACGACCGGCGCGAGCGGGGTCGCGCACAGCGGTGGGGACGACTGACCGCGCCCGGGGGCACGGGAGCACCCCGGTCCCCGAGGAGCTCGGAGCGGCCCGGCGTCGCATAGCGGCGCGCCGCGCTCGCGCGACCCGCACGATGGAGCGCGCGAACGACCGACGCCGCGTCGCCCCCGCCGCGGTCGTGACGGCGATCGCCCTTGCCGGGGCCGCTGTCGCGGACGTGGCCGTGCAGCGCGCCGTTCCGACGGCGTCGAGCGCTCCTCTTGCGGCAGCCCCCTCTGCCGTGGCGCGCTCCGTCGCGGACACCGCCCTCGCCCGGGCCCGACGAACGCTCGCCCTCGACCTGTCCGCACTTGGCTCGCTCGAGCGAGCCGCGGCTCAGGCGAGCTCTGCTGCGTCTGCCGCCGCCGCTTCCGCCGCTGCGGCGACCTCGTCCTCCGCGCCCGCATCGGGCGAATCGGGGTCGGGCGGCGGGACAGCGGCCGGGTC
>JAJZBW010000191.1 GCA_021798745.1 Actinomycetes bacterium
ACACAGAAAGTGCCTCCCTTGGCTTGGGGATGTGACGACCTCAGCAATCGTCATTCTCCCAGCTGGGGAGGCCTTCTTGGTGGATCAGGCGGGTGCGTTATCCCTGGTCAATGCGTGGATCCAGGCTCAGCCAGCTGCAGCTGGGACTCGGTCGACGTGAGCGCAGGCGTCGCCGAGTACTTGCTCGCCATCTGGGGGAAGAACGCCTTGAGCCACGGGTTCTGCCGGATCCAGCTCTGGTAGGCAGGAGCGTTCACGACGGAAGCCGACGGTGGGACCCAACCCCCCTTCGGGTCGACCGACGCAGCGAACTTCTCGTTGTGGTACCCGGCGAGCCATGCGATGAACTGGAAGGCCTGCTGGGGGTGGGCCGCACCCTTTGGGATGATGTTGTAGTTCCCCTGTCCGATCGTGCTCGGCCCGCCGACCGTTCCCGGGAACGGGATCACGCCGAAGTTCTTCTCCATCCCCTTGTTCGTGACGGGGATGTTCAACGCGCCGATCCACGGTCCGCTGAGCTCGAATCCCGACTTCCCGGCCACGAACGCGTCGTCGCTCCCGCCGGCGACCTCGCCGAGAGCGGACTCGAGGGCGTTCACCTGCGCGTACGGGTACTTCGAGAAGGATGCGATCCAGCTCATCTCCTTCTTCGCCGCGGCGCAGCTCGCGAAGCTGTACTTCGAGCCCGTGAAGCAGTTCGTGGCCCCGAAGAAGCTCGTGTAGAACTCGAACCCGTTGCCGTCGGTGTTCGGGTAGAGGCCCATCTGGATGAGCTTGCCGTTCTTGATGACCCATTCCTTCGCGGAGTCCGCGTCGAGCTGCGCGAGCGTCCTCGGCGGGGTCTTGACCCCCGCCGAGGCGAGGATGGACTTGTTGTAGTAGAGCGCCCAGGAGTTCATGGACATCGGGATCGCATAGAGCTGGTTATTGTAGGTGCCGCCGGCCTTCGCGATCGGGTACATCCAGCTGGAGAGCCCCGCGTACTGGCCCTTCAGGTAGGGCGTCATCGACTGGATCTCGCCGTTCGCCGCGTACTCGCCGAGCACGGGCCACCACTCGGTGAACACGTCCGGAGGGCTTCCCGCCGCGATCTGCGACTCGAGCTTCGCATCCCCGGTCGCGCTCGGGACGTTCGTCTCCGTGACGTGGATTCCTGGGTGCGTCGAGTTGAACTCCTTGACCATCTGGTTCAAGATCGCGAGAGTCCCCCCGGACCACATCGTCTCCCAGGTGATGTCGACCGTCCCGCTCGTGTGTCGGGTCGCCGCGCTCGCCGGCACGATGCCGGCGACGGTGAGCGCCGCGCAGCCCGCTATCGCAGCGCGCGCTGCCATCCTTCCCATCTTCATGCTGGTTCCCGTGCCTTTCTCGACGGCACGCCCACGGGCGCGCCCGATCCGACCCTCACAAGACCCGGGCCCGGCCGGCCCGGCTGCCCGGCTGGTGACGGGGATGCAGCACCGCCGGTGCGGTGCCCCGCGACGCGTCTGCGCGATCGAGCACAGACGCGTCGCCCCCCATGCGCTCGTCACCTCCCCGCCTCCAACGGGTGCGGCGCAGCCTCGCAGCAGGCGCTAGTGTGACCGGTCACACCAGAGGTGTCAAGGGAGCGTGGGAATGGCGACGAGAGCCGAACGAGCGGGGGATTCCCTCGATCCCGGGGAGACGCTCCTGCTCGAGGACGAGCACCTTCGGCTCGAGGTCCGCGTCGGGGGTGACTCGATCGCACGCGTCGTGTCCTTCGGGGCGCAAGGAACGCCGCGTGCCGGCACCGCGCTCCCGCTCGTCGACGTCGTGGTCGCGGGTGTCGGGCGTGGGTGGTGCGGTGGCCGGTACGCGGAGTCCGTGGTCGGGGAGCGGATGCGGCACGACCGGCATCGGAGGGGCGAGGACGGGTCCTGGAGCGTGCTCGAGGTGTCCCTCGTCGACGCCGAGACGGGGTTGCGGGTCGACGTCGTGTACCGCCTGCTGCGCGGGCACGGCGCGCTCACCACGTTCGCGCGGCTGAGGAACGACTCCGACGCGGTGCTCGTGGTCGACGCCGTGACGTCGCTCCTGTTGCCCGGGCTCGACGGGCCGTCCGGCGACCTCGCGGACGTGAGCCTGCACTACGCGGAGAACTCCTGGCTCGCGGAGGGCAGGTGGCGTGCCGTCCCGCTCCGAGCAGTGCTCCCGGACCTCGCGCGGGCCGCGCACGAGCACGACTCGCGCGGGCGCTTCGGGATCACCTCGACCGGGAGCTGGCCCTCCGGCACGCACCTGCCGATGGGAGCGTCCGTCGGGGCGGAGGACGTGTCCTTCGCGTGGCAGGTCGAGCACAACGGTCCGTGGCACTGGCAGGTCGGCGAGTTCTCGGCGCGTGACCCGCGCGACGCGGGCACGAAGGCATCCGGGACCGGCGCGTATCTCGCAGCGCTCGGGCCGACGCGCGAGGAGCACGACTTCTCGGCGCGACTCGCCCCCGGTGAGGTCTTCGAGAGCGTTCCGGCGACGATCGGCGTGTCGCGCCGGGGGCTTGCCGGATCGTTCGCAGCCCTGACCGCGTACCGGCGCGCGGCGCGGCGCCCCCACCCGGACCACGAGCGCCTTCCGGTGGTGTTCAACGACTACATGAACACGCTGATGGGCGACCCGACGACGGCGCGGCTCCTCCCCCTCGTCGACGCCGCAGCGGAGGTCGGAGCGGAGTGCTTCTGCATCGACGCCGGGTGGTTCGCGTCCCTCGGAGAGCCGTGGTGGCAGAGCGTGGGGCGCTGGACGCCGTCGACCGACCGGTTCCCGAGCGGCATCGGTGAGGTGCTCGGCGCGATCCGGGAGCGTGGGCTCGTCGCCGGGCTGTGGATCGAGCCCGAGGTCGTCGGGGTCGACAGCCCGGTCGCGGGCGAGCTACCCGCCGAGGCGTTCTTCGCCCGCGACGGTGTGCGCGTCCTCGAGCAGGACCGGTACCTGCTCGACCTGAGGAACCCCGCCGCACGGAGCCACGTCGACTCGGTCGTGGACCGGCTCGTCGACGAGCTCGGGATCGGCTACCTGAAGATCGACTACAACGTCGACACGGGCGTCGGAACGGACGCCCGCGGGGAGCAAGCCGGTACCGGTCTCCTCGGCCACAACCGTGCCGTGCTCGCGTGGTTGGACTCCGTGCTCGACCGCCATCCCGGGCTGACGCTCGAGAGCTGCGCCTCCGGCGGGCTGCGCACGGACTTCGCGACGCTTGGCCGCTGCCAGCTGCACTCCACGAGCGACCAGCAGGACTTCCGCCGCTACCCGCCGATAGCGGCGGCAGCGCTCGCGGCCGTGCCGTTCGAGCAGGCGGCGAACTGGTCGTACCCGCAGCCGGGTGACTCCGAGGACGAGGTCGCGTTCAAGCTCGTGACCGGTCTCGTGGGTCGCATGTACCTGTCCGGCCACCTCGACCGGATGGAGCCGCGCCGACGGGCTCTCGTGTCCGAAGCAGTGGCCCTGCACAAGGAGCTGCGGACGGAGCTGTCCCGCTCGCACGCTTTCTGGCCGATCGGGCTGCCGGGATGGGAGGACGCGTGGACCGCCGTCGGGCTCGCGTCGGAGCGGGTCGCGGTCGTCGCGCTGTGGCATCGCGGCGAGAAGAGCGGAGAGAAGAGCGAGAGCGTCGCGTTCGTTCTCCCGGAAGCGGTCGCGCGCCTCGGAGACCCCGAGATCCTGTTTCCGTCGAGCTCGTCGGCGCGCCTCGCCTTCGAGAGGAGCGAGTCGAGGCTCGAGGCGCACCTCGCCGCGACGCCCTCCGCGTGCCTCGTCGGCTTCGGGCACCGCGGCTACGCTCCCGCGACGGAAGCGGCTGCTGAGCGCGGGAGCTGAGGCGGCATGCAGCGGGTCGACGCAGGACTTTCGGTGAGCGGCACGGCGCGGTCCCGGTCGGCGAGCATCCGAGACGTCGCGCGGATCGCGGGCGTCTCCCACCAGACGGTGTCCCGCGTGATCAACCGGCACGCGAAGGTGAGCCCGGCCACCCGCGAGCGCGTCCAGAAGGTGATCGACGAGCTCGGGTTCCGCCCGAACGCGTCGGCGCGAGCGCTCGCTAACGGCGACACGCAGTCCGTGACCGTCCTCATGTCGGACACCACGCGCTACGGCTACCTCGCGACGCTCACCGGGATCGAGGAGGCCGCACGGGCGGCCTCGTTCTCCGTCGGGATCGTCGTCATCGAGTCGGGATCGAGCTCGCACGTGCGCGCCGCGATCGAGAACGCCATCGACACGGGAGGCGCGCTCGTCGTCGTCGCGTTCGACAAGACGGGGCAGCTCGCGCTACGCGAGGTCCCGGAGCGGATACCGATGGCGGCCGCCGTGGAGTCGCCGGCCTCCGCGCCGCCCGCCGGCGCCCCGTGGTGCTGGATAGACGACGAGGCGGCCGCGCGGGACGCGACCCGGTACCTCCTCGAGCTCGGGCATCCGACGGTCCACTACGTCGCCCTCCCGTCGACGACGCGGAGCAGCCGGAGGACCGCGGGGTGGCGATCGGCGCTCCGGCGCGCGGGGATAGACCCTCCCACCCCGTTGCAGGCGGACTGGGGCGCACTCTCGGGGCACGAGGCGGGCGTGTTCCTCTCCCGGGACCCGGGAGTGTCGGCCATACTGTGCGGCAACGACGAGATCGCCCTCGGTGTCCTCAGCGCGTTGCACGCGGAGAGGCGCAAGATCCCCGGCGATGTGAGCGTCGCCGGGTTCGACGACGAGCCGCAGTCGGCCTTCTACACGCCGGCGCTCACCACCACCAAGCTCGACTTCGTCGCTCTCGGCAGGTCCTGCTTCGCGACGGTGACCGCGAGGCTCGGCGGCGAGCACGTCGAGCCGCACCCGGTCGGGACCCCCGAGCTCGTCGTCCGCGCAAGCACGGGATCGCCGAGGCGCGCGCGGTCGTGACGGGCGTGTCGGCCCGATCCAAGGTCCGGCCGAGCGCCGTCCACTACGACGCGCGGGAGCGGCTCTGGGCGATCGACCTCGCGTCGTCGACCTACGCGTTCGTCTCTCCCGAGGACGGCGCACCGCCCCGCAACCTCCACTGGGGAGCCGCCGCGCCCGTGGACGCGCTCCTGCGCGCCGCCCGGTCGTCCGGGGACCTCTACCGGGCTCGGCGTGTGACCCATGCCGACGACGAGACGCCGGAGTACGGGGTCGCCGGCGACCTGCACTTCGAGGAGCCCGGACTCGTGGCGGAGTACCCGGACGGCACCCGGGCCGTCCAGTGGCACGTGTCCGGGCACGAGGTCGTGCGTGAAGGCGACGCAGTCCTGCTCACGGTGCGGCTCGCCGACGACCGGCACCCGCTCGTCGCGCACCTCTGCTACCGGGCGTTCGACGGTCAC
>JAJZBW010000192.1 GCA_021798745.1 Actinomycetes bacterium
GTCGTCGGGCGCGGGGCCGGCGGGCTCCTCCGGGCGCGCCGCACGGGCCCGCGACCCGGTCACGCGCACGACCGTGGGTTCGTCACAATGCCAGTGTAGGGACCGTCCCGGACTGCGAGGTGACCGCCCCCACCCCGCGACCCCGAGACGCTCGGGGCCTGCCGCGAGGGCACGGGCACGCGGTGGAGCTGGCACACTTCACCCGTGCGCGTGCTCGTGGCCGAGGACGACGACGGCCTCCGGGACGTGCTCGTCCGTGGTCTACGCGAGGCCGGCTACGTCGTCGACGCCGCCCGCTCGGGCGGCGACGCGATCGCGTACCTGTCGGTGAACGAGTACGGGGTGTGCGTCCTCGACTGGCGCCTGCCGGGCCCGTCCGGCGTCGACGTCGTCGCGTGGGCGCGAGCCCGGAGCGTCTCCACGCCGATACTCATGCTCACGGCACGCGACGCACCAGGCGACCGGGTCGCCGCGCTCGACGCGGGCGCCGACGACTACCTCGCGAAGCCGTTCGACTACGGCGAGCTGCTCGCGCGCCTGCGCGCCCTGCTGCGCAGGCCGGCGGGCGACCGGAGCCCCATGCTCGTGTGCGGCACGCTCGTGGTCGACCCGACCACACGCGAGGTCCGGGCCGCGGGAGACCCCGTCGAGCTCACGGCGCGCGAGTTCGCGGTCGTCGAGATCCTCGCGCGGCGCTCGCCCTCCGTCGTGCTCCGGCGCTCGATCGCCCTCAACGCGTGGCCCGAGGAGGCAGACGCGGTGGGCTCGAACACCATCGACGTCCACATCGCGCGCATCCGGGGCAAGCTCGCGCACTGCGACGCCCGCATCGAGACCGTCCGAGGCGCGGGATACCGGCTCGTCGGCCCGTGACACGGGGGCACCGATGACCCGCCCGGGCCACGAGCGACCGCGCGACGAGCCCCTCGGGTCCGCCCGGCGGGTCCGCAGGCACGCCCGCGACGTCGCGCTCAGCGCCACGCTCGTCGTCCTCGTGATCTACCTCGTGAGCGTCGCGGTCGCGGACCTCGTGGTGCTGCGCCACCTCCAGGACGGCGTGAACGAGCGGCTCTCCGCCCGGCTCGACATAGCGCTCCACGCCGTCGCCAGCCACGGCCCGCCGCTCCCGGCCCCGAGCGCCACCGACGAGCTCGCCGGCTCCGCGCGCCCGACGGGAGGGGACCTCGACGACGCGCCGATCTTCCTCTACTGGGTCCCGTCGGGGACTCGTCACGCCCGTCTCCTCGACGGACGGGGCCCCCCGCTCCCCGCCGAGTACCGTGCGGCGCGCGGGCCCGAGGGGGCGACGATCGCGGGCCGCCCGTTCACGGTCACCGGTGCGGCGTCCTCGGGCGGCCGGCTCGTCGCGGCGACGAGCGTCGAGCAGATCGTCGACGTGCGCGCGACGCTGCTCGTGATCGAGGGAACGCTGCTCCCCGTGATCCTCCTCACGTTCTTCTTTGCCGCGAACGCCATCGGACGGCGCGCGGCCTCCCCGATCGAGCGCTCCCGACAACAGCAGCTCGACTTCACGGCCGACGCGTCCCACGAGCTGCGCACCCCCCTCAGCGTGATCGAGGCGGAGGTCGGGCTCGCGCTCGCCCAGGACCGCGAGGCACCCGCCTACCGCGAGGCGCTCGAGCGGATCTCCGCCGAGTCCGGGCGGCTCCGGGGCATCGTCGACGACCTGATATGGCTCGCGCGCCTCGACGCGATCCCCCGGCCCCCGCGCTCGGCCCCGGTCGACATAGGGACCGTCGTCGAGGAGTGCGCCTCGCGCTTCGCCCCGGTGGCCGCCCTCCGCGGCGTCGAGCTCGCGGTGGACGCCGGCCCGGGCCCCGCCGTCGTCGCCGCCCCCGCCGAGTGGCTCGACCGGCTCGTGTCCGTCCTCGTCGACAACGCGTGCCGGTACACGAGCGACTCGGGCCGGGTGGTCGTGGCGACGGCGACCCCGGGCGGGCGCCCGACCCTCACGGTCTCGGACTCGGGGCCCGGCATCGACCCGGACGCCGGGGACGAGATCTTCCAGAGGTTCCGCCGTGCGAGCGCCGTTCCCGGCGGAGCAGGCCTCGGCCTCGCGATCGCGGACACGATCGTCCGTGCGACCGGCGGGAGATGGCGGATCGGGTCCCCGGACTCGGGAGGAACCGAGATCGAGGTGTCCTGGACCGCCGCCACCGGGTGAGGCGGAGGCCCGGCCGCGCACGCGCCGCGAGCGGCGAGCTCAGGAAAGAAGGGTGTCGAGCGAGAAGATGAGGACCCGCTCCGCCGCGAGCGGCCCGCGCGCCCGCACCGTCCGGAGGAACTCCCACGCCTGCCACGACGTCGCGACGTCGATCGCGTCGACGACGCGCGCGCGGTCCGCCCGCTTCGCGAGCTCGGGCGCGAAGACCGACTCGAGGTGCCGCCGGCGTATCGCCGGGAGCTCGCCGAGACGGCCCTGGGACTCGACCGAGGCTCGCTCGTCGATCAGCGCCGTGCGCCGGATGGGGGTGATCGCCTCGAACAGCGCGCGGAGCTGCCGGGCCACGGTGACGACCCGGTCGTGGAGCGGGAGGTCCGCCGCGACGGGCTGGAGGAGCTCCCGGTGCCGGTCGAGCTGGAGCCCGAACGCGACCCCCCGGAGGGACTCGACGTCCTCGAAGTGGTGGTACACGGTTCGCAGCGCGACTCCGGCACGGTCCGCCACCTGGCGGGCCGTCGGATGGGACGCCCCATCCGCCGCGAGCCCGAGCAGCGCCTCGATCACTGCGAGCCGGGTCCGTTCGCCCCGTGCTCTCCTGCCGTCCTGGACGATCTCGTCTTCTTGCACGCCGTCACAGTAGCGGCTCGCGCCCGCCAAAATCGGGCGCTGCCTCCTGGCGTGACCGGAACCGGGTCGCCATCGCCGCTGCCGCGCGATGCCATCTGCAACAGAGATTGTTTCGGCGCGCGACACTATTCGCGCGATATCCCGGTACGATGGCGTCATGACACACGTGATCTGCAAGCTCATCGGCCACCGGGAGTTCGACGACGAGGTGCTCGACATCCGGCCCTGGGAGGACCGTGACTTCTCCGGGTACTCGAAGGAGGACTTCCGCTCCGAGACGTGCCTGCGCTGCGGGGACGAGCTCGCTCGGCTCGCCGCCTGACGCCGGGCGCGCGGGTCATCCGCGCGTGATCGGCTTGTACCGCACGCGGTGCGGCCGGTCCGCCTCGGCGCCGAGCCGCTTGTGGCGGTCTGCCTCGTAGTCGGTGAAGTTCCCCTCGAACCACCGCACCTCGGAGTTCCCCTCGAACGCGAGGATGTGGGTCGAGACCCGGTCGAGGAACCAGCGGTCGTGGCTCACGACGACCGCGCACCCCGGGAAGCCGAGGAGGGCCTCCTCGAGCGCGCGCAGCGTGTCGACGTCGAGGTCGTTCGTCGGCTCGTCGAGCAGGAGCACGTTGCCGCCGGCCGTGAGGACCTTCGCGAGCTGGACGCGGTTGCGCTCGCCGCCCGAGAGCTGTCCCACCTTCTTCTGCTGGTCGCTTCCGCGGAACCCGAAGCTCGCGACGTACGCGCGCCCGTGGATCTCCCGTCCTCCCACCACCATCCTGTCCGATCCCCCCGTGATCTCGTCGTAGACGGTCGCCTCCGGGACGAGCGCGTCGCGGGACTGGTCCGCGTACGCGAGCACGACGCTCGCGCCGAGCGTGAGCGTGCCCGAGTCCGGCGCTTCCCGTCCGACGATCATCGTGAACAGCGTCGTCTTCCCCGCGCCGTTCGGACCGATGACGCCGACGATCCCTCCGGGAGGGAGCAGGAACGACAGGTCGTCCACGAGCAGCCGGTCGCCGAACCCCTTCACGACCCCGTCCGCGACGACGACGGTGTCGCCGAGACGAGGACCGGGCGGGATCGTGATCTCGAGCCGTTCGGGTCGCCGCTCGGCAGCCTCCGCCGCGGCCACGAGCTCGCCGTAGGCGTCGACCCGCGCCTTGCCCTTGGTCTGGCGAGCCCTCGGGGACATCCGGATCCACTCGAGCTCGCGCTCGAGCGCCTGCGCGCGCGCCCGGTCCGCGCGCTCCTCGGCGGCGAGCCGTGCCATCTTCTGCTCGAGCCACGAGGAGTAGTTCCCCTGCCAGGGGATCCCTGCGCCGCGGTCGAGCTCGAGTATCCAGTCGGCGACGTTGTCGAGGAAGTACCGATCGTGCGTGACCGCCACGACCGTCCCCGCGTACTCCTGGAGCGTGCGCTCGAGCCACGCGACGGACTCGGCGTCGAGGTGGTTCGTCGGCTCGTCGAGCAGGAGGAGGTCGGGCCGGGAGAGCAGGAGCCTGCACAGCGCGACCCGTCGGCGCTCCCCGCCCGACAGGGTCGCGACGTCGGCGTCGCCCGGAGGGAGCCGGAGCGCGTCCATCGCGATCTCGAGGTCGCGGTGCACGTCCCACGCTCTCGCCGCGTCGATCCGGTCCTGGAGGTCGGCCTGCTCGGAGATCAGCCTGTCGAGGTCCGCTCCCGGATCCCCCATCGCGGCGCACACGGCGTCGAACCTCTCGAGCAGACCGAGCGTCTCCCCGACCCCGTCCGCCACGTTCCCGGCGACGTCCTTCGACTCGTCCAGGTGCGGCTCCTGGGGCAGGTACCCGACGCGGAAGCCGGGGGTGAGGCGCGCCTCGCCCGTGTACCCGTCGTCCTCCCCGGCCATGATCCGAAGGAGCGAGGACTTCCCCGACCCGTTCGAACCGATCACGCCGATCTTCGCCCCCGGGAAGAACGAGAGGCTGATCCCGCGGAGCACCTCTCGATCCGGAGGGTAGAAGCGCCTGAGGTCGCGCATCGTGTAGATGAACTGTGCCGTCATGGGACAAGTGTGGCCCGCCGGAGCGACCGCGTCGCGCGTCGCGCCCCACGCACCACGCGAGCGGCGGCTCCCGGGACGCTCCGCGCACGCCCCGGGAACGCCTCGCGCCGGGCGCGCGCACGGCCCGGGTCCCGTCGCGCGCCCGACGTTCGACAGGGCCGATCGGCCCTAGCGCGTGGGCGGGGGCGGGACGACACTCGGTCGGAGAGGACGCGAGTCGGAGACGGCCCGGGTCGGGACGGTCGTGGTCGACACGACCGGAGGCTCCCCCGCCCGGGCGCGACGCCACGAGGACCGGGAGGGCGCACATGACCGATACCTTGCAGGGCGCGAGCATGTGGGAGCAGGAGGTCTACGACCAGATCCGCTCGCACATCGACGCCGAGTCGGGGTTCGTGGACTCCTACGGATCGCTCGCGGACGACGTGGGCTCGCCGGACATCAGCTACCTCGCGCGGCTGATCATGGAGGACGAGCAGCGCCACCACCGCGTGTTCGAGGAGCTCG
>JAJZBW010000193.1 GCA_021798745.1 Actinomycetes bacterium
CGGCCGCTCGCCCGTCCGCTCCTCGACGAGGTCGAGCGCGCGCTCGATGACCGAGAGGTTGCGCAGCCCGAGGAAGTCCATCTTCAGGAGGCCCAGCTCCTCGACGCCGTGCATCTCGTACTGCGTGACGATCGGCGCGTCCGCGGGGTCCGAGCCCGGCTCGGGCTTGCGCTGGATCGGAAGGTAGCGCGTGAGCGGCTCGTGGGTGATCACGACCGCAGCCGCGTGGATGCCGTCCTGGCGACGGAGGCCTTCGAGGCCCCGGGCGACGTCGATCACCTTGCGGGCGTCGGGATCGGCCTCGTACATCTCCCGCAGGGAGGCCGCGGCGACGAAGCCGTCGTCGTATCCGTCGGAGCGCTCGAGGCACGCGTGCAGCGGCGTGTCCCGCCCCATGATCAACGGGGGCATCGCCTTCGCGACCCGGTCGCCGAGCGCGTAGGGGAGCCCGAGGACGCGCGCCGCGTCCCGTACCGCGGCCCGCGCCTTGATCGTCGAGAACGTCACGATCTGCGCGACGCGGTCCCACCCGTAGCGCTCGGACGCGTACCGGATCATCTCGCCCCGGTACCGCTCGTCGAAGTCCATGTCGATGTCGGGCATCTGCTTGCGGCCCGGGTTCAGGAACCTCTCGAACAGGAGGTCGTAGCGGATCGGGTCGAGGTCGACGATCCGTAGGCAGTACGCGACGCAGCACCCCGCTGCGGACCCCCGCCCCGGCCCGACCCGGATCCCCTCGGAGCGAGCGTGGGCGATGAGGTCCCACACGACGAGGAAGTACGCGGAGAACCCCATCGACGCGATGACCCCGAGCTCGTAGTCGAGCCGGTCGCGCACCGCGTCCGGAAGGAGGTCGCCGTACCGCTCACGCGCGCCCGCGTACGTCAGGTGCCGCAGGTACTCGGTCGCGGACGTCGCGTAGTCGTCCGCGTCGAACTCGGCGGGGACGGGGAACTCGGGAAGGGTCGGCTTCCCGAGCTCGATCTCGACGCTCGCCCGCTCCGCGATCCACAGCGTGTTGTCGCACGCCTCGGGGAGCTCGGAGAAGAGCTCCCTCATCTCGACCGCAGACTTCAGGTAGTGCTCCTCCCCGTCGAACTTGAACCTCTTCGGATCGTCGATCGTGGCCCCGGTCTGCACGCACAGCAGCGCGTCCTGCGCGACGGCGTCCTCCCTCCGGCAGTAGTGGCTGTCGTTCGTCGCGACGAGCGGCGCTCCGATCGCCTTCGCGAGCTCGACGAGCTGCGGGTTCGTCCTGCGCTGGTCGGCGAGAGCGTGGTCCTGGAGCTCGACGAACAGAGAGTCGCGTCCGAAGATGTCCTGGAGCCGCGACGCGAGCCGCGTCGCCTCGCCGACGTCGCCCGCGAGCAGCGACTGGAGCACGACCCCCCCGAGGCACCCGGTCGTCGCGACGAGACCGCGGTGGTGCCGCTCGAGGAGCTCCCAGTCGACCCGGGGCTTGTAGTAGTAGCCCTCGAGGTACGCGGCCGAGGACAGCTCCATGAGGTTGCGGTAGCCCTCGGTCGTCTCCGCGAGGAGCGTGAGGTGGTAGTAGAGCTTCTCGCCCCGCTCGCCCTCTCCGCCCGTGTCGTCGACCCGCCCGCGGCGTACCGGCCGGTCGTACCGGGAGCTCGCGGCCATGTACGCCTCGGTCCCGACGATCGGGGTGATCCCCCGAGACCTGCACTCCTTGTAGAACTCGAGGACCCCGTACATGTTCCCGTGGTCGGTGATCGCGAGGGCGGGCTGCCCGTCCGCGGCCGCCGCCGCGACGACGTCGGGCACCCGCGACGCCCCGTCGAGCATCGAGTACTCGGTGTGCTGGTGGAGGTGGACGAAGGACCTCGCCGAACCGCCCGACCGCCCCGCCGGGCGCAGCGTTCCGGGGCCACTCATCTGTGCCTCCACAGCTCGTCCACACGCCTCGTCCACCGGCTGTGGACGAATTACAGCGCTGTGCTTCCCGCCTCGCGGCAGGTTAGCGCGGGCGCGGCGCGTCGCCTACAGGTACGTCCCGGGGCGCTCGGCCGCGGTCGGGGGGCTCCCGACGGGAAGGCTCTGGCGTCGCATCTCCTCGAGCTGGGCCCTCGCCGCCATCTGCTGCGCGAACAGGGTCGCCTGGATCCCGTGGAACAGTCCCTCGAGCCACCCGACGAGCTGGGCCTGCGCGAGCCGGATCTCCGCGTCGGTCGGCTCGTCCGAGGAGAACGGGAGCGCGAGCCGGTCGAGCTCGTCGACGAGGTCGGGAGAGAGCCCGTCCGCGAGCTCGCGTACGGAGCTCTCGTAGATCTCCTTCATCCTCGTCCTGCTCACGGGGTCCAGCGGGGCCTGGCGGACCTCGTCGAGCAGCTGCTTGATCATCGACCCGACGCGCATCACCTTCGCCGGGCGCTCGACGGCCTCGGTGAGGGACTCTGCGTCCTCGGCGCCCGGAGGAGGCCCCCCCGAGCCGTCGTGCGGCTCGGCGCCGATGACGACGACGGGCCGCTCCTCACCTCGATCGTCCGTGCCTCGCTCGCTCATGGCCCGATTCTTGCCTCTCCCGGCGGACGACGAAACTCCGCGGGGCACGTGACGGACACGGGACTCCCTCGGCGCCCCGTGAGGGGCGCCGAGGGAGGCGCGCGGCGGCTAGGGGGGAGCGCCGCTCAGGCGCGCGCGACGCGGCGGAGGTCCGCGAGGGACTGCCCGGCCGTGACGTCCCCACCGCACTGGTCGCAGTGTGCGGTGTGGCGCCACGACCGGAGTAGCCGCGTGCCCGAGGAGTCGAGGAACACGACGAACGCGTCGGAGTCCGGGTAGACGAGCACGTGGTCGTAGCTTCGCCATTGCGTCGCCACCGACGACCCGAAACGGGGTCCCTTGAGGACCCGGCAGAACCGGTGCCCCTCGGGGTCGAACAGCCAGGTGCTATGGCAGGACTCGAGCACGACGAGCTCCGTCGCGTTCGCCGCCGCCTCGAGCAGGTGGGGCGCGGTCACGAGGGGCCGCGGCCCACGACCGACGCCCTCGACCTCCGGTGCCGTCTCGCGTACGTCCACCGCGCGATCATGCCCCCGCCGGGAGTCGAGCCATTCACGGCCTGGTTGCAGTCGCGTGAAGATCGGCGACCTGGCCCGGTGGACGTCCGGCGCGCGGGCTGCTCGCGACGTCGCGCCCGCCTCCGACCGCCCCGACGAGCGGGAGGACCCGAGCGCCGAGCCGCGCCGGTCCGCAGAGCGGGTCAGACGAGCGGCCAGGGATAGGCGCGGCGAGCCGGGTCGGGCTCCGGGAAGCGGGGCCCGTCGAGAAGCGACGCGCACCGGTCGAGCAGCGCCGCGAGCTCCGCCGGGGCGAGCAGGTCCGCGAGGGTCGGGGGGACGGCTCGCACGAGCGCCTCGCACCCGAGGAGCACCGGCTCGGGGAGGGGCTCGCCGACGAAGTCCCACATCACGGTCCGTAGCTTCGGGGAGCGGTGGAAGCACAGCCCGTTGTCGATCCCCCAGAGGTGCCCGTCCGCGTCGAGGAGCACGTGCCCGCTCTTCCGGTCGGCGTTGTTCGCGACGAGGTCGAACCCTGCGATCTCCCGGAGCGAGTCCGCGTACCGCGGCTGCTCGAGCAGGCTGAAGTAGTGCTCGGAGAAGTCCGCCTCCACGAAGACCTGGAGCGAGCCCTCTCCGAGCGGGGCCTCCGAGCGCATCACGGTCTCGGGCACGACCGCGAGCCCCATCGCGACCGACAGCTCGTACGCGGCGACCTCGCGACGGAAGAGGGGCCCCCGGAAGTCACCGAGCGGCTCCTCCCCCGCCCCGGGCTTGTAGACGGCGCGGACCTCGTCGTCTCCGCCGCGCACGGTGACGAGCAGCGTGAGGTTCGAGCTCGCGGGCATCCTGCCCTCGACCCGCACGTCGCCGGCCTCGAGGAGCGCCCGCCGTCGGGCGCTCCCCTGCGGGCGGGCGCTCACGTGAGTGGCGGCAGGTGTCCGTTCGTCCTCGGGCACGCATGCCCGCGAGGGTCGAGCGGGAAGCCGCACAGCGGGCACGGCGGGCGCCCGGCCTCGACGAGCCGAGTCCCCCGGATCGCGAGCGTCGCGGCCTGCTCCCGGGTGAGAGCGAGGCTCGCCTCGTCGCCGGGCTCGTCCTGCTCGCCGACGAGCTCCTCCGCGAGCACCACGACCCGGTCGGAGTCCGCGTCGTAGGAGACCGCGAGCGCGCCGACGACGAAGTCCGCGTCCTCGAAGTCGTCGAGCTCGAGGTCGCCCTCGTCGAGCTCGCCCGGCCGCGCGAGGTCCGCGAGGAGGCGGCCGAGAAGGGTCGCGAGCGCCCCGACCTGCTGCTTCTCGACCTTCAGCGTGACCGTGGAGGAAGCCTCGCGCGCCTGGAGGTAGAACGTCCTCGCCCCCACCTCGCCCACGGTCCCGACCGTGACCTTGTCGGGCGACGAGAACTCGTAGGAGGTGCTCACCCGCGCCCCTTCCGGGGTCCGTGTGCGATCCCGAGAGGCCGGAGGTCCCCGGTCGAGTTCACGCAGAGCACCGTCGGCCCGGAGGGCGCGTACGCGACCGCGCTCACCGAGCACGGCGAGATCACGGTCCGCTGGACGAGGTCGAGCGGCACGCCCATGGCGTCCCCGACCGCGATCTTTATCGGGTCCGCGTGCGACACGGCGACGACGACCTCCCCGGGGTGACGGGACACGATCCGCTCGACCGCGCCCGCGAGCCGCGCCTGGACCTCGGGGAACGACTCGCCCCCCGGGAACCGGAACCCCGACGGGTGGTGCTGGACGGTCTCCCACGCGTCGAGCGCCCGGAGCGCGGACAGCTGCGCCCCGGTCCACTCCCCGAAGTCGCACTCGAGCAGCCCGCGCTCGACCGACACCGGGAGCCCGAGGTGCCGGGCGACGCGGCGCGCGGTCTCCCGCGCGCGCTCGAGCGGCGAGCTGTACACGGCGCGTGCCGCCGCCAGGCCCGCGAGGCGGGCGCCCGCGGCGTCGGCCTCCGACCGTCCCTGCTCGGACAGGTGGAGGCCGCGCGCCCGGCCGGGCAGCACCGTGCCCGTCGTCGGCGTCGTCCCGTGGCGCACGAAGCACACGACGGTCGGTCGCGCACCTGCCAGGGAGCGAGTGGCCATGGCGCCCAACGTAGCGTGACCCGGACCGGCAGTCTGCGTCCAGCCGATCGCTCAACTCGTCCCGACAGGGATCATCCGGCGCGTCGTGCCCGGCCCACGCTTTCGACTCGCGTTCGACAGCTTCTCGAGCAGCGGGAGCACGCCCGGGTCGTCCGTCACCGGGCGGGTCTCGATCGCGCCGCC
>JAJZBW010000008.1 GCA_021798745.1 Actinomycetes bacterium
GGTCTCGCCCGACGGGCGGAGCCGGACGCGCGGGAACGGGGCGAGCCGCGGGCGGGCGGGGGGCGACCGGAGGGCGCGCGGGCTCGACGAGCTCGCTCGCGGGTCGGCTCCGGACGACCCGGTGCTCGCCCGTCGCCGGGTCTGCCGTCGCGGCGAACGGCTCGGCGACCGCAGCCGCGAGAGGGGCCGGCGCAAGAACGGGCTCCACGGTCGCGGCCGCACGCTGATCGGCGGCGGGCTGCTCTGCGACGTGCTGCTCGGCCGCGCCGCGCGCCCCACCCGGCCTGCCGGACCCAGCCGGACGCGCGCTCGGCCCGGGAGCCGGCTCCTCGGGTGGCTGCACGGCCCGAACGAGGCCCTCGCGCTCCGCCTTCCGGCGGACGCGGTCGCCCTGCGCGTCCTCGATCGAGGACGAGTGGCTCTTCACCCCGATCCCGAGGGATACGGCGAGGCCGAGGGCCTCCTTGTTCGTGAGGCCGAGCTCCCGTGCGAGCTCGTAGACGCGGATCTTCTTCGCCAACTGCCTGACAGTCCCTTCTCGGCGCGGCCGAACCCGCGCAGCACGACCGGCGCTCAGCCGGTCACCTATCCTCGCACACCCACGTCGGACCTGTGCCCACTCTCCGACGACGGCGCCGCCAGGAGCGTCGCGACGAAGGACTCGAGCTCGCGGCTGTCCGGACCGACGCGAAGGGCCCGGGCGAGCGCCCTGCGTCGCATGGCCTCGGACGCGCACTCCCGGGACCCCGCGCACAGCCACGCCCCCCGCCCGCCGGCTCCCCGTCCGCGCCGGAGAGTCCCGTCGCGCGCGACCGAGACGCGCACGAGCTCGCGCGGAGACCGACGGGAGCGGCAGCCGACGCAGGTCCGGACCGGCCCCTCGACGGGCGCCGCGGCCGGATCGCCTCGCGACGCGCCGCCCGGAGGTGCCCGTCGGACCGCTACGACGGCTCGCCCTCCTTCTCGGGCTCCGGGCCGCCGTCGCCCGCGGGAGGCACCTCCGGCTCGGGCGCGTCCTCCCCGTCCGCTCGGTCCCCCTCGGCCCACTGCTTCATCGAGATGGCCTCGCCCCCGCCGGCGGGCTGGAACACCATCTCCCCGTCCGCCCCCTCGACCCACTCGCCCTCGGCCCAGTCCTGGCCGCTGTAGGCGCTCTCCTCGTCGGCGAGCTGGGTCTCGCTCTTGATGTCAATCCGCCATCCCGTGAGCCGCGCCGCGAGCCGGGCGTTCTGTCCCTCCTTGCCGATCGCGAGGGAGAGCTGGTAGTCGTGCACGACGACCGTCGCCGTCCCCGTCTCCTCGTCGAGACGCACCTCTTTCACCTTCGCCGGCTGGAGGGCGCGCGCGACGAACTCGGCCGGGTCGTCCGAGTACGGGACGATGTCGACCTTCTCGCCCCGAAGCTCGTTCGTGACCATGCGGACGCGCGCCCCTCGCGCCCCGACGCACGCTCCGACCGGGTCGACGTTCGCGTCGTTCGACCACACCGCGATCTTCGTCCGGTGGCCCGGCTCGCGGGCGCACGCCTTGATCTCGACGACCCCGTTCGAGATCTCCGGGACCTCGAGCTCGAAGAGCCGCTTGATGAGGCCGGGGTGGCTCCGGGAGACGACGATCTGGGGACCCTTGGTCGTCTTGCGCACCTCCACGATGTACGCCTTCAGGCGCGCCCCGTGGTCGTAGCGCTCGTAGGGGACCTGCTCGGCCTGCGGGAGGAGCGCCTCGACCTTGCCGAGGTCGAGCAGCGTGTAGCGGTTGTCGCTCTGCTGGATGATCCCGGTCACGATGTCGCCCTCGCGACCTGCGTACTCCTCGTACTTGAGGTCCCGCTCGGCCTCGCGGATGCGCTGGAGGATCACCTGCTTCGCGGCCTGCGCCGCGATCCGCCCGAAGTCGCTCGGCGTGTCGTCCCACTCCCGGACGACGTTGCCGTCCTCGTCGAGCTCCTGGCCGTAGACGCGGATCTCGCCGGAGTCCGAGTCGATCGTGACGAACGCCTCCTCCGCGGCGTCCGGGAGCCGCTTGTACGCGGCGACCAGCGCGTTCGCGAGCGCCTCGAGAAGGGTGTCGACAGCGATCCCCTTGTCCCGGGCGATCTGCTGGAGCGCGTCCAGGAACTCGAAGTTCGTCGTGCTCATGACGTCGTCGCCCTCTCGCTCGTGGTGGACGGGACCCCGGCGACCGCCTCCGGTCCCGGACCGTCGGCCCCCGAGAGGGCGGCCCGCCAGTCGAAGACCGTGTGCGCCCGGTCCACGTCCGCGAACGCGACGCGACGCACCCCGGTCCCCGTCGACACGACGACGGACCTGGAGTCGACCTCGACGACCTCGCCCTCGACCCGGCGCTCACCTGCGGTCCCCGGCGCGGTCCTGAGCGCGACCCGCTCGCCGACCGCGGCCGCGAAGTGCTCGGGACGCCTGAGCCGCCGCTCGACCCCGGGAGTCGTGACCTCGAGCTCGTAGTGGCCGTCCGGGTCCTCCCCGCCCGCGTCGTCGAGCGCGTCCGACACGGCGCGTGACACCTCCGCGAGCGACTCGAGGTCGATCCCACCCGTCCGCTCGACGGTCACCCGGACGAGACCGGGGCGCACCTCGAGGTCGAACAGCTCCGCCCCGCTCGCGGCGCAGACGGGGGCGACCACGGCCCGGAGACGCTCCTCGCTCGCCACGACACCCTCCTCTCTGCTCCGGCTCACACGGTCCGTGCGGCCCGCCCAAAAATCAAGAACGTGGGCGCACAGCCCACGTTCCAACACGACCTCACGGCAGCTGAACTGCATCGAGAGTATAGCAGGGACGCCATTTCGACGGTCCTTGGCGCCCCGTGCCCGTGACAGCCCGGTAGAGCCGCCGGTACCGTATCGCACGATCCTCACGGGGCGTGCAACCCCGAGGGACGGGGCGCCGGCCCGCCGTGGCGGAACCTGGAGCGAGCCGGCGCGCGGACGAAGGAGGCGGTCTGCTGTGGGCGGGAACGGCAGGTTGGGCGCGCCGCGTGACACGGCGGGCGCCGTCGCGCGCGGGCGCGGCGCGGTGACGGGAAGTCGCGGGCACGACACGGGCGAGCCCGCGCGCGAGGTCCCTCCGGGCGGGACGCGCGTGCACCTCGGGCCCGGGGAGTGGACGCGGCTCGCCCTCCGAGAGCCCCGCCGTGCGCAGGCGCCGGGCGGCGACCCCAGGGCGTGGCCCGTCGTGTGGGAGGTCCGTGCGGACCACCTCGTGGCAGGGCTCGAGGGACCCGACGCACCCGACGCTGAGGAGGTGCCGGACACGAGCACGTCCGGGGCGCTCTCGCTCCGCTTCGACGAGCTCGCGCGGCACGAGCGGGACGGGACGCTCGCTCCCGAGCCGCGCGCCGCCGCGCTCGTGAGCGTGGGGGGAGACGCGACCCGCGCGGTGCTCCTCGACCTCCTCGCGGCGCGTGTCACCGCGGTGTCCGGCGGCGAGAAGGACAGGCAGAGCTGGGTCGCGCAGGCCGCCGCGGAGCTCGCCGAACGGCGATTCGCCCCGTTCGGGATGCTCGTCGTCGCCGGGCTCCCGGGGGCGCGCTCCTTCCTCCCCGCACGGCCCGACGTCGCATGCGTGGCGGACCCCACCGAGCTCGACCGGCATCTCGAGCAGCTCCGCGCAGCGCGCGGGGCAGGCCGCACCGGCGCGGACCTCGCCGCCGACCGTCGAGGCACGGGCGCGACGGTGGTGGTCGTCGTCGCGAGCGACGCGACCGCGGACGTCGCCCGACTGGACCAGCTCGCGGCTGCGACCGGCACGCCCGACGACGGGACGATCCCGCGACTCGCCCTCCTCGTCGCCTCTCCGTGGCCCGGCGAGAGCTGGCGCGTCGACGTCCACGGGGGCGCGACCCGAGCGACGGTGCGTCGTGCGCGCCTCGCGCCGCACCCCGGCACGGGAGGGGGGCGCGGGGAGCCGCGCGCGGAGCTGCGGCGCCACGCGACGGGCACGGCAGAGCTCGCGTCCGAGCGGCCCGCTCCCGCCACGGCCCGCCCGACCCCGCGAGCGGCACCGGTCGAGGTGGCCGTGCTCGGAAGGATCGTGGTGCGCGGCGTCGACGGATCTCTCGACAGGAGGCCGAAGCTCACCGAGCTCGTCGTGTACCTCGCGCTCCACCCCGAGGGGGCGACGACGTCGGCGTGGTCGACCGCTCTGTGGCCCGGTCGGCGCGTGCCGTCCCAGACCGTGGCGAACCGGCTCTCGGAGGCCCGGAGGCTCCTCGGGTTCGCCTCGGACGACCGGCCGCGACTCCGGCGCTCCGGCGAGGTGCACCGGCTCGCGGACGTCACGACAGACTGGTCACGGTTCGTCGCCCTCTCCTCGACGGGCGATCGCGGCTCGTGGCGAGAAGCGCTCGCCCTCGTGCGCGGGCGACCCTTCGAGGACCTCGCCACGGACCTGTGGACGGCTCTCGAGTGCACGGCCGTCGAGATCGAGAGGGCGACGACCGCGTGCGCGCTCCGGCTCGGCGAGCAGCTCCTCGACGAGGGAGACGCCGACGGGGCGGCCTGGTCGGCCCACCAGGGACTGCGCGCCGCTCCCTGGGACGAGCGCCTCCACCGGCTCCTCATGCGAGCTGCGGACGCCGCCGGGAACCGGGCGGGGGTCGACGCGACCCTCCGGCACCTCGCGCTCGTCCTCGAGGTCGAGGGCGACCCCCTCGACGCGGTCCATCCGGAGACCGCGGCGCTCTACGCGCGCCTGTCGGGGAGGGCGACGCGCCGATGCTGACCGCTCGCCCGGTCACCGCCGCGTCGCGCCGTCCGGCGGACGTGCACGACTTACCTCTCGCGCGCCGCGGCGGTGATCCGAGCGCGCTCGCCCGGGTCGTCGTCGACGAGGTCGCCCCGGATCCCGGCCTCGTCGCGCCCGCCGGACCGGCACGCTCCCGCTCCTGCCGCGCGCGACGAGACGGCTCACACGGTGCCGTCGCCGAAGCCGGCACGCGTGCGCGCCATCCCGCTCGACCCGTCGCGGTCGGGGACGACTCCGAGCACCTGGTGGAGCGCGATCCCTCCGACGTCGAAGTTCACGGCGGACCCGCTCATATAGAGGCGCCAGACTCGAGCACGCTCCTCGCCCACGAGCCGGACCGCCTCGTCCCACGAGCGCTCGAGGTTCGCGACCCACGCGCGCAGGGTCTCCGAGTAGTGCTCGCGAAGCGACTCCACGTCGCGAACCTCGAACCCCGCCCCTTCCATCGCGGCCGTGACGGCCGCGACGTCGACGAGCTCCCCGTCGGGGAACACGTAACGGTTCATGAACGACCTGCCGTGCATGCGCGAGCCGCCGGCCTTCGAGATCGCGTGGTTGAGCATCCGCCCGCGGGGAGCGAGGAGCGAGCGCAGCGTCGCGAAGTACTCACCCATCCGCTTCGTCCCCACGTGCTCGAACATCCCGATCGAGGAGACCGCGTCGAACGTCTCGCCGCGCAGCTCCCGGTAGTCGCACAGTCGCACCTCGACGCGACCACCGACGCCCGCCTGCGCGACTCGTCGACGCGCGTAGGTCGCCTGCTCCGGGCTCACGGTGACCGCGAGGACGTGCGCCCCGTAGCGCTCCGCCGCGTGGAGCGCCATCGAGCCCCACCCGCAGCCGACGTCGAGGAGCCGAGATCCGGGCCTCTCGGCGAGGCCGAGCTTGCGGCAGACGAGGTCGTGCTTGGCCCGCTGCGCCTCCTCGAGCGACGTCGAGCCGGTCACGAACCGGGCGCACGAATAGGTCATCGAGGGTCCGAGCACGAGCTCGTAGAACTCGTTGCCCACGTCGTAGTGGTGGCGGACCGCGCTGGCGTCGCGCCGTAGCGAGTGGAGCACGCCCGAGAGTCGGACCTCGACGTCCGGAGGCCTCGGAGGGAGGGACAGCGCGCCGAGGCCGACCGCGGCGGCGACCGTCTCGGCGAGCGCCCTCGGCCCGACGTGCGGCGTCCCCCGCGTGCGCGCGCCGAGTCGCGCGACGAGCTCGAACGGGCTTCCCTCGAGGTCGACGTCCCCCGCCACGTACGCCCGGGCGATCCCGAGCTCCCCCGGGGCCCACAGAAGACGCGCGAGCGCCCTCGAAGAGCGGACCACGACGGCCCCCGGAACGTCGTCCGGCCCGAGAGCGCTCCCGTCCCAGAACAGGAACCGGACCGGTGGGTCACCCCCGAGGAGCGCCTCCAGCACCCCGGCGACGCGCCGGGCCACGCCCTGCGGCGCGCGGGGGCCGTCCGCTCCGTCCGGGTGCGAGCTCGGCACGACCCGCTCCGCCTCGTCGTGGTGCGCTGCCATGGCGCTTCTCCTTCCCCGGCGGGCTCCTCCTCGACGGCCCGCCGCTCCGGCTAGGTGCCTCCGGCGTACCCCCCGGTCACGCGGCGCGCCGCCGCCGAGCCGAGAGCCGCGAGGATCGCCTCGGCGAGCGCTCGCGCGGACTCGGGGTCGAGCTCGACGGCGACCCGTGAGCCCGGTCCACGGGACGGGTTCAACAGGTCCACGTTGAGCGAGTGCTCGTAGGGGGCGTGGACCGGGTGGTCCAGGTAGACGCTCGCTCGGGTCACGGGGAACCACCCCGAGGACCCCTTTCCGCTCCCGCGGACCTCGAGCACCTCTGTCTGGTAGGTGCACATCGCCGCGCCCCGGTCAGCCCGAGAGGTGACGGGAGAGGAAGGACCAGATCGCCTCCCACCCCTCGCGCGCGGCCTCCGGCCGGTACGAGGGACGGTCCGTCGCGAAGAACCCGTGACCTGCCCCGGGGTAGCTGTGGAACTCGGTCGTCTTCCCGTGCGCGGCGAGCGCGGACTCGAGCTCGAGCACCTCGTCGGGCGACGGGTAGCGGTCCTCGTCCCCGAAGAGCCCGAGGAGCGGGCACGACAGGTCCTCCGCGAGGTGGAGGAGGGGCCCGACCCTGACTGGGCTCCCCTCGGGCGGAGATCCGACGACGAACGCCCCGTAGCAGTCGACCGCCGCGTCGAGCGGAAGGCTGCAGGCCGCGAGGAAGGACTGGCGGCCGCCCGAGCAGTACCCGATGGTCGCGACCTTCCCGTTCGATCCGTCGAGCGAGCGGAGGTGGGCGATCGCCCCGGCCACGTCTCCGACGAGGCGGTCGTCCGGCACCCCTCCGAGGGCCCGGACGGCCGCCGCCGCGTCGTCTGGGCTCGCGCCCGGGGCCTCCCGCGAGTACAGGTTCGGGCAGAGAGCGAGGTACCCGTGCGCGGCGAAGCGCCTCGTGATCTCCTTCGTCGCCTCGTCGTACCCGGGCATGTGGTGGATCACGACGACGGACCCGGACCGCTCCGACCCGAGAGGACGCGCGAGGTAGCCCTCCACCTCGTCTCCTCCGTCGCCGGCGAAGTGCGCGGTCCCCGCCCACAGCTCGTCGGACACGACTCGCTCTCCTAGAGCGCCGCGACCGCGGGCACGACCCGGGTCGCGAGGATCTCGAGCCGGCCGAGGCCAGCGACCTCGGGCACGCTCCCGTGGGCGACCGAGAACCCGAGCTCGGCGAGCCGGCCGAGCTGGTCGACGAGCTCCTCGACGCGCTCGCCGCGCGCCCCGGGGTCGAGCGAGACGCTCACGGTCTTCTCTATCTCCTCGTAGTCCCGTCCGAGCTCCTCGCAGTGCGCCCGGAGCACCTCGAGCTTGCGTGCGGGGTCCTGCGCACCGAACACGTTGCAGGAGTCCGCGTACCTCGCGACGAGCCGCAGAGTCTTCCGCTCGCCGGAGCCCCCGATGAGGATCGGCGGGTGAGGACGCGTGAGCACCTGCGGCGAGTTCAGCGTGCGCGCCAGCCGGTAGTGCCTCCCCTCGTACGGGGCGTCGCCGTCCTGCCACATCTGTCGCACCACCTGAAGGGCCTCCTCGAGGCGCTCGAAGCGCTCGGCCGTCGGGGGGAAGTCGAGCCCGAGCCCCGCGGACTCGTCGCCGTTCCAGGCCGCGCCGATCCCGAGGATCGCCCGCCCGCCCGACAGCACGTCGAGCGTCGTGACCGCCTTCGCGAGGAGCCCCGGAGCCCGGTACACGACGCCGGTGACGAGCGCGAGGAGCCGAACCCGGCGCGTCGTCGCCGCGAGGTAGCCGAGGGTCGTGTACGCCTCGAGCATCGGGTTCTCCGGCGGGCCGAGGTGCGCGATCTGCCACACGTGGTCCATGACCGACAGCCGGTCGAATCCGCCCTCGTCCGCAGCCCGCGCGACCGCCGCGAGATCGCCCGCGAGCGACGGTGCGCCGCCGGGCCAGGTGAAGTCCGACACGTGGAGTCCGAGACGCACGCGCGCTCCCTTGGGTCCCTCTGCCCGCGGGACGCGGGCTCTCGGGCACAACCTACCGGCCGACGCCGCCCGGGGCGCCGATCGGCGCCGAGGAGGTCACCCACGGCCGCTCGCGAGGGGAGCCCCGTGGAACGACCGGGGCCGGGCCGCTAGTCTGCCCGGACGCCCCGGGCGCCGCCCCGGGCGCCGACAAGGAGGCCGACGTGGGAATCCTCGAGGGCAGAAGGATCCTCGTCACGGGCGTGCTCACCGAAGAGTCGCTCGCCTTCCCCGTCGCGACCCTCGCGCAGCAAGAAGGCGCCGAGGTGATCCTCACGGGCTTCGGTCGGGGCCTGTCGCTCACGCGACGCGTCGCACGGAAGCTGCCGACGCCCCCCGAGGTCGTCGAGCTCGACGTCTCGGACCCCGCGCAGGTCGCCGCGGCCGCGGACGAGGTGACCGCGCGCCTCGGCCGCCTCGACGGCCTCCTCCACTCGATCGGGTACGCGCCCGCAAGCTGCCTCGGCCACGGGATCCTCCACGCCGACTGGCCGGACGTCGCGACCGCGCTCGAGGTCTCCTCCTACTCCTTGAAGGTGCTCGCGGCCGCCTTCCTCCCCCTGTTCGACGCCGCCGGAGGCGGCTCGATCGTCGGCCTCGACTTCGACGCGACCGTCGCGTGGCCCGGATACGACTGGATGGGGGTCGCGAAGGCCGCCCTCGAGTCCCTCGCCCGATACCTTGCTCGCGACCTGGGACCGCACCAGGTCCGCGTGAACCTCGTCGCGGCCGGCCCGGTCCGCACGGTCGCTGCGAAGTCGATCCCCCAGTTCGCGCGCTTCGAGGAGGCGTGGGACGGTCGCGCACCCCTCGGGTGGGACGTCTCGCAGGACTCGGACTCCGTCGCACGTGCGTGCGTCGCTCTCCTCTCGGACTGGTTCCCGCGCACGACCGGCGAGATCGTCCACGTCGACGGTGGCTTCCACGCAGTGGGCGCGTAGCGGGTCGACCCCGCATCCCTCACGCCGCTGCGCGGCGCGTCCCTCGGCCGTGCCCGACGGGCTGCGACGGCGCTCGCCTGTTGCCCGGAGTCTCGGGGCCGCTAGGGTGGGCGCCCTGGCGGCGTGGCCGAGTGGCTTAGGCAAGGGCCTGCAAAGCCCTGTACAGCGGTTCGATTCCGCTCGCCGCCTCGAAGTATCTCCCCAGGCCAGACGCCTGGTAGCCCGTCGGACAGTCCGCCTCCGCTCCTCGGCGGCGTGCGCACAGGCCGAGCCGGATGGGCCCGCGTGTGCGTGCTTGCATCCCTATCCGGTGGCGACTTCCGGCGGCCGCTCGTCCCCCATGGGCTCGCAAGGCGCCAGGTGCCTTCGAAGACGAGCCCGAGGTTGAGGAGCCGGCGCAGGTCGAGCACGGCGACGCGCACCTTCGGCCACTGGCAGTTGCGCGCTTGGCCGCGATAGCGGAGACGTCGGTTGCCACCTGCCACGAGCCAGGCGATGGAGCGCTCGGCCATCGGGCGGTGGCGGCAATTGCTGGACTACGTCGGCCGATGGGCTTGACTCTCCCCCTTGGGGAGGCCGCACACTCGATCTGTCGGGCCGCCCGGCTCGACGACGAGGGAGCAGGTGCCGTGGACGAAGTCAGCATCGGCGAGTTCTCGCGGCGGTCGCGCCTGTCGGTCAAGGCACTGCGTCTCTACGACGAGCTCGGTGTGCTGGTGCCCGCACGCGTCGACGACGCGTCGGGCTATCGCTACTACGACGTCGCCCAGCTCGAACGGGCTCGTCTCGTCGCGATGTTGCGCCAGCTCGGCGTGTCGCTTGCAGCGATCAAAGAACTCCTGGCCTGCGATCAGGGGGAGGCCGCAGGACAGATAGCGGCGCACTGGCGGACGCTCGAGACGGCACACGACGCTCGACGCGAGCTCGCCGACTACCTCGTGAGGCGACTTAGCGGAAAGAGGTCCGTCATGTACGACGTCGCCACCCGCGACGTACCCGAGCGGAGCGCGCTCTGCCTGAAGCGCAACGTCGACGAGCAGGGAGCGTGGGCGCTCGGCAAGGAGTTCGTCGCGATCCTGCGCCAGCGACCGCTGCCGCAGATGGAGGGCCGAGAAGGCGCGACGTTCTCCATCTACTGGGGCGAGGTGAGCGCCGACAGCGACGGTCCCGTGGAGTGGTGCAGACCCGTCCCTGCGGAGCAGGCAAGGGAGCTCGCCGAGCACTACCCCGAGCTGACCTTGCGGACCGAACCGGCACACCGAGAGGCCTACGTCACGATTCCCGACGATGCGATCGGGGGCGGCCCAGGCGGGGACCGAGGGGTGCAGTGGCAGCTCGCGTCGGAGGCGTTGCGTGCCTGGGCGGAGGAGGGCGGCATCGACCCGAAACGTCTCACGCTCAGGCCCGAGGATCTTGGAATGAGGATCACGTACTTCGTGAGCGGGCCAGTGACGAAGACGAGCACCCCTGAGTGCGACTTCGCCGTACCCTTCGCCTGAGCCCGGAGGCCGGCATCTGCCACAGCCCCGAGGTGGCGGCCCGCGACGCCGCCGTGCGAGCCGACCTCGTCGCCCACCTCGGAACAAGGATCGAGGGCAGCGACGAGTGGCCCAGCCAGCGCCGCGACGAGCTCGTCGGCGAGCTGCGCACGACCCCTGGCCTTCACCGTCTGCTCCGGCGCACCGGAGAGGGGAAGCTGCGCGTCGACAAGGCCGCCGTCGCCGCTGAGGTCCGCTACGACGACGACAGCCTCTCGGCGGCCGACCTCGCCCTCGGCTACAAGCAGCTCTCCGAGGTCGAGCTCGGCGGGCGGGACCTGAAGGGGGCCCTTCGGCTCCGCCCGGTCTTCCACCGCCGCGAGGACCGCATCCGCGCGCAGGTGCAGCTGTGCTGGCTCGCGCTGTTGCTCGTCCGCACGGCCGAGAACGCGACCGGCGACACCTGGCGCAACTTGCGCCACTTGTGCAACGAGGTTCAGCGCATGCGCCTCGTCACCCATGAGGCAAACGGCGCCCGCGTCACCTCACGCACCGCCACGACCGAGGCCCAGCGAGCGATCTTCGCCACGCTCGAGGCGCGCGAGCCGGCCGCCTACCAGGACTTCACGCTTCCCGGGCCCGTCGCGTAGTCCCAGGTCGCAAGGTCGCGTAGCAACACGAGCCTCCTGGCCCGTCGCGACTGCTCGCCCAGCTCAGTGCCACTTTCTGGGACGTTCGTGTGCCCACCAACTGCGGAAGCCCGGTCGGATACCGGTCACCGCCGAGCGCCTCGCCGCGCCAGATCGGCACGTACGGGCGCCCCGATCGCCCAAAGTACCGGCGTCATCCCCGGCGGCTCGTCCCGGAACGAGGGACTTCTCTCGTCGACGCTCGGCAAACGCCGCATGTTCCGGGACCCCCGTGTGGCTCCCGACGCTGCCGGGCCTTGCGTTGTCTGCGAACGTCCTGCACCCCGTCGCCAGCTTCGGCCTCGTCAGTGAGGGACTCGGCCATCTCCATCGGTGATCGGTGTATCGTCCGTCGTCGATCGGCATAGTCGAGCGATGGGTGGCTACGCGGCGACGGTCACCGAGAGGAGCTGCGGCTTCCCTGCCTCTGCTGGGACCTGCTCGCCGTCAGCGACGAGCCCGGCGATGCGCATCCCGATCGCCTCGGCCGCTCGGGCTTGGCACTCCTCGACCGTGCTGCCGCGCGTGAGGCACCCGGGCAGCGCGGGAACGGTGACGAAGCAGCCCCCGTCCTCCTCTGGCTCGACCACGATGGTGTAGGTCCGCACGCCCCTCGTCCTCTCACAGGACCGAGCGCAGCTCGTCGGTGCTCAGGCCGGACAGGTTCAGGATTGACCGCAACAAGCCAGGACCGACCGTCTCGCCGACGTGCACGGGATTGGTGACCTGTCCACCTCGCGCGGCGTGCCTCAGCTGCACGTGCGAGCCACGTTGGGCGGCGACCTCCCACCCGAGCCGCTCGAGGCGCCCGTCGACCTCGACCCGCGCGCGACGGCCCGGCGGGCCTCACCGAGGAGGTGCACGCCGAGGACGTGCACGCAACGCGTCGCCGCCGTCGTGCCGTGCCCGTCCCACTTTGCGCATGGCAAGGCGCCGGTCGCGTCGGGAGATGTGGCCGGGCTAGGCAGGGTCGCGACGCCCACCGGCCACCTCCTTCGAGGGGTTCCGCCCGATCACGGGGTATTGCTCGAGGTCGACGACCGCTCCGCTCACGGCTCCCGCACCTGGGTCTACGAAGGCCAGCGCAAAGTGGGCGATCGTCTCGGGAGAGAGCAGGCGCCCGGAAGGGGCGAACCTCGGCTCGATCGACGAGGGCCACTGTGGAGGGAGCCCTTCGCGTACCTTGAGCTCGTACTCCCCAGGGGTCAGGACCCAGCCGACGTTGAGGTGGTAGACGCGCACGTTCTCGCGCCCGTGGGCGTCGGCAAGGTTTCGCGACAGGGTCATGAGGCCGCCCTTGCTGACCGCGTACGCGAGCTGTCCTCGCTCGCCGCAGTAGCCGTTCACCGAACCGATGTTGAGGATCACGCCGCCCCCCTGGTCTCGGAAGACGCGCAACGCCGCGCGAGCGAGGAGAAGCGGTGCACGCAGGTTCACTGCGATGGTGCGATCGAAGGTCCTCGAATCGGTGGCCTCCAGATCCCCTCGGGTCATGAGGGCGGCGTTGTTCACGAGGACGTCGAGACCGCCGAACCGGGACACGGTGGCGGCGACGAGCGACTCAGCGCTCGTCGGATCCTCGAGGTCCGCGAGCACGTAGTCGACTCCGCGTCGCTCGTCGCCGCCGATGACCCGGACCACCCGCTCCGCCTCGCCCATCCGGCGTCCGTGGACCATGACCCGCGCACCTTCGGCGGCAAAGCGGCTCGCGATCGCCTCGCCGATACCGGTCGTGGAGCCGGTCACGAGCGCGACCTTGCCGCTCAGGCACCCATGGCTCGACGCCACGCGACCTCCAATCCCGCGCGGCTCGAGACGACGAGCTCGTTCAGGTCGCCCTTCCAGAGGGAGTCCGGCAGCTCCTCGCTCGAGAAGATCTCGAGGGTGTACGCGCCGCGGTAGCCCGCCTCCGAGAGGGCGCGGAGCAGGTCGACGAGCGGGATCTCGCCCGTGCCGACGACCGCGCGGTCCTCGAACAGCCGAGGGAGGTGCCAGTCGCTGACGTGCACGCCGAAGATCCGGTCCCCACAGGCTCGGATGCGCTCGAGGACAGCCGGGTCCTGCCAGACGTGCCACACGTCGATCCAGATACCGAAGCTGGGACGATCGACGGCCTCGACGATCCGCAGGGCATCGGCGATCGACGAGATGAAGGTGTCTGCGTTCATGAGGATCGGGTTGAGCGGCTCGAGCGCGAGCCGGACCCCGTGCAGCTCCGCAAGCTCGGCGAGCTGCGTGTACTCCCTGATCGCCACGGCGAACGCCTCGCGGTAGTTGCCGCCGGGAGCGGTCCCGGTGATGGTCACGAGCGTCGCTCCCGGGATGCAGCGCCCGGCGAGCTCGATCGAGGATCGAAGGCGCGCGGCACGCTCGGCCGGGTTGGCCGGCAGCGGTCGAGGGACGTCGGGGAAGATCGAGTGCAGCCGGGGCTGCATGGACTCTGCGACGAGCCCGGACTTGCCTATCTCTGCCAGCTGGACGTCCGCACGCTGAGGGTCGAGCTTGGCCTCGCAGACCTCGATCACCTCGACCCCGAGCTCCGCGTAGGCCTCGAGGTCCTGCTCGAAGCTCCACGGCCACGTGCTGAACTCACTCACCCCGAAGCGGGGAAGGGCGTCGGCTCTCATGGCGTGAGCACCGCCTTTATCACGCGCCCCTCACGCATCGCGACGAAGCCGTCCTCCCAGCTCGAGAGCGGACCGACGTGCTGCACGAGTGGCGAGGGGTCGAGCTGGCCAGTTCCCAGCATGTGGAGCACCTTCTCCCACATGGCCCACGTGTGCGAGAAGCTCCCCTGCAGGCTGACCGCCTTCGCCACGAGAGGGTCGAGGGACGAGCCGTACGGCGTCGGGCCCCAGCCGACCTTCGTGACCTGCCCGCCGGGACGGACGACCTCGAGGGCGAGCTGGAGCGCGGTGCTCGCTCCCGCAGAGTCGATGACCAGCTCGGGGCCGTGTCCGCCGGTCAGCTCTCCGATCTCCTCGACGGCCTCGGCCGGGGGGGCGGAGATCACATGGGTCGCTCCGAGCGACGTCGCCAGGTCGAGTCGGTCTCCGTCCGTGGAGGTGCCAACCACGACGAGCGGGCTCGCCCCGGACAGGGACGCGAGCATCGTGGCGCACAACCCGATGGGTCCCGGCCCGATGACGACCACTGCATCCCCGGGCCGTACGCGCGACGTCACGCAGACGGTGTTGTAGGCAACGGCACAGGGCTCGGCGAGCGCAGCGACCTCGAAGCCGAGGGACGCCGGAAGGAGGTGCAGGCACCGCTCGGGGACCCGCACGAATCCGGCCATCGCGCCGTCGACGCCGTAGCCGAACCCTTGGCGAGCCGGGTCCAGGTTGTAGCGACCCGAACGAACGAACGGCGACCGCGGATCGAGCACCGCTGCGGTCTCCGAGGTGACGCGGTCGCCTTCGGCGAACGCCGCAACCCGCGCGCCGGTCCCGACGACCACGCCCGAGAACTCGTGCCCGAGGATCACCGGGTAGTTGACGTTCCAGCTGTGGCTCGCCTCGTATTGGTGGACGTCGCTCCCGCACACGCCGACGGCTCGGACGGACACGAGCACGTCCTCCTCCCCGATCTCGGGTATGGAGACCTCCCGGAGCTCGACGGAGCGCGGGCTCGCGGCGTAGTTGACGACTGCCTGCATCGTCCCGGAGCGTCTATCTGGCGTCATCGGAGGCCCTCCTTGGCCCGGGCGCGGCGGGCCCGACGTCACCGTACGCATGGACCCGTCGACAGACGCTCTCGAGAACGAGCCGGAGGTCCCCTGCGGCGGTCGTGAACGAGTCGGAGTCGATCGCGAGAGGAGCGCCGAGGACGACGAGCGGCGACCCGAGCTCGGGGGCCCGCATCGCCTGCTCCACGGACAGCCCGCCGACCGCCTGGACGGGGACGCCGACCGCTTCGACGACCCGCGCGAGCTCATCTAGCGGGCTCGGGGCCTCTCGGCCGGCGGTCGAGAAGCTTCGGCGCTCGTCGTAGCCCACGTGGTGGATCACGAAGTCACAGCCGAGGTCCTCCAGTCGCCGGGCCGCCGCGACGGGATCGTCAGCGCCGAGGTTGTCGCCCATGACCGCGACGCCGAGGTCCCGACCCGCCTTCGCCACCATCGTCACCGTCGCCGGGTGCGCACGCTCCATCACCACGACGTGGGTGGCACCAGCCTTGGCCATCAGCTCGGCCTCGAGCCAACCCCCGTCCATCGTCTTGAGGTCCGCGACGATGGGAACGGTGGGGAAGGCGTTTCGCAACGCCCGCACGCCGTTCATGCCTTCGGCGATGATGAGCGGTGTCCCCGCCTCCAGCCAGTCGACCCCGGCCTCGACGGCGATCTCCGCCGTCCGCAACGCCTCGGGGATCTCGACGAGGTCGAGCGAGATCTGCACGACGGTCCTCACCGGCCCGTCCTCTCGATGGTCCCCGACGGACCCTGTGACTGCCCACGCTCGGAAGCAGTCGCCCGCCCGTCGTCGCGACCGCCGAGCTCCTGCGGCCAGTGCTCGTCGACGAGGGTGCGCAGGTACCGGGCCGACTGACGGATGTCCTCGAGACCGCCGTCCCCGCCCCGCTCGCCGTCCTCGATCGATATCCACCCGTCGAAGCCCCGGGCGGCGAGGCGCGAGAAGATCGCAGGGTAGTCGTTCAACCCTTGCCCCACGACACCGTGCGACAGCGCCTCCGGGTAGCCGACGCCCCGGTGCGCGCCGAGGTCGTCGAGCGTGTATCCGGGGCGCAGCGAGCGGTCGCTCGCGTGCATGGTGTCGACCCGGTCGACCACCTCGTCGAGAAGCGCGAGCGGGTCGTCACCGGCGACGATCGCGTTGGAGGGATCGAAGTTGACGCCGAACCACGGAGATTCGATCTTCTCGACGATGGCGAGGAAGAGCCGCCTCTCCTGGGCGAACTCGGGGTGCAACCACAGCCCGTCCTTGTAGTGGTTCTCCATCACCACGTGGACCTCTCGCTCAGACGCATAGAGCAGAACCGCCTGTATGCCCTCGACCACGCGAGCGATCCCTTCCTCGTCGGCAACTCCCGGCCAGCGCTGCCCCGAGAGGGCTCTGACGCTGCGCCACTCGGCGGCGGGCGCCAGCTCGGTCATGACGTCGACCATGCATCGCATCGACTCGACCGCCCGCTCCCAGGCGCCGGGGCGAGGGTCGACGAAGTCAGGCGACGAGCACATCATGGGAAGCTCCACCCCCGCGTCCTCGGACAGGCGACGGAGCGTCGCGAGGTACGCCGTGTCCGTGCCCTGCAGGAAGCTCGGGTACAGCTCGACGCCTTCGACCTCGAGGGAGGCCGCTCCAGCGATCCACTCCTCGATCGTGAGGGAGTCGCGCGCGACGAGCTGGTCGAAGTAGCCCTTGGGGAACGCTGCAATCCGTGGCTTCGGCACCTACGAGATCCCTTCTGCCATGTGCCGCCAAGGCGGTCTTGGCGACATGAGCGGCGAAGAGCAGGCGACGACGCTGCACCTCGCGGGCCACGCGGAGAGCGCTCCGGACGCGGCCCGACGGCGCGACGTCGCTCGCACTCTCACGGCTGCCTCCCGTTGCCCCGCTCCTCGCCTGCGACGAGGGCGGCGACGAGCCGCGCGCGGGCGTCGAGAAGGTGCATGACCATGGCCGCTCGAGCTGCCTCTCCGTCGCCACGCGTGAGCGCATCGAGGATCTCACCGTGGAAGTCGATCGCCGCCCTCATCGCGTCGGAGGTCTCGCTCGCGATGCTGCGAACGCTCAAGGTGGCCTTGGTCAATTCCCCCTGGATGTCCTCGAGCAGTCGGTTATGGGTGCAGGTGCCGAGGAACTCATGGAACTTGATGTCGAGGTCGATGTACGTCTCGACGTCTCCCTCGACCATGCAGCGGGTGGCGTGGTCGAGCAGCTCGCGCAGCGCCTCGAGGTCGGTCTCGTCCCGCGCCCGTGCGGCCACCTCGACGACGGCGCACTCGATGGCTCTCCGCACGACCATGACCTCGTCGACCGGGAACGTCGCTCGCCGGAGCCGGACCTCTATCGGGATCTGGGCGCGCTCGCTCGCCGGGTTCTGAGCGATGAACGTCCCCACGCCGTGGCGGATCTCCACGACTCCCCGGGTCTCGAGGATGCGCAGCGCCTCGCGAAGGACGTTGCGACTCGCCCCCATCCGTACGCACAGCTCCCGCTCCGGGGGGAGGCGCATCCCGACCACGTACCGACCGACCTGGATCGAGGTCTCGACCTGGCTCGCGATGTCCTGCGGAAGCGGCTTGCGCTGAGGCCTGCGTCGACGATCTGTGGTGAAGCCCACGGCACCGGGCCGGCCGTGGTCGACAGCGTCCCGCTCCGCTGCATCCGGCTCGACAGGACCACGTCGCCGGGGCGTCACCGCCGTGCCCTCCAGGCTCCCGAGGGAGGGACCTCACGTGGCTCTAGGACGCGCGCACCTGGACGGTCACTCGCCGACCCCCCGATCGCTGACATCGTCCCCCTTCAGTGGTTGGACCTCCTTCCACATGCTAAGTGGGTGCCCCGGGCATGTCAAGGCACGCCCGTCCCGTGCTCCCCTTCCCCTGGGCGAGCGCTCTCGTGCTCGGGAGCCCCACGCTCGGGCTCGTGCGCGCGCCGAGATCTCCGTGCGGCTCACCGCCGGCCATCGGCACGGCGCGCCTGGCGTCGCTCGCCCCGTCCGAGAGGCGTCCACCGTCGATCGGCAGGAGGCAGACGACGACATGGCCGCCGCGCGCCCGGAGCGAGCTCGCGGTCAGTCACGTAGCCCCGGTCGTGCGGCGGTGGCACCGCCGCGGACGGATCCCTGGCAACGCGGCATTCGAGGTGCACGGCACGCCTCGACATCCCCGTCGGGCAGGCGAGCGGGAGGGCGCGGTCGCGGGAGCAGGAGTCCTCGGTCCGAGATGCAGACACGTGCGAACGGGACGACGGCCGCGGACGCGGTCCGCGACCACACGGCTCACTCCGTCTCGGACCGACCGGTGCGATGTCTCGTCGGTGGCGTCGCGCGTCTCGTGCACCGGAGTTGTCGCCGCCTCCCCGCCGGCACGCGTCGTGCACGTGGAGCGCGGAACGTCGACGTGCGCGCGGTCACGCTCCCACTGCGAGCCGGCGTCGGGCCGGGCCCGACCGCCCACCGCGAGGCCCCGTGCGCGCCGGGCTCGGCCTCACCGGCGGCGGCGGGCCCCCGTGTTCAGCGCGACCGCGGCTCGCACGAGCGCGGTGAACGCGCCCTCGTCGAGCTCGTCCCCCTCGCGCAGGTCTATCGCGCGGCGCGTGCTCCCCTCGAGGCTCGAGTTGAACAGGTGATCGGGGTCGGGCAGAGAGGCACCCCTCGCGAAGGTGAGCTTCACGACCTTCGCGTACGTCTCGCCCGTGCAGAGCATCCCGTCGTGGGACCACACGGGCACTCCCGGGCTCGTCGCCTTGCGCCACTTCCATTCCTCGACGACGTCCGGGTCGGCCGCACGCACGAGCTCGCGCACTCGCGCGAGCGTCGTGCCCCGCCAGTCGACGAACTCGCGGACGCGCTCGTCGATGAGCCCGGACGCCGACTCGCTCGACTCCGAACCAGGACCGCTCACGTCCGCGCACCCTCCTGCTCGCTTCGACCCGCGCGCACCCTAGCGGGGAGCTCCCTCCTCGGGAACGTAGTGGCGTCCCCCGGACTCGTCCACCCACACACGCATGGTCCGGTCGGATCCGGGGTCCTTGAAGACCTCGCTCGTCCGAGTCCATCCCCGCTCGGGTCGCGGGGACTCCCCGTGGCGACGGACGAGCAGGCTCACGACCGCGAGGATCGCAAGCAGCGCGACGACGACCGCCGTCACCCACCCGCTCACGGGTGCACCTCGGACGACCTGCCCTCAGCGTCGCGCGCCGAGGCGCACCGCGCTCCCGTACGCGACGATCTCCGTGAGACCCTGACCCATCTCCGAGGCGTCGAACCGCATGGACACGATCCCGTTCGCCCCGAGGATCCGTGCGTTCTCGATCATCCGATCGACCGCCTGGCGCCTGCTGTCCTCGACGAGCCTCGTGTACTGGCGGACCTCGCCGCCCGCGAGGCTCCGTATGCCCGCGGTGATCCCCCGCCCGAGCCCGATCGAGCGGACTATCAGCCCGTAGACCATCCCGAGCGACGCGTCGATCGGCCACTCGGGGAACTCGAGCGCCGTCGTGATGGGGAAGTCCGCGACGCTCCCTCCGGCGGGACGATCCTCGTCGAGGTCCGGCGAGTCTCCGTACTGCCCGCTTCCCATCATGGTGCACCTCCTGGTGCTGATATCACTATGATAAGCGCGACAGGCACACGGAGCAACAGGGAGGCCACCGGACCATGGCGTCGCCGAGCGCGGGTCGCGCCGTGCGCAAGGGGGTCCTCCTCCGCCTCGACCCCGCGGTGCACGACGCGATCTCCCGGTGGGCCTCCGAGGAGCTCCGGAGCACGAACGCCCAGATCGAGTTCGTCCTGCGCCGCGCACTTCGTGACGAGGGGCGCACGCCGCCGGACCGCCCCCGCTCGCACCCGACCACGGGGGGTGACGGAGGCGCGGCCCCCTGAGCGCGCCGCGCCGCCGCACGGTCGCCCTCGCACGTCGGTCGCGGCGAGAATGGCGCGATGGTCGGTGCCGAGCGTCCGGATCTGCCGCCAGCGGTCGCGAGCGCGGTGAACCGGATAATCGACGAGCGCGACGTGCGCTCCGTGTTCCTCCCGCTCGTCCACCTCGCGACGGGAGAGGTCGTCGGTTACGAGGCCCTCACGCGCGGACCGGAGAACAGCCCCGTAGAGGCGCCTCGGGCGCTCCTCGAGGCCGCCCGCTCGCTCGGGCGCCTCCACGAGCTCGACTGGGCCTGCGCGGCAGAGGCGTGCCGCGCCGCGCTCGCCGCCTCCCTCCACCCGTCGACGACCCTGTTCGTGAACATCGACCCCGAGACGCTCCTCACCCCTGTCCCGGAGGACCTGCGAGCTCTCACCCGGCGGGCGCTCGACCAGCTCCGGATCGTCGTCGACGTCGAGGAGCGCTCGGTGCTCGAGAACCCGTCCCGCATGCTCGCGGCGCTCGCGGCCGTGCGCGAGACGGGGTGGGGAGCGGCCGTCGACCACGCCGAGGCCGACCCGACCGCGCTCGCGCTCCTCCCGGTCGTCCATCCCGACGTCGTGAAGCTCGACCTCCGTGCGATGCACGACGACCTCGACCGGATCGCAGCGGTCGGCGACGAGGCGCGCGCCTACGCGGAGCAGAGCGGAGCGACCCTGCTCGCGCAGGGGATCGAGCGCGACGTCGAGGTCGCGCTCGCGGAGATGGCGGGAGCCACGTTCGGCCAGGGCTACTACTACGGCCGTCCCGCACCACTCCCACGAGAGCGCGTGGTCCCGCGATCGGTCTTCCCTCTCCTCCCGCCTCCACCGGACTCCGGCGCGGGGACGCCGTACGAGCTCGTCACCGCCGCGCGCCCGCCGGGCACGACCACGAGGCACCTCCTCTGCTCGTTGAGCCGCCACCTCGAGGAACAGGCCGCCGGGAACGGCCCTCCTGCGCTGCTCGTCGTCTCGTTCCAGCTCGGCGCGCGCGCGGACCCGGCGACGCGTCGGAGACTCGCCCGGCTCGGAGCCCGTGCGGCGTTCACCGCGACGATCGGCGGCGCGGTCGACCTGGACGAGGGCCCGACGGTGCGCGCGGACGAGCTCGACCCGGCGAGCTCGATGCGCGACGACTGGAACGTCGTCGTCCTCGGGCCCCACTACGCGGCCGCCCTCGTGGCCCGCGACCTCGGAGACGTCGGCCCGAGCAGCGAACGGAGGTACTCCTACGCGCTGTCCCACGACCGCGAGCTCGTGACCGCGACCGCGCAGCTTCTGCTCCGTCGGATCGCGCGACGCCGCTGACGCGTGCGTCCCGCACGGGTCGTCCACCTGCCGGGGCGCACGACCTCCGACCGCGCGCTCCGTCGCCCGGGGAGCCGGGGTGCTCGGCCCCGACCGCCTCACCTCCGAAGCTCACGCTGCCGCCTCGAACGTCGAGCGGGACGCGCCGAGAGCTCCGCGCACGGCACGCACCGGTGGTGGACACCGACGCGGGCGGCCCGCTGCAGGCGGGATCGTGCGGAGGATCGGCGGGACGGACAGCGTCGTTCGCGTCGGGCCCGGAGTGGCCGCGACCGGTCACCTCCTAGACTCGCCCCGTGGCGACCCGGGAGACGCGTGACCGCGACGTGCTCCACGACGACGCGGCCGGCCGCTACGAGCTCTGGCTCGACGACGAGCTCGTCGGGGTCGCCGACTACGTCGACCGGGACGGTGCCCTCGCGTTCGTCCACACCGAGATCCTCCCCGGACGCCGAAACGAGGGGCTCGCCGCCCGGCTCGTGCGTGCCGCGCTCGAGGACGTCGTCGCGAGCGGACGGAGGTTCGTCCCCGTGTGCCCGTACGTCGTCGCCTACGTCGGGCGTCACCCCGAGATCGCCGGCCCCCGCCCCTCGGCGTCCTCTCCCGAGGCCAGCGCGTAGCCGACCCCGGGGACGGTCCGAAGGAAGGTCCCGCTCTCGTCGCCGATCGCCCTTCGGAGCCTGTGGACGTAGACGCGCAGGTAGTGCGCCTCACCGACGTAGGCGGGTCCCCACACCTCGGCGAGGATCATCCGGTGGGTGAGCACCTTCCCCGCGTGCCTCGCGAGGAAGCCGAGCAGGTCGAACTCCCGGGGGGTGAGCTCGACCGGCGTGCCGCCGACCGTCACCGCATGCCTCTCGACGTCCACGACGAGCTCACCGACCGCGAGCCGGAGCGCGTCTCCCGACACGGAGCGGTGCTCGAAGTGCCGCGCGGCAAGCCGAAGACGCGCGTCGAGCTCGTCCATCCCGAACGGCTTCGTCACGTAGTCGTCCGCCCCCCCGTCGAGAGCAGCGACCTTCCTCGCCTCCGACGCGTCCGCGGAGAGTACGACGACGGGGAGGTCCCCCGACTCGCGGAGCCGTGCGCAGATCTCGAGCCCGTCGATGTCCGGGAGCCCGAGGTCGAGCACGACGACGTCGACGGCCGCCGTCGCCACGACGAGGAGCGCTCGCCTCCCGTCGGCGGCGCCGAACACGGTGTGCCCCCGCGCGCCGAGGCCGAGGCTCAGCACGCGCCGGAGCGCAGGGTCGTCGTCCACAACGAGCACGCGAGCCACACGTCACCTCCGTCGGCCCCGGAATGCAGGGACGGCCCGCCCCGTGCCGACCGGCGCCCTCGCGCGTCGGGCCGGCCGAACCGGCACACGCTGTTCGGAAGCTGGATCCCCGCGTCGCGCGCCTCCAGCCTAGCCTCGGCCCGGACGCGCGCCCCGGCCACCGCTCTTCCCGGGCGACCGGATGCGACGCGACCCCGGGCGAGCTCACCGGAGCCTCGCGAGCGCCTCGTTGAGCTGGAGCACGTCGACCGTGCTGCTCCCGAGGAACCCGAGCTGGGGGCCGTGCGTGACGCTCGCCACGAGGCGACGCAGCCGAGCGGGCGAGATCCCTGTCGCCCGCGACACCATCGGGATCTGCACGATCGCGTCCTGCGGGGTGATGTCCGGGTCGTAGCCGCTCGCCGAGGTCGTCACGAGGTCCGGGGTCGGGTCGACGCCACGGGCGTGCCAGTAGGCGACGAGCGCCTTCGTGTCCGCGACGAGCACCTTCGAGCGAGGACCGAGGTTCGTCCCGCCCGACGCTCCCGGGACCCCGTTCGCGACGAGCGGGTTGTCGCCACCGGAGACGTGGGCCTTCGGGTTCGCCGCGTACGGCCCCGTGTCGTCGGGACGTCCGTGGAAGTACGCGGAGCTCGTCCAGCTCTGGCCGATCAGGCTCGACCCGTCGGGGCCGAGCGACCCGTCGGCCTGGTGGGAGAAGAGGAGCTGCGAGACCCCTGTCCCGGCGAGGGTGTAGAGGACCCCGAAGACGAGGAGGCAGACGGCGGCCATCACGACGGAGCGGCGGAGGTGGACGAGCATCAGGTGCGCTCCTCAGTACAGGTGGGTCGCGGTGAGGATCAGGTCGATGATCTTGATGAACACGAAGGGGGCGATGATCCCCCCGAGCCCGTAGACGAGCACGTTCCTGCGCAGGATCGCCGACGCCGAGCTCGCCCGGAAGCGGACTCCGCGCAGCGCGAGCGGGATGAGCGCGACGATCACGAGCGCGTTGAAGATCACCGCCGACAGCACTGCCGTCTCGGGGCTGTGGAGCCGCATCACGTCGAGGGTCCTCAGCTGCGGGTACGTCGTGACGAACAGTGCCGGGATGATCGCGAAGTACTTCGCGACGTCGTTCGCGATCGAGAAGGTCGTGAGCGAGCCGCGCGTGATGAGGAGCTGCTTTCCAATCTCGACGACGTCTATCAGCTTCGTCGGGTTCGAGTCGAGGTCGACCATGTTCCCGGCCTCCTTGGCCGCGGTCGTCCCCGTGTTCATCGCGACCCCGACGTCTGCCTGGGCGAGAGCGGGCGCGTCGTTCGTCCCGTCGCCCGTCATCGCGACGAGCTTCCCGCCGGCCTGCTCGGAGCGGATGAGCTCCATCTTCGTCTCCGGGGTCGCCTCCGCGAGGTAGTCGTCCACCCCGGCCTCCTCGGCGATCGCCGCCGCCGTGAGCGGGTTGTCGCCTGTGATCATGACCGTGCGGATTCCCATCTGGCGCATCTGGTCGAACTTCTCCCGGATGCCCTGCTTCACGACGTCCTTGAGCTCGACCACCCCGAGGATCGTCGGGCCGTCGGCCACGACGAGCGGGGTCGAGCCGGCCCGCGCGACCCTCGCCACGAGCTCGTCGAGCCCGTCCGGGACCGTGCCGCCCTGGTCGACCGCCCACCGGCGGACCGAGTCCGCCGCGCCCTTCCGGATCGAGCGGCCGTCGACGTCGAGACCGGACATCCTCGTGTGCGCGGAGAACGGGACGAACTCGTGGCCCTCGCCGAGGTCCCGCTCGCGGATGTCGAAGCGCTGCTTCGCGAGCACGACGATCGATCGTCCCTCCGGAGTCTCGTCGGCGAGGGACGCGAGCTGCGCGACAGCCGCCAGGTCCTCCTCGCTGTGGCCCGCGACCGGGACGAAGGACGCCGCCATCCGGTTCCCGAGCGTGATCGTCCCGGTCTTGTCGAGAAGGAGCGTCTGGACGTCGCCCGCCGCCTCGACCGCCCGTCCGCTCATCGCGAGGACGTTCCGCTGGACGAGCCTGTCCATCCCCGCGATCCCGATCGCCGACAGGAGCGCTCCGATGGTCGTCGGGATGAGGCACACGAGCAGCGACACGAGGACGACCACGGACACGGTCGTCCCGGAGAACCGCGCGAACGGCTCGAGCGCCACGACGACCGGGAGGAACACGATCGTGAGAGCCGCGAGGAGGATCGTGAGCGCGAGCTCGTTCGGCGTCTTCTGGCGGTTCGCTCCCTCGACGAGCGAGATCATCCGGTCGAGGAAGGTGTGGCCGCGCTCCGCCGTGATGCGGACGACGATCCGGTCCGACAGAACCTTCGTCCCCCCGGTCACCGCGGAACGGTCCCCTCCGGACTCACGTATCACCGGCGCCGACTCCCCGGTGATCGCCGACTCGTCGACCGACGCGATCCCTTCGACGATCTCCCCGTCGGACGGGACGAGATCGCCCGCCTCGCACACGACGAGGTCGCCCTTCGCGAGCTCTGCTGCGGCGACCCGCGACTCGCTCCCGTCGGCCGCCAGACGACGCGCCTCGGTCTCCGAGCGCATGCGCCGGAGAGTGTCCGCCTGGGCCTTGCCGCGCCCCTCGGCCATGGCCTCCGCGAAGTTCGCGAACAGCACCGTGAGGAAGAGCCAGACGGTGATGAGCCAGGAGAACGTGCTCGGATGGCGGATCGCCTCGAGGAGCACGACCACCGTCCCGACCAGCACGACGAACATCACCGGGTTGCGCACCTGGACACGCGGGTCGAGCTTCCTGAGCGACCCCGCCAGCGCCTGTCGGAAGATGCTCCGGTCGAACAGGCTGTGCGACTCGGCGACCCCGCGCGGGCGCTGCGGGGAGCCGGCCGCGGCCTCACCCGGACCGCCGGTCTCGGTCGCGACGACGCTCCCCATCTAGAAGAACCTCCCGTGGCTCAACTGCTCGACGACGGGGCCGAGCGAGACGGCGGGAAAGAACGTGAGGCCGCCGATGATGACGATCACGGCGATCACGAGCCCGACGAACATCGGGGTGTCGGTTCGGAACGTGCCGAGCGACTCGGGCACGACCCCCTTGGCCGCGAGCGTCCCTGCGAGGGCGAGGGCGGGGACGATGACCCCGAACCGACCTATCAGCATGTCGATCGCCCCGACGACGTTGTAGAACGCGGTGTTCGCCGAGAGCCCTGCGAACGCCGACCCGTTGTTGTTGGCCTGGGACGTGAGCCCGTAGAGGATCTCGGAGAACCCGTGCGGTCCCGCGTTGAGCGGGCCCGCTCGCCCCGCGTGCACGGAGACCGCGATCGCGGTGAGCACGATCACGGCGAGCGGCATCACGAGCGAGGCGAGACCCGCGAGCTTCACCTCGCGCGCCTGGATCTTCTTGCCGAGGTACTCGGGCGTGCGCCCGATCATGAGCCCTCCGAGGAACACGGCGATGATCGCGTACACGAGGATCGTGTAGAGCCCGCTCCCGACCCCTCCCGGGGTCACCTCGCCGAGCATCATCCCGGTCATGAGCCCGAATCCCCCCATGGGGGTGAACGAGTCGTAGGACGCGTCCGCAGAGCCCGTCGAGGTGCTCGTCGACGCGACCCCGAACAGTGCAGAGGTCGTGTCGCCGAACCGTACCTCCTTGCCCACCATGTTCCCGGCAGGCTGGTAGGTCACCCCCGCCGCGGCGACCGCGGGGTTCGCCTGGTGCTCTGCGACGCTCGTGAAGCCGACCCAGATCCCGAAGATGAGCACCATCGCGCCGAGGAGCGCCGCTCCGTGGCGGACGCTCCCCACCATCTTCCCGAACGTGTACGTGAGAGCGAAAGGGATCGCGAGCACGAGGTAGATCGAGAGCCAGTTCGTGAGAGGAGTCGGGTTCTCGAAGGGCGTCGCGGAGTTCCCGTTCAAGAAGCCCCCGCCGTTCGTGCCGAACTGCTTGATCGACTCCATGAACCCGATCGGTCCCCGCGCGATGGTCTGGGTGACGCCGTTCAGGACGTCGTGGATCGTCGCGGTCCCGGCGAGCGTCTGGACCGCGCCCTCTCCCACGAACACGATCCCTGCGAGGAACGACACCGGCAGCAGCACGTACAGCATGCAGCGCGTGATGTCCACCCAGAAGTTCCCTATCGTCGTGGAGCCGCGCCGAGCGAACCCGCGGACGAGCGCGATCGCGACCGCCGCACCGACCGCGGGGCTCACGAACTGCTGGACCATGAGCGCCGCCGACTGCGAGAAGTACGACATCGTCGTCTCGCCCGCGTAGTTCTGCCAGTTCGTGTTCGTGACGAACGAGACGCTCGTGTTGAAGCTCAGTGCAGGAGGGACCGCCCCGAGGTGCTGCGGGTTCATCGGCAGGGAGCCCTGGACGCGAAGGAGGAGGTAGGTGACCGCGATCGACACCCCCGAGAACACGACGAGGGAGGCGGCGTACCGCGTCCACGTCTGCTCCTGCTCGGGGTCGGTCCGAAGCGCCCGGTATATGGGCCTCTCCACGACCCGTAGCCACCGGACGCGTCCGTCGAACACCGCGGCCATGTACGACCCGAGATAGCGCCACGTGACCGCGAGAGCGACGACGAGCGTCGCGATCGTCCAGAAGTAGCCCACCTAGAACCACTCCGGCTTGAACATCGCGACGCCGAGGTACGCGAGGAGCGCGACCGACACGACGAGCAGTACGAGGTGGACGGCGTTCATACGTGCTCGAGCGCGCGCACGAGCCCGAGGGCCAACACGCAGAACACGACGATCCCTACGACGGAGAGCAGGTCACCCATGGACCCATTCTCCGGCCGGCCCGCCTCACGGCGCCGTCAACAATCGGGCGAGAATCCTCAACAGCGCGTCAACGGGCGCACCCCGACCCACCCGGGGACCGCGCGACACCGGCGCCCGCGCGGCGCGTCGGACGACCTCGGGCCGCCGCGCCGAGCCGGCG
>JAJZBW010000194.1 GCA_021798745.1 Actinomycetes bacterium
GAGACGAGCGAGATGACGACGACCTACGACCCCCACAACCCCCGGTACCTCGACGAGGAGGACCTGCGCGAGGAGCTCGGCCGCGTCTACGACCTCTGCCACGGGTGCCGGCTGTGCTTCAACCTGTGCCCCTCGTTCCCGACGCTCTTCGGCGCGATCGACGGGCACGACGGGGACGTGTCCGCGATGACGCGCGCCGAGCAGGACAAGGTCGTCGACGAGTGCTACCAGTGCAAGCTCTGCTACGTGAAGTGCCCGTACGTGCCGCCGCACGAGTGGGAGCTCGACTTCCCCCGGCTCATGATGCGTGCGAACGCCGTCGCGCGCACCAAGCCGGGGAGACCGCTCGCCGAGCGCGCCGCGGACCAGTTCCTCGGGAGGACCGACCTGCTCGGGAGCGTGTCGAGCGCGATCGCACCGATCGTGAACGCCGTGACCTCCGCCGTGGGGTCGCTCCCGCGACGGGTGATGGAGAAGGCGGTGGGGATCCACGCGGAGCGCGTCCTCCCTCCGTACGCGCGGGAGCGCTTCTCCACGTGGTTCGCCCGGAGGAAGGCGCCCGGCGTGGAGTCGCCGCGGGCCGAGGTGACCGTGTTCCCGACGTGCTTCGTCGAGTACATGGAGCCCGCCATCGCGAAGGACCTCGTGGGCGTGTACGAGCGGAACGACATAGCGTGCTCGCTCCCCGAGGGAACCCGGTGCTGCGGGGCGCCGTGGCTCCACGAGGGCGACGTGGCGCGCTTCGAGAGGGTCGCGCGGCGCAACGTCGCGGCGCTCGCCGCCGAGGTGCGAGCGGGCCGGGACGTCGTCGTCGCGCAGCCGACGTGCGCGTACGTCATTCGCAAGGACTACCCGATCTACGCGCCGGGGGTCGACGCGGACCTCGTCGCAGCGCACACGTTCGACGCGAGCGAGTACCTCGTGAACGAGCACCGGCGTGACGGAGGGGGCCTGTCGACCGAGTTCCCGGGGGAGACCTTCGAGAGCGTGACGTACCACCTCGCGTGCCACCTCCGGGCGCAGAACGTCGGGTTCAAGGGACGCGACCTCATCCAGCTCACCGGGGCGAAGGTCACGCTCGTGGAGCGCTGCTCGGGGATAGACGGGACCTGGGGGTACCGGGCGGAGAACTACGAGCTCGCCCGGAAGGTCGCGAAGCCCCTCGCCCGGGAGGTCTCGGCCGCGGGAGCGGACGCGGTGTGCGGAGACTGCCACCTCGCGAACACGGCGATCCTCCAGGAGACGGGGCTGCGTGCCGTGCATCCTCTTCAGGTGCTCGCCCGCGCCTACGGGATCGAGTCGGAGCCCGGGCGATGAGGCCGCTCACGCTCGCGGACATCGAGGACGCACGCGCCTACGAGCGCGGGCGAGACGCGTTCCGGCGCGAGGTGATCGCCGCCAAGCGCTCCCGGCGTATCGAGATCGGGCCCATCGTGAGCGTCGTGCTCGAGAACCGCACGACCCTGCGCTTCCAGGTGCAGGAGATGGCGCGCGCCGAGGCGATGACGAGGGACGACCAGATCCAAGAGGAGCTCGACGTGTACAACCCGCTCCTCCCGGACCCGGGCGAGATCTCGATGACGCTGTTCGTCGAGCTCACGTCGGAGGCGCAGCTCCGAGAGTGGCTGCCGAGGCTCGTCGGGATCGAGCGCTCCGTCGTCGTGCGCGTCGGCCCCCTCGGGGGAGCGCAGGAGGTCCGCTGCACGGTGGACCCCGCGCACGCGTCGCAGCTCACACGCGAGGAGGTGACGGCGTCCGTCCACTACGTCCGCGTCGCGCTCCCCGACGACCTTGCGGGAAGGTTCGCGTCCGAGCGCGTCGAGCTCGCTGTCGACCACCCGAGCTACCGGCACGCCGCGGTCCTGTCCGACGCCACGAAGGAGTCGGTGCTCGAGGACTGGTCGGACACGGGCTCCGCTCGCTCCGCCGGCTGAGCGAGCGCTCCCGGCCCGGCTCGGCTCGCGCGGGCCCGCGACGGACCCCGGGCTCGCCGAGAGGGCTCTCCGGTGGGCCGCTCGCCGGGGTCCTGGACAAATCGGGAGCGTTGGGGCACTATTGATGCTCCAACTCCGTGGGCGCAGTGGTCCGGCGCCGGGCGGGGTGGTACCGGTTTCCCGGGACCCGTGCATGGCGCGCACGCGAGGTCACCTCGTGTCGCGGGCACGGCCGTCACGTACCGGTGCCGGCCGGCGACCGGGCTCCAGCCTCGTGACCCGGCTGCCGTTGAGGGACCGAGAGACGCGACCCGAGAAAGCGTGATGTTCCGATGACCGCCAGCTGGCGACAGAGAGCAGCCTGCAGGGGCCTCGACCCCGAGATCTTCTACCCGGCCTCCGACGAGGAGGCCGAGGAGGCGAAGGCCGTCTGCGCGAGCTGCCCCGTGCACCAGCTGTGTCTGGAGCACGCGCTCTCCCACCGGGAGCGTGACGGGGTGTGGGGCGGGCTCACGGAGCGGGAGCGGCGTCGGGCGCTCCGACAGCGGCGCAAGAGCGCCTGATCGCGGGCCCGGTGCACCGCGGGAGGACCCCGCACGGTGCGCTCGAGGTGGGCGCCGCCGGGGCGGTCAGGAGAGCGCAGTCGCGAGCCGTGGTTCCACGGCGGACCTCTCGGGCCGAGCGGTGACGGCGCCCGGTCCCGGACCGCGGCCGACCTACCGGGCGGCGGTCGGGAGCCAGGTGCTCGACCTCCCTCTCGTCGCGCTCGGCGACGACCTCACGATCGCGCTGCTGATCACCGTCGACCTCCGGCTCTCCGTCGTCGCGCGTGCGGGCGAGGAGCTTGCCGAGCTCCTCGCCCCCGAGCGGGTCGAGGTCGTCGCGACGGCCGCGACGATGGGCCTCCCCGTCGCCGTCGAGGTGACGCGAGCGCTCGGGCTCGACGAGTACGTGGTGCTCCACAAGACCCCGAAGATCCACCTCCGGGACGCGCTCACCGAGGACGTCCGGTCGATCACGACCGGCCCGACCCAGCAGCTTCGCCTGGACCGGGCACGCGTCGACGGCGTCGCGGGGAGGAGGGTCGCGTTCGTCGACGACGTGGTCTCGACCGGGTCGTCCGCCGCCGCCGCGGTGCGGCTCCTCCGACGAGCGGGAGGCGAGGTCGTGGCCGTCGGAGCGCTCGTGACCGAGACGGGCGCGTGGAAGGCCGCGCTCGGTCCGGACGCGGGCCTCGTCCGCTCGCTCGGGGCGATCCCGCTCTTCCGGCCGGGCCCGGGCGGCGAGCTCGCGCCGGACTGGGAGGGCTGAGCCCCTCAGCGGGGCGGTCGCCGGGGAATCGAGGGGTCCGGGCCGCTGCCGGGGTCGGGCCACTCGGTGGCGCGTGCCGCGGCGACGGCGTCGCCCCACTCCCCGGAGAACCCCTGCGCGATGAACCACCGGAGGAGGCCCGCCGCGGAGAGCGCGTCCCCGAGCGCCGTGTGGGCGTCGTGGACGGCGATCCCCGTCGCCGCGCAGCAGAGCGCGAGCGAGCGGCCTCCGGGCGGGAGGTGGCGTCGCGCGAGCTCCCTCGTGCAGATCCCGCCCGCCCCGAGCTCCGGTAGGCGGGTCCCCGCGAGCGCGAACTCGTGTGCGAGGTGCCCGAGGTCGAACGCGAGCACGTGCCCGACGAGCACGCGTCCCGAGAGCCTCCGGACGAGCTCCGGGAGCAGCTCGGGGAACGTCGGTGCGGCAGCGAGCATCGCCCGGGTGATCCCGTGCACGAACGAGGCACCGGGCTCGCCGTCTCCGGGCACCGACACGAGCGACGACCACCGGTCGAGCTCGAGGCCGTCCCCGTCGAGCTCGACGACCGCGCACTCGAGGACGCGGTGGACGTGCGCGTCGAGTCCGGTCGTCTCGACGTCGACGACCGCGTAGCGGACGGTCCCCGAGCCGGAGGTCCCCGGATCGGGAACGGGTGCCGTGAGGCTCACGCCGGGAGTGTACGCACGCGGGGGGTCGTCCACGCGGCCCGCCGACTGCCCGTCGCACGGAGGCGACTGGAGGTCACGGCGCGCACGGGACCGGGTTCCAGGGCTCCGGCTGGGTGTTGTAGTCGATCCCCCCTGCTCCGACCGCCGGCGTCCCGGGAACGGTCGTCACCGGAGCCGCGGGAGGCGTCGGAGCGGAGGGCGTGCCCCGCGCGTCGACGCCACGCGGTGCCGGCGCCGCGTGCGTGGCGGACGGTCCCGTCGGGGTCGTCGTGGCACCGGTCGACCCGAACGCGAGGAACGCGGCGATCGTCCTCTCGTCGGGGGCGGGGGCCGGGGCGAGGACGTCCTGGCCGGCGACGACGACCGGCGCGGTCGGGAGGGTCTGCGCCTCGAGCGCGCTCGAGGGGAGCCCGTGGAGGATCCGTGCGAGCGACAGGAGCTCGCCCTCGCCGAGGGTCTTGTCGATCGTGACGTACCGGGTGGCCGCCCCGAGGAAGCGGTTGAGGGCGATCGGGTCCGTGACCGCGCCGCGCAGCCGGGAGACGACCGAGCGGAAGAACGCGTCCTGCCGCCGGATCCGGCTGAGGTCCGAGAGCCCGTCGTAGCTCCAGTGCCCGTCCTCGAAGTAGTAGAGGTGGCGGCTCCGGACGAGCGCGAGCGCCTGGGTCCCGTCGACGAGCTGGCATCCTGTCGCGCTCACGTCGAGCCCGGAGTACGCGTCGCGGACCGGGTAGCGGAAGTCCAGGTAGACGCCGCCGAGCGCGTCGACCATGCCTGCGAACCCCGGGAAGTCGACCGCTGCGTAGTAGGTGATCGGGATGTGGAAGCTCTGCTCGATCGTCGCCACGAGAAGGCTCGGGCCGCTGTCGAACGCGACGTTGATCCGGTTCGGGCCCGAGACGTTCGCGACGTGGCCCGGGATGTCGACGTAGGTGTCGCGCGGGATCGACAGGAGCCGGATGCCGGGGGACGCCGGGTCGATCCTCGCGACCACTATCACGTCGCTTCGGTGCCCCGTCTGGGAGGCCGCGGAGCCGAACGCCGCCGCCTGCGCCGGGGTGCCCACGAAGGCGCGGGAGTCCGACCCCACGAGGAGGACGTCGAACGCGTGGCCCGCGACGCTCGGGACGAGCCCGGAGACCGCCGCCTTGTGGACCTGGTCGAACCGGTAGCGGGCGTACACGAGCACGCCGACGCCGACGAGGACGAGGACGAGGACGACCGAGGCCGTCGCGACGAGGACCCGACGCGGCCAGCGGCGACCGCCGCCGCGGACTGCGCCGCGGC
>JAJZBW010000195.1 GCA_021798745.1 Actinomycetes bacterium
GGAACGGCTCGTCGTGCCCGACGCCCCGGTCGACGTAGTACCGGTCGGCGATCCGATCCGCCACCGACGGAGCCGGGAACCGCGCAAGAGCCCGCCGGACGTGGCCGCCGGGGTCGCCGATCTGGAGTCGCCGGGCCATCAAGGTGTCGAGAGCGACGCCGGACACGACGCCGAGCTGTCCCGTCGAGGCCACCGCCTTCGCGAGACGCCACCCCGAGACGCCGACGCCCATCCCCCCTTGGATGATCGTGGGCAATCGCAACGCCGCTCCCATCTCCCTCGGTCTGCGCCCACGGGACGGGGCTCGCACCGGGCCCGAGCGGGAGCAGCTCGTGCCACCACGACGGAGCGCGGCGCACACGCCTGCAGGTCGCCGCTCCGCTCGTACGTCGATCGGTACGCCTACGTTTAGCGCCACACTATATATCCCGTCGGGCGGAGTCGTGGCACCACCCGCGCGCGTCCCGCGCGGCCCGAGCGAGGGCACGCGTCGCGTCGCTCCACGACTGGCTCGTGACACGATGCGACGCGCCCGATCGCGTCCGGTCGGTCTGCGACCGCGACGAGGCGCTGCTCGCCGCAGGTACGCGAACCGCTGCCGGCGGCGTGCGAGCATCGAGGGCGCACCTCGACCACACCCGCGTCGCGAAAGGGTGAACATGCAGCTCGGGCTCGCTCATCTCCTCGAGCAGGGGCTCGCCGCCCAGGTGGAGGAGAGCCGCGCGTTCAACGCATCTGCCCGGGCCGCGGCCGCTGCACGGATCCCACCCGACCTCTCCACTGCGGAAGGCCTCGACGCCGCGCGGAGCGGTCTCAGCAGCAGGCCGCCCCACCCGCGTGCCGTCGAGCTCGTCGCCCGCGCCGGAGGGCACGAGGTCCCGGTCCGGGTCGTCGCCCCGGACGGGCGCGACGCCCGAGGCGTCTACCTCCAGATGCACGGCGGAGGGTTCTACATGGACTCCGCCTCGCGTAGCGACGCGCTCAACGTGCGTCTCGCCGACGCGGTCGGGATCACCGTCGTGAGCGTCGACTACCGCCTCGCCCCGGAGCATCCGTGGCCTGCCGCTCCCGACGACTGCGAGACCGCCGCGTGCTGGCTCGTCGACGAGGCCGATCGTCTGTTCGGGACCGACCAGCTCCTCCTCGGCGGTGCCTCCGCGGGGGCGAACCTCGCGGCGGTGACCCTTCTCCGACTGCGCGACCGGGGCCGCGTCGAGCGGTTCGCAGGCGCCGTGCTGCAGTTCGGCGCGTTCGACCTGAGCGGCCGCTCGCCGGCGGGTCGCGCGTACGCGGACGAGTGGTTCGTCGACGCCTACGCCGGCCAGGTCTCGGACCGGTCGATCCCGGACGTCTCCCCCCTCTACGGCGACCTGCGCGGACTGCCGCCGTCGCTCCTCGTGGTCGGCGCCCTCGACCTCCTCCTCGAGGACAGCCTCGCGATGGCCGCCCGCCTCTCGGCCGCGGGTTGCGAGGTCGACCTCCGCGTGTACCCGGAGTCGGTCCACGGGTTCACCTCCTTCCCGACGGCGATCGCCGAGGCCGCGCGCTGCGGGATCGAGTCGTTCCTCGCCGACTGCCTGGACGGGCGGTAGGCGGCGTCGATCGGAGGTCGGGCGGGCAGCGTGCCCGGTCGTCCGCGTCGTTCGCGCGTCGAGCTGCGGGTGGTCGTGGCACCACCTGCGAGATGGATCCCCGAGGCGCCTCCCGGCAGACTGGTGAGGTGCCACGCCCGATCGTCGTCGCGATACGCGGCGACGTCACGACCCTCGCGGTGGACGCGGTCGTCAACGCCGCGAACACCGCTCTCGCCGGCGGCGGCGGCGTCGACGGCGCCATCCACCGGGCCGCCGGCAGGGTCGAGCTCTCCGAGGCCTGCGCCGAGCTCGGCGGCTGCTCGACCGGCGACGCGAAGGCGACGCCCGGCTTCGGCCTCCCCGCCCGCTGGATCGTGCACGCGGTCGGACCGGTGTGGCGCGGCGGCGGGCACGGCGAGCCCGACCTCCTCGCGTCGTGCTACCGGCGCGCCGTCGAGGTCGCGGAGGGGCTCGGAGCCCGGACCGTCGCCTTCCCGGCGATCTCGACCGGGGTCTACGGGTTTCCCCCTGACCTCGCTGCCGAGATCGCGGTCACGACGCTCCTCGGGCTCGACACGAGCGTCGAGCAGACGATCCTCGTCGCCTTCGACGAGGAGACCCTCGTGCTCTACGAACGTCTCCTCGCCAGGTGACCCTCGGCGCTCCCGCGTGGCTCGTCGAGCACTCCCGATCACGGAGCCGAGCCTCCTCGCCGGGCACGAGGCAGGCCGCGTGCGGCTCGTGCGCCGGGGCGTCTGGCCGACCCCGGAGGTCGAAGGGTCGGGGATCGTGCCGCTTCCTCCCGGGCTCGGGGAGCCCGTCGGCCGGTGGGCACGCGTTCGCGGTGCGTCGCGCGAGCTCTCCTGCGGTCAGTCGTAGGTGCCCTCGAGCACCCAGCGTCCCCGCTCGACCGCGAGCAGGTAGGCGCCGCCCTCCGCGGTGAGGACCTGGATCCGGGCTCGCCTCCTCCGGCGGGGCGCCCCCTCCCACCACCGCTCGTCGACCGGCCACGGCCCGGCCCATCGCGTCACCCGCCTCTCGCCCCCGTCCTCGAAGAGGAGAGCGGCGGGCACCGCGCTCACCTCGCCCCTCGCGTCGACCAGGACACGGGCGCCGCCGGGGTCGAGCAGCTCGACGGGCGGGGGTGCCGACGGTACGACGGCGGGGTTCGGCGGAGGAAGCCTCCCCGGCCACGGGGCGTCGCTCGCTGTCCTCGTCTCACGGCGCGGCACGCCCGCGCCCCGACGCGAGCCGCGCGCGCCGCGGCGCGGGCGGTCCGGGCCTTCCCGGCACGTGGCCGGGGCTGGCCCGCCCGTGCGTGCTGTTTCGGGACGAGTCGCCCCGACCCCGGGGTACGGGTCCCCGAACGCGACGAGCCGGACCCGCTCGCCCGGTCCGCGGCCTCCGACGAGCACCGCCCTCGCGACCGACGAGTGGCCGAGCATCCCCTGGACCCTCGCGACCGCCCGGGCGACCTGTCCCTCCCCGGCACGTGGCCGGCTCCACAGGTCGAGCTGGCGCCCGAGGTCTGCCTCGACCTCCTCGGGCACGAGGGCGACGCTCTCGACCCCGGACCATGGGGTCACTTCACCCACGTCCTGCCCCGCTCCTCCGCAGCGCCCTCGGACGGTCGTCCACGCCTCGAGCTGCCAGCGGAGCCGCTCTGCCACGACCGCCGGGTCGACACCCCCGTCGCCCGACCACCGCCGGGCGATCTGCTCACCGGTGGTGGACACGACCTCCACCCTCAGTCGGGTGCACACGAGCCCTGCCTCCGACAGTCGTGCGGCGAGAGCGACCGCGAGCCCGCGTGCGACGAACGCGACGGCCTCGACGTCGGCGGCCGGCGGGTCGAGCTCGGTCCGGACCGAGAGGTCTGCTCGGGTCGGGCGAGGTCGGGACGGCTCGTCGCCGAGGCCGCTCGCGAGCCGGTGTGCGAGCGCCCCGTCCGCCCCGAAACGGGCGCCCACCTCCGCCTCCCCGAGCGCGGCGAACGCCCCGAGGGTGTCGATCCCGAGACGACGGAGCACGCCGACGAGCTCCGTCCGGCCGACGAGATCGATCCCGAGCGGGGCGAGGAACGCCGCGCCCCTCCCCCGGGCGACGATCGCCCCCTGCCGGGCAGCCTCGGTCGCGACGAGCTCCCCGTCGCCCACTCCGACGCGCCAGCGGCCCGTCGCGACGCCGAGCCCGTCGAGTGCTGCGACGACCTTGTCGACGAGCGCCCGCTCGCCCCCGAAGTAGCGGGCAGGGCCGCGGGTGGGGAGCGCTGCCCAGCCGGGGGCCCGGGTCGCGACCGGCGCCCCGAGTCCCTCGAGAACCTCGAGGACCGGCTCGAAGGCCCGGACCTCCTCCGCCTCGTCCCTCCGTCGCACCTCGAGCCCGGGACAGCGCGCCTCGGCCTCCCGGCGCCGGAGCCCCGGTCGCACCCCCTCCGCGAGAGCGCGCCCGGAGGCCGCCACGACCCGCTCCTGGTCGACCACGGCCACCGCGTCCGCGTCCGCCGGCTCGGGACCGGGCGCGACGAGCGGCCACTCCGGGCACACAGCGACGAGCGTCCTCCGTCCGGTCCCTCCGGATCTGCTCACCTCGCGCGCGCGAGCCGGTCTGCCGCCGTGCCGGCCTCCGAGGGAGGGACCCCGGCCCCGGCGAGCGCGACACCTCCGTCCGGACCGGGGAGCCACAGCCACCTCCGGAGCTCCCCGGGCGCGCCTCGGCGGCGGGCGGCGGTGACCTCCACGAGGTGGGCGGTGACCCGCCCGTCGCCCTGCCCGGGACCCGAGAACCGTCCCGCCGTGACCTCGAGCCGGACGTCCGGGGCGTCCGGCCACCCCGAGCGTGCCCCCCTGCGGGCAGCGGGGAGTGGAAGGCGTCCTGTGACCACGACGAGCACCGTCCTCCTCTCGCGCGCCCGGGCCGCGAGACGGCGGACGTCCGGTGCGCCAAGGGCGGTGGGCGTCCGGACGCAGACGAGGTCGCACCCGTCGAGCAGCGCCCCGGCGACCTGCGCGGGGCGGGGTCCGGGGTCCGGCACGAGAAGGAGCCGGGAGAGGACGACACCGAGCTCCGCCGCCGCCGCCAGCCCGAGGTCGGAGGCCCCGACGAGCGCGCACCACGCCCCCTCCCTGCTCGGCCCGGCGAGCAGGGCGAGCAGGAGGGAGGTCCCCCCGGGCACGTCCGTTCCCGCGACGACGACGGTGCTGCCTCGCCGGACTCCCGGGTGCCCGAGGAGCTCGGCGAAAGGAGGGAGCACGGGGAGCAGATCCTCTCCCGCGAGCGTCGAGACGGGCCGGGAGCGTCCTGCGAGGAGGGCGAGCGGCTCGGGGAGCTCGGGCCGTGCGAACGGCGACCTCCCGGGATGATCGAACATATGTTCGTATGGTATCTCCCCGAGGAGCCCGGGACCACGGGCTCCTCGCGCGCCCGGAGCGCGCCCGGAGCGCGCCCGGAGCGCGCCCGGAGCGCGTATAGCGTCGTGCGATGGCCTCGAGCGACGACGACCGGGAGATCCTCGACTGGGAGCGGTTCGGCGCGGCGACCCGCGAGCTCGCCGCAGCCATAGCGGGCGACGGGTACCGGCCCGACCTCATCCTCGCCATCGCCCGCGGCGGGCTGT
>JAJZBW010000196.1 GCA_021798745.1 Actinomycetes bacterium
CGGCGGGAGCGGGGATCGGAGCGGGGATGGTCGAGTCGTGAGGGCGGGCGCCGCCGAGAGCGCCGCGATCCCGGGCGCCGCCTCCGCCGGGCCCGGCGCCGAGGCTCCACCCGTCCCGGGCCACGAGCGGCACGGGGTCATCGACGAGCTCACCGCCTCCGAGTCCGCGCTCCGTCGGTTCCTGTTCGGGCTGCCCGGGGTCGACGCGGTCGGGTGCGAGGCGCGCGTGGCCGCTCTGTCGACGCGCTCCGTCAAGGCCTCCTCGAAGCTCTGGGCGATCGACACCGCGATCTCCATGGTCGACCTCACGACGCTCGAGGGGGCGGACACCCCCGGCAAGGTGCGCTCCCTCTGCGCGAAGGCGCGCCGTCCCGACCCCGCGGACGCCTCCGTGCCGCCCGTCGCGGCCGTCTGCGTCTACCCGGACCTCGTCGCGGTCGCGAAGTCCGACCTCGCCGGGAGCCGCGTCGCGGTCGCGTCGGTCGCGACCGCGTTCCCGTCGGGACGAGCGTCCCTCGCGGTCCGGCTCGCGGACGTGCGCGAGGCCGTCGACGCCGGCGCGGACGAGGTCGACATGGTCGTCGACCGCGGCGCGTTCCTCTCGGGCCGCTACGCGGCGGTGCTCGAGGACGTCCGAGCCGTGAAGATGGCGTGCGGGCGAGCGCACCTGAAGGTGATCCTCGAGACCGGCGAGCTCGCGACGTACGACAACGTGCGTCGCGCCTCGTGGATCGCGATGCTCGCCGGCGCGGACTTCGTGAAGACCTCGACCGGCAAGGTCTCCCCGGCCGCGACCCTTCCCGTCGCGCTCGTGATGCTCGAGGCCGTGCGCGACTTCGCCGAGGCGACCGGCCGGCGCGTCGGGGTGAAGGTGGCGGGCGGGATACGGAGCGCCAAGGACGCGATCCACTACCTCGTCGTCGTGAACGAGACGGCGGGCGACGAGTGGCTCGTCCCCGACGCGTTCCGCTTCGGCGCCTCGAGCCTCCTGAACGACCTGCTCATGCAGCGCGCCAAGCAGCGGGTCGGCGCGTACGCGAGCCCGGACGACTTCAGCCTCGAGTGAGCGGCTCCCCGCGCCCCGCGGCTCCGGACGCACCCGCGGCCGGCTCCGTCGCGTCCTCCCGATTCGGGTACGCGCCCGCTCCCGAGTCGCGCTCCGTCGTCTCGATCCGGCCCTCGTACGGGCTGTTCGTGGACGGGGAGTTCGTCGAGCCCGCGTCCGGTGCGTACTTCCCGACCGTCGACCCCGCGACCGAGGAGACGCTCGCGCAGGTCGCCGAGGCCGGAGGCGACGACGTCGACCGCGCGGTCGCGGCCGCCGGACGCGCCCAGCGCGACGTGTGGGGGCCGATGCGCGGGAGCGAGCGCGCGAAGTACCTGTTCCGCGTCGCACGGCTCCTCCAGGAGCGCTCCCGGGAGATCGCCGTCCTCGAGAGCCTCGACAACGGCAAGCCCATCCGCGAGTCCCGCGACGTCGACGTCCCGCTCGCGGCCGCGCACTTCTTCTACTACGCGGGGTGGGCGGACAAGCTCCCCTACGCGGGCTTCGGGCCCGCTCCTCGCCCCGTCGGGGTCGCCGGACAGGTCGTCCCGTGGAACTTCCCCCTCCTCATGGCCGCGTGGAAGCTCGCTCCCGCGCTCGCCGCGGGGAACACGTGCGTGCTCAAGCCCGCGGAGACGACTCCGCTGTCCGCGCTCCTCCTCGCGGAGATCCTCCAGCAGGCCGACCTGCCCCCCGGCGTCGTGAACGTGCTCACGGGCGCGGGTGCGACCGGCGCTGCGCTCGTCGCGCACCCGGGGGTCTCGAAGGTCGCGTTCACGGGATCGACCGAGGTCGGGAAGTCGATCCAGTCCGCGCTCGCAGGGAGCGGGAAGCGGCTCACGCTCGAGCTCGGGGGCAAGGCGGCGAACATCGTGTTCGAGGACGCCCCGCTCTCCCAGGCCGTCGAGGGCATCGTGAACGGGATCTTCTTCAACCAGGGGCACGTCTGCTGCGCGGGCTCCCGGCTGCTCGTTCAGGAGTCCGTCGCCGGCCCCGTCGTCGAGGCCCTCCAGAGGAGGATCGGGACGCTCCGCGTCGGAGACCCGCTCGACAAGAACACCGACCTCGGGGCCATCAACTCCCGCCCGCAGCTCGACAAGATCCGCGAGCTCGCCGACTCGGGGGAGCGCGACGGCGCGACGCGCTGGTCCCCCGCGTGCTCGCTCCCCGGGCGCGGGTACTGGTTCCCCCCGACGGTCTTCACGGGCGTGTCCCCGGCGCACAGGATCGCGCGGGAGGAGATCTTCGGGCCGGTGCTGTCCGTGCTCACCTTCCGGACCCCCGAGGAGGCCGTCGCGAAGGCGAACAACACGACCTACGGGCTCTCCGCGGGAGTGTGGACCGAGAAGGGGAGCCGGATCCTCTGGATGGCCGAGCACCTGCGCGCCGGCGTCGTGTGGGCGAACACCTTCAACCGGTTCGACCCGGCGAGCCCGTTCGGCGGGTACCGGGAGTCGGGCTTCGGCCGGGAGGGCGGCCGCCACGGGCTCGAGGCCTACCTCGATGTCTGAGCCGACGGACGCGTCCGGGCCCACGCCGCGGCGCGCCACTGCTCCCGTGCCGCCGGCGACCGCGGGGGCGACCCCGGTCCCCGAGGCCTCCCGGAGCGGGCGCGTCGGGGTTCGCAAGACCTACAAGCTCTACCTGGGTGGGGCGTTCCCGCGGTCCGAGTCCAGGCGCTCCTACCTCGTGCGGGCCGCGGACGGGTCCCCGCTCGCGAACGCCTCGCTCGCCTCGCGAAAGGACGTGCGCGACGCGGTCGCCGCGGCGCGACGCGCGCAGCCGGGGTGGGCCGGCGCGACCGCGTACAACCGGGGGCAGGTCCTCTACCGGGTCGCGGAGATGCTCGAGGACCGCGCCGCGCAGTTCGTCGACGCGGTCGCCGCCGCGGAGGGGATCGGACGGGACGAGGCCTCCCGGGAGGTCGGGGACGCGATCGACCGGGTCGTGTGGAACGCGGGCTGGGCGGACAAGCTCGCCCAGGTCGCAGGGTCGGCGAACCCGGTCGCCGGCCCGTACTTCAACTTCTCGCTCCCCGAGCCGGTCGGCGTCGTCGGGGTCGTCGCCCCGGCGGCCTCGAGCCTGCTCGGGCTCGTGAGCGTGGCCCTTCCCCCGCTCGTCTCGGGGAGCACGGTCGTCGTGCTCGCGAGCGAGGGGCGCCCGCTCCCCGCCGTGACGCTCGGCGAGGTGCTCGCGACCTCGGACGTCCCCGGAGGGGTCGTGAACGTCCTCACGGGGCGCACCGCCGAGATCGCCCCCGTGCTCGCGGCGCACCGGGACGTCGACGCGCTCGACCTCGCCGGCGCCGACGCGTCGTCCGCCGCCGACCTCGAGCGCGCGGCCGCCGGCAACGTGAAGCGCGTCGTGCGCGCCGAGCCGGGCGCGGACTGGCACGGCGACCCGGGCATGCGTCGGCTGCTCGCGTTCGTGGAGACGAAGACCGTGTGGCACACCGTCGGGACCTGAGGCCCCGGCACGAGCACCGCCGGGACCCGAGGCCCCGGCACGAGCACCGCCGGGACCCGAGGCCCCGGCACGAGCACCGCCGGGACCCGAGGCCCCGGCACGAGCACCGCCGGGACCCGAGGCCCCGGCACGAACAGAGAGGAACGAACCTGGCACTCACCGTCGTCGACCACCCGCTGTCCCGCTCGCTCCTCACGGCCCTGCGCGACGCCTCGACGCCCCCGCCGCTGTTCCGCCTCCTCGCGAAGCGGATGGCGCTCGTGCTGTGCATCGAGGCGACGCGGACGCTCCCGACGACCGCGACGGAGGTGGGCACGCCGCTCGCGACGACGTCGGGCACGAAGCTCGGCCCTCTCGTCGCGGTCCCGATCCTGCGCGCGGGTCTCGGGATGCTCGAGGCCGTGACCGAGCTGTTCCCCGAGGTCACCGTCGGGTACCTCGGGCTCGAGCGCGACCACGCGACCTTCGAGCCGTCGCTGTACTACTCGAAGCTCCCGCCCCTCGAGGGGCGCTCCGCGCTCCTCCTCGACCCGATGCTCGCGACCGGAGGGTCCGCCTCGGCCGCGTGCAGCGCGCTCGAGTCCGCGGGCGTCGGGAAGGTGACCCTCCTCTCGGTCGTCGCCGCCCCCGAGGGCGTCGCGCACCTCGCGTCCGCGCACCCCGACGTCGACGTCGTGACCGCGTCCGTCGACGACGGGCTGAACGGCCAGGCGTACATCGTCCCGGGCCTCGGCGACTTCGGCGACAGGCTCTTCGGGACCTGAGCGGCCGTGGCACGCTCCGCCGCACCGGTAGCATCGACCCGGTGACCGGACCGCTGCGCCCCGAGGAGCCCGGGGGAGGCGGGACCGGGGGCCCCTACGCGGCCGCGGCCGCAGCCGCAGCCGCGATCGCCGTGCGCACGGGCGTCGCGGGCCACGAGGTCGCGGTCGTCCTCGGGTCGGGGTGGCAGGACGCCGTCGCAGAGCTCGGCGAGACGCACGTGACGCTCCCGAGCGGCGAGCTCCCCGGGTTCGCGCCCCCGACCGTGGCGGGCCACCACGGCGAGGTCCGCTCGATGAGCGTCGCGGGCGTCGCGACGCTCGTGCTCTCGGGGCGCGTCCACCTCTACGAGGGGCGAAGCGCGGACGAGGTCGTCCATCCGGTGCGTGCGGCCGTGCTCGCGGGAGCGCGCACGGTCGTCCTCACGAACGCGGCGGGCGGGCTCGCACGGGGCCTGCGGCCCGGCCAGGCCGTGCTCGTGCGCGACCACCTGAACCTCACGGGACGCTCGCCCCTGTCCGGCCCCGCTCCGCCCGGTCCGTTCCCGCCGAGGTTCGTCGACCTCAGCGAGTGCTACAGCCCGAGGCTGCGCGAGATCGCCCGGGAGGTCGACCCGACGCTCGTGGAGGGCGTCTACGCGGCGTTCCCCGGCCCCCACTACGAGACGCCCGCGGAGATCGAGATGGTCCGGCGGCTCGGGGGCGACCTCGTCGGGATGTCGACGGTGCTCGAGGCCATCGCGGCGCGCCACCTCGGCGCGGAGGTGCTCGCGGTGTCCCTCGTCACGAACCTCGCCGCCGGCGTGAGCCACACGGGGCTCGACCACGCCGAGGTGCTCGCGGCCGGCGCCGCGGCAGCGCCCGGGCTCGCGCGTCTCGTCCGCGAGGTCGTCGGGCGGCTGTG
>JAJZBW010000197.1 GCA_021798745.1 Actinomycetes bacterium
CGATCTGGCGACCACGTGATCGTCGTGAACGCGTCGAAGGTGGTCCTCACGGCCGGCAAGGCGTCCGCGAAGATGGCGTACCGCCACAGCGGCTACCCGGGGAGCCTCCGTGCGACGAGCTACTCGGACCTGCTCGCCACGAACCCCGAGGAGGTCGTGAAGCGCGCCGTGCGGGGGATGCTCCCGCGGGGAACGCTCGGTCGCCAGATGCTCACGAAGCTCAAGGTGTACGCGGGCCCCGAGCACCCGCACTCGGCCCAGTCCCCGAAGCCGCTCGTCCTCGCGAGCGCCCGTCGGGCGTCCTAGGAGTCCTCTCATGGCAAAGCCGCTCAGCCAGTCCACCGGTCGCCGGAAGGCCGCAGTCGCGCGCGTGAGGCTTCGCGCGGGGGCCGGTGTCGTCACGGTCAACCGACGCCCGATCGCGGAGTACTTCCCCTCCGAGACGCACCGGGTCCACGCGACCGAGGCGCTCCGCGTCGCGGGGCGTGCCGAGGACTACGACGTCGACGCGACGATCGACGGAGGGGGCGTCTCCGGGCAGGCCGGGGCGCTCCGGCTCGGGATCGCGAGGGGGCTCGTCGAGGTCGACCCCGACCTGCGCACGAGCCTCAAGCGCGCCGGGCTCCTCACGCGGGACGCGCGCGAGAAGGAGAGCAAGAAGTACGGGCTCAAGAAGGCGCGCAAGGCTCCGCAGTACTCGAAGCGCTGACGCGGACGTGGGACTGCGGTTCGGGACCGACGGGATCCGAGGGGTCGCGAACGCAGAGCTGACCCCCGAGCTCGCCCTCGCGCTCGGGCGGGCCGCGGCCCGGCACCTTCCCGCGAGGGAGTTCCTCGTCGGTCGTGACACGCGCCGGTCCGGCCCCATGCTCCAGGCGGCGCTCGGAGCGGGGCTCGCGTCCGAGGGCTCGTGCGTCGTGGACCTCGGCGTCGTCCCGACACCGGGGCTCGCGTGGGCCGCGGCGGACCGGGGAGCGCCCGGCGCGATGATCTCCGCCTCGCACAACTCGTTCGAGGACAACGGGATCAAGCTGCTGTCCGCGACGGGGAGCAAGCTCCCGGACTCGCTCGAGCTCGAGATCGAGGCCGAGCTCGACGCGATCCTCCTCGGGGTGAGGGGTCGCTCGGTCGGTTCGCCCGCAGGAGCGGGGGTCGGGGAGATCGTCGCGTCCCACGAGCTCGTCGACGCGTACGTCGACCACCTCGTGGCGTCCGTCGAGCTGTCCGGGCCGAGGCTTCGCGTCGTGTGCGACTGCGCGAACGGGTCCGCCGGCCCGATCGCCCCGCGGGTCCTCGAGCGAGCAGGAGTCGACGCGGTCGTCGTGTCGGCGTCGCCGGACGGGACGAACATAAACGCACGGTGCGGCTCGACCTTCGCCTCGCTCCTGTCCGAGAGGGTGGTCGCCGAGGGAGCGGACGTCGGGCTCTGCTTCGACGGGGACGCCGACCGGCTCATCGCGCTCGACCGGAGCGGGGCCGTGGTCGACGGGGACCAGCTCCTCGCGATGTTCGCGGTGGACCTCGAGGACCGAGGGGAGCTCGTGAACGACGCGCTCGTCGTGACCGTGATGAGCAACCTCGGGCTCAAGCGCTCGCTCGGGCTCCGCGGCATCTCGGTCGTCGAGACGCCGATCGGGGACCGCTACGTGACGGACGCGCTCGAGCGCGAGGGGCTCGTGCTCGGAGGCGAGCAGTCCGGGCACGTGGTGTTCCGCCGCGAGGCGACGACGGGCGACGGGCTCCTCACCGCGCTCAAGCTCCTCGAGCTCGTCTCCCGCCGCGGGCGACCGCTCGACGAGCTCGCGTCCGAGGCCATGACGCGCCTCCCCCAGGAGCTCCGCAACGTACGTGTCCCGGAGCCCGGGCGTCTCGGATCGGCCTCTGCGGTGTGGGCGGAGGTCACCGCGGTCGAGCAGGTGCTCGGGGACACGGGCAGGGTGCTGCTCCGGGCGAGCGGGACCGAGGCGGCCGTGCGCGTGATGGTCGAGGCAGAGAGCCACGAGCACGCGCGCTCCGCCGCGGAGCGGCTCGTGGCGGCGGTGCGCCGCGAGCTCGGCAGCTCCTAGGGCCCGCGGCCCGCGGCCCGCGGCCCGTTCCGCGACGCCGTAGCCTGGCGGCATGTGCGGGATCATCGGGGTCACCGGGGCACGGGACGCGTGCGCGCGGCTCGTCGCCGGGCTCGAGCTGCTCGAGTACCGCGGGTACGACTCGGCGGGGGTCGCGGTGTGCGACCGCGTCTCCGGGGACCTCTTCCGGGCCCGCGTCGCGGAGCACGGGGGGTCCGTCGAGCGCCTCTCGGGACGCGTGGCCGACGCGCCGGAGGACCCCGGCGCGGCGATCGGGCACACTCGCTGGGCGACGCACGGGCGCCCGACGGAGGAGAACGCGCACCCGCACCTCGACTGCACGGGGAGGATCGCCCTCGTGCACAACGGGATCATCGAGAACCACCGCGAGCTCGCGGCGGGGCTCGACGGGCGGGGGCACAAGCGGACCTCCCAGACGGACTCGGAGGTCCTCGTCCACCTCGTCGAGGAATCCGCCGCGGCGGGAGCGAGCCTCACGGAGTCCGTCCGGCGCTGCCTGTCGGTCGTGCGCGGGGACTTCGCGATCGCCGTCGTGAGCGCAGCCGAGCCGGAGGTGATCGTCGCGGCCCGGCGGACGTCGCCGCTCATCGTCGGGGTCGCCGCGTCCGTCGGGATCGTCGCGTCCGACGTGGCGGCCGCGCTCGCGACGACGCGCGAGCTGTACGCGCTCGGGGAGGACGAGGTGGCGACGGTCCGCCCCGGAACCGTCGAGGTCGCCGCGCTCGACGGGAGCCGCGTCTCGCCGCGCCGCGTCGAGGTCTCGTGGTCCGTGCAGCGCGCCCTCAAGGGCGGGTACCCGGACTTCATGTCGAAAGAGATCCACGAGCAGCCGCAGGCGGTGCGCGACACGCTGCTCGGCCGGGTCGACGCGTCGGGGAGGACCGAGATCGAGGAGCTCGCGATCCCCGACGAGGAGCTCGCGTCGGTCGAGCGCGTGCAGCTCCTCGCGTGCGGCTCGAGCTACCACGCGGCCCTCGCGGCGCGCCAGGCGGTCGAGCGGTGGGCGCGGCTCCCGGCGGAGGCGGACGTCGCGAGCGAGTTCCGCCACCGGTCCGCGGTCGTCGGGCCCCGGACGCTCGCGGTCGCGGTGAGCCAGTCGGGGGAGACCGTGGACAGCCTGCACGCGATGCGCGAGGCGAGCCGGGCGGGCGCACGCGTCGTCGCGCTCACGAACGTGGTCGACTCGGTCATGGCGCGAGAGGCGGACGGGATCATGTACACCCGGGCCGGCCCCGAGATCGGGGTCGCGTCGACGAAGTCCCACCTCGCCCAGCTCGCGCTCCTCGACCTGCTCGCGCTCCACCTCGGGCGCGTGCGCGGGGCCATCTCGGGCGAGGAGCTCGCAGAGGCGGCGGGCGCGCTCCTCTCGCTCCACGAGGCGGTCGAGACGGCCGTCGGCCGGGGGGACGCGTACCGGGCGGTCGCGGAGCGGTTCGCGCACGTCGAGGACGTGTACTTCCTCGGGCGGCGGTCCGGGCTGCCGGTCGCGTACGAGGGGGCGCTCAAGCTGAAGGAGCTCGCGTACGTGCGCGCCGAGGCGTACCCGGCGGGGGAGATGAAGCACGGTCCGATCTCGCTCGTCGAGCCCGGGGTGCTCGTGGTGGTCGTCGCGACGCGGACGACGCTGTGGGAGAAGGTGATGGCGAACGTCGAGGAGATGCGGGCGCGCGGGGCGACGGTCCTCGCGGTCGCCGACGACGGGGACGAGGAGACCGAGCGGCTCGTCGACGCCGTCCTGCCCGTCCCGCACGTCGCGGAGGCGTGCTCGGCGGTCGTGAACGTCGTGCCCCTGCAGTTCCTCGCGTACACGGTGGCTCGTGCGCGGGGCAACGACGTGGACCGGCCGAGGAACCTCGCAAAGGTCGTGACCGTCGAGTGAGCGCGCCGGCCCGGCGGGGCGCTCCGGTCGCGTCGTGATCGGGGTCGGGATCGACGTCGTCGACCTCGACCGGTTCCGGGCAGCGCTCGCCCGCCGACCGGGTCTCCTCGAGCGAGTGTTCACGGAGCCCGAGCGCTCCGAGCTCGCGGGCAGGCTGGACCCGGTGCCCGGGCTCGCGGCGCGGTTCGCGGCGAAGGAGGCCGCGATGAAGGCGCTCGGGGTCGGGATCGGGTCGGTGGGGTTCTCGGACGTCGAGGTCGTGCGCGGCCCGGGAGGAGCCCCGAGGCTCCACGCGACGGGCCGCGCCGCCCGTGTCGCGGAGTCGCTCGGGGTGAGCGCGTGGCACGTGTCGCTCACCCACTCCGGGACGGTCGCCGCGGCGACCGTCGTCGCGACGTGAGCATCCGCACGTGAGGCCCGTGCTCACCCCGGTGGAGATGGCTCGCGTCGACGCGCGCGCGGCGGAGGCCGAGGGTCTCGACGCGCTCGTCGCGCGCGCGGGCGCGGCCGCGGCCCGCCACGCGCTCGCCCTGCTCGGCGGCGCATACGGGCGGCGCGTCGTGGTCGTCGCAGGACGCGGCCACAACGGGGACGACGGGCGGGTCGCGGCCTCGCACCTCGCACGACGAGGCGCTCGCGTCCTCGTCGTCCCCCCGGCGCCCGACGTGCTCCCCGAGTGCGACCTCGTCGTGGACGCGGCGTTCGGGACGGGGTTCCACGGGCAGTACGCGGCGCCCACGGTCCCCTCTCGCCCGCGCGGGGGGCGGGCGCCCGTGCTCGCGGTCGACGTCCCGACCGGGCTCGACGCGACGACCGGGGTCGCGTCGGCACGGGCCGTCGTGGCGGACAGGACCGTGACGTTCGGCGCGTACAAGCCGGGGCTCCTCCTCGAGGACGGCCCCGACCACTGCGGAGAGGTCGTCGTCGAGCCGATCGGGCTCCCCGTCGAGGAGGCGGCGGCGCACCTCGTCGAGGACGGGGACGTGGCCGGGCACCTCCCCGAGAGGCGCCGCGCGGGGCACAAGTGGGACGCGGCCGTGTACGTCGTCGCGGGCTCGCCGGGCATGCTCGGCGCGGCCCGGCTCGCGGCACAGGCCGCGTCGCGCGCGGGGTCGGGGATGGTCCGGATCGGGTCTCCGGGCGTCGCGCCCGGCTCCGTCGCGGTCGTGGAGGCCGTGTCCCGCCCGCTC
>JAJZBW010000198.1 GCA_021798745.1 Actinomycetes bacterium
CGTCCCGGGGCCCCCGGCGACGACCGCGAGGCGGCGGGTGAGCGCGAGGAGCGCCGCCTCGCGCTGGCGGTCGGGCTCGCCGCGGACCGCGCCGCCGAACAGCCGGTCGAGCACCTGCTCGAGCAGCTGTTCGTCCTGGCGGGGCGCCTCGGAGCCGGCCCGTCGGAGCAGGTCGGTCGCGACGAGCTCCTCGTAACGCCAGTACCGGTCGAGGTAGAGGCGGGTCCCGTCGAACACGAGAGGAACCGTGAGATCCGGCCGCGGCTCGGAGGGCGCGCGCACGGCGGGGCTCGACGCGAGCGCGTCGCGCCACGTCGAGGCGTCCGGCCACTCGAGCGGCCGGTCGTGTCGGAGGGTCGCGTCGTCGACGACGACGCTCTCGGCGACCGCGTCGGGGACGACGCACACATGGCCGAACCGGGGAGCACGTGCGGCGAGCGCGATCCCGAGGAGCACCTCGGCCCGCTCCTCCCCCGTCGCCCGGCCGACCGCGTCGGCGACGTGCACCTCGGCGCTCCCGAGCACCCCGGCCTCCACGTAGGGCGCGAGCGGCCCGGCTCGCGACAGGTCGCGTCGCTCGGGACGGGTCACGACGCACCCGCCGGCACGGGTCCGGAGCCGTCGAGGTGGTCGCTCAGGTCCGACACGAGCGCGGGGGAGATCGGGAACGAGAACACCCCGGGCGCCTCGTGCCCGTCGCCTCGTGCGAACGGGCCGGTCATCGCGCGCACGAACAGGTACGCGGCGCCCCCGAAGGACCGCCCGGGGTCGTAGTCGCGGACCCGGCCGCGCAGGTAGCGATGCAGGGCGACCGCGTAGAAGAGCGCCTGGAGCGGGTAGTCGTGCGCGGCCATCGCGCGCGCGAGGCCGCTCGCGTCGTAGTCCTCGGAGCGCGCCGCGGCGCGCGTGCCGAGCATGTTCGTCTTGTAGTCGGCGACCACGAACCGTTCGGCGCGCCCTTCCTGGCCGCGCACGCGCAGCACGAGGTCGATGGAGCCCGTGAGGTGGCCCGCGAGCTCGACGGGCGGGTCCCGTCTCGCGAGCTCCTGCGCCCAGGCGCGGACGGGACCACCCCGCTCGAGGTGGTCCGCGACGAGCGCCCCGACCGAGCGCGTGCTCGGGCGCGAGCCCGTCACGGACGCGCCCGCTCGCCGCGTTCCGCTCGCCCCGTGGGCGCTCGCCCCTCCGCCTGCGAGGTGGAGCTCGAAGCGGAGCTCGTCGAGCCGGTCGGCCCGCGTGAAGCTGCGGAGGCTCCGCCCTCCGAGGAGCGGTCCGAGCGGGGTCTCGATCGCGGCGCGGAGCCCGGTGACGAGCTCGTCGCGCCCGACCGGCCAGGGCGTGTGCCGCAGGCGCTCCTCCACCGCACGCGTGATCTCGTCGTCGAGGTCGTGAGCGGCGAAGTCGACGCGCTCGAGGACCTCGTGCACGAGGGTCCCGAACCGGGCGCCCCCTGGGACGGCCCCGAGAGGAAGGTCGGTCCCGAGCTCGCCGTCGCGTCCTGTCCTGCCGACGCCGACGCCGACGGCCGGCTCGGGCTCGTCGTCGGCCCGCCCGTCCCCGAGCGTCTCGTCCGTCGGGTCTCGCGTGGGGGGCGCGGCGTGGTCGACGACGGACGTGAACGACCAGCGCCGACGGGTCCGGTCGAGCTCGCGGCCGAGCGGCGCGACCGACAGGGGAGCGGCGCTCGCCCGGGGCGCGGGGGATCGACCGGCGCGCGCCTCCACGTGGCCGTCGCCGATCGTGGTGACGGCGATCCCCGACCGGTCGCCGAGCGCGGTGGCGAGGGCCAGGGCCGCGTCGGCGGGCACCGCGACGCGGCGCGCCGTGAAGCGATCGCGGTCGATCCCGTCTCGCCCGCGGGCGAACAGGACGCGAGCGAGCCCGGTGACGTCGCTCTCCTTCGCGTGCGCCCACCAGACCGCGGTCTCGAACCGTGCGCGCGTGAGGGCGACGTAGAGGAGGCGGAGGTTCTCGCCGCGTGCCTCCGCGTCCGCTGCCCCGCGGCGGGCCTCTCGTGACGCGGCGTCCGGCCACGGCTCGCCCGGGGCGGCGTCGACGGTCCGGCGGCCCGCCGCCCCGTCGTGGAACACCGGATCACGTGCCTTCGCGAACGTGGGCTTCCACAGGGTCGGGACGCACACGACCGGGAACTCGAGGCCCTTTGCCGAGAACACCGTCATGATCTGCACCGCGTCCGCCTCGGACTCGACCCGGCGGGCAGTCACGTCGTCGTCGGGGCCGGTCGACGCCGACGCGGCGAGCTCGTCGAGGGCCGCGACGAGCCCCGGGGCGCTCCGACGTCGTGAGAGCTCCCTCGACTGGAGCAGGGAGGAGACGTGCGCGAGGTCCGTGACGTCCCTGTCCCCGTCGGGGGTCGGGAGCACCCGCTCGACCGCGCCCGAGTCCGCGAGGACGTGGGCACAGAGCTCCGACGGGCCGTGGGCGGCGAGGACCTCGCCCCAGCGGGCGAGGGCGTCGTGCACGTCTGCGAGCGCGTCGTCGGCTGCCGCGTCGACGCGCTCCGCGTCCCACCCGAACCACCACGAGACCGCGGCGAGCCGCGTGAGCGCACGGTCCCCGGGGGAAGCGATCGCGGAGAGGAGCCAACGCCACTGCTCGGCCGCGCGGGAGGCGAGGACGCTCGCCCCGCGGGCGACGACGGCGGGGACGCCCTCGCGCCGGAGCGACTCGAGAAGCGAACGCGCCTCGTGGTGGGTCGCGACGAGGACGGCGACGTCCGAGGGCCGCACCGGCCGGCGGGCGTCGCGCTCGGGGAGCTCCGTGCCGCCGAGCACGTCGTCCACGTAGCGCGCGAGGTCGCGTCCGATCGTCGCCTCGGCGGACGCCGTCTCGACGAGCCCCGTCGTGGTCCGGGCGACCTCGTGCCCGGCCGCGAGCCGGACGTGGAGCGCCGGGCGCGGAGAGCCGGACGGCCGGATGAGCGCGACCCCGTCGTCCGACGAGGACGGGCGGACCGGCGAGAAGGCGATCCGGTCGTCGCCGAAGGTCGCGCCGGACAGGAGCTCCTCGAGCGCCCGGACGAGCGACGGGCTCGATCGCCAGTTCGTCGCGAGGCTCGCCCTCGTGGTCGAGGCGGACGAGGACGCCTCGAGGTACGTGCGGACGTCGGCCCCTCGGAACGCGTAGATCGCCTGCTTCGGGTCCCCGACGAGAACGAGGGTCGGCCCGCTCCCGTCCTCGCCGGAGAGCCGGGAGAAGATGCTCCACTGCACCGGGTCTGTGTCCTGGAACTCGTCGACGAGCACGACCGCGAAGCGCCTCCGGAGGGCCTCCCGGGCGGCTGCGCTCAACCGGAGTGCCTCGTCGAGCTGGGTGAGCACGTCGTCGAAGGAGACGGTGCCCGCGAGGCGGCGCCGCTCGTGGACGAGGTCGACCGCCTCGTCGAGCAGGCGCCTCGAGCACGAGGCACGCGGAGTCGCGCCCTCGGCATCCGGCACGACGGCGATCCCCGGGTTCCCGAGGACGGTCTCGACGAGCGCGGCGAGCGCGCCGGACTCGGGCAGGAGCGCCGCGCCCTCGGGGTCGCGCACCGCCGCCCGCGCGACGACGTCCGCGCACGCCTGCGCGACGAGCGCCGGAGTGTCGTCCACGAGCGTCGCGTCGAGGTCCCCCGGCGACGCCGATCCGAGCGCGGCGAGGGTCTGCTGCGCGAACCCGTGGATCGTCGTGATCGTCGCGGTGTCGAAGTCCGTGAGCGCCTGGGCGAGCCTCCGGCCGCGGGTCTCGGCGTCGGCCGCGCACAGCGCGGCGAGCGCGGCGTCGTCCGGTGCCCGCTCGGCCCGCCCGGCGCACACGTCCGCTCCGAGAGCAAGCCGCGAGCGGATCCGGTCGCGAAGCTCCGCCGCGGCGACGCGCGTGAAGGTGACGACGAGGAGCTCGCCCACCGGGACGCCGCGCTCCGCGACGAGCCGCGCCGCGAGCGCGGCGAGCGCGAACGTCTTGCCCGTGCCCGCGCTCGCCTCGATCGCGACCCTCCCGGTCGGGAGCGGGCCACCGAGGTCGAACGAGGCGACGCCGGTCACCCGGCTCCTCGGGGAGCGCGCTCGGGCCGGCCCCGCGCCGCCCGCGCGGTGGGCGCCCCTGAGGCAACCGGGTGGGCGAACGAGTCGACCGCCTCCCAGAGGTAGTGCGCGAACCGGTCCGCGCGACCGACGGCGCTGCCCGGCGGGTCGCCCGCGCGGGCGGGAGCGCTCCGGATCTCCGCGAGCGAGAGCGTGCCGAACGCGAGCCGGGTCCTCGCGTCGTCCCCTTCCCGCGGGTCGATCCGCCCCCGCCAGTCGCTCTCGCGGGCACGCCCCTCGTAGATCGCCCGCGAGATGCGCGGCCACAAGGGGACGGGCTCTCGCAGGGCTCGTCGGTAGCAGTCGACGACGACCTCGAGGAGCCGGGCCGCGGCGGCGCGCCGCAGCTCGGGCTCGTCGTCGACCGGCTCGAGCACGAGAGCGTCCGCGCCCTCTCCCCGGTCCGCCCGTCGGACCGTGACGGAGCGCCAGCTCGGCGCGGGGTCCGCGGCCACGAGCGCCGCGAGGTCGAGCGCGTCCCGCAGGTGGTGCGTGGGCTGTGGCCGTGTGCAGGTCACGGACGCGGGTCCCGGCCTCTCGGGGCTCCCGCCCCCGGGGACGGTCCCGACGACCCGCGTGCCGCCCTCGAGCCAGATGTCCACCTCGGCGGACGGCTCGGCGCTCCCGAGGACGTCGCAGCCGAGCGACTCGGCGAGCGCGACGAGCGTCCCGACGGCCGACGCGATCGAGCCCGTCGCGAGGTCCCCGAGCCCGCCCGGAGGGATCGCGCCGAGCGCCCGCTCGTGTCGGGCCCAGTCCTCGGCGCGGTGGCCCGACCGGACGGCCCGGACGAGGCGCTCGGCCGAGCGCCAGCGCTCGAGCCCCGTGAGCGACGTCTCGATGTCGTCGCCCCGCGGCGCGTCGGCGCCGGGGATGCGCACGCCGAGGCGGCCCGCGAGGAACGTCCCCACGGGGCTCCGCAGGAAGCGTGCGAGCTCCGCGAGGGTCACGACCGGCGTGCCGGCCGGTTCGGGGGCGAGGGCGCCGGGGCAGAGGGCGGCCGCGCCCACCGGTCGTGCGCGCCGGG
>JAJZBW010000199.1 GCA_021798745.1 Actinomycetes bacterium
CACTGAGGCGCGCTCGCGGGAGCGCAACGTCCGCGGCGCAGCGACCCGACCGTCCGCACGGGTCGCTGCGCCGCCCGCGCCCCCTTTCGCGCTCGGTGCTCGGCGCGGTGCGACGTCCCGGTGCGCGCACGGGTGCGAGACGCGCTCGGTGCGGGGACCGACGGGGCCGTGCAGCGACGGGGCACGCGGGGGCGCGGGAAACCCCAGGCTCGGCATAGGCCTGACCTGGGGTTCCGAGGGTGGGCCGTACAGGACTTGAACCTGTGACCCCTTGCGTGTCATGCAAGTGCGCTACCGGACTGCGCCAACGGCCCTCGGTGCGAGAAGGCTAGCACCGGACGCGTGCCCTCCCCGGGACGGGCACGGCCGAGGGTGAGGGAGTGCCCGGATTGCCCGTCGGTAGGATCGGCGCGTGCAGACCCTCCGCCGGCCGGAGCACCCGCTCTCTGTCGTCGCGGGCCGCCGCGGCGGCGGCGCTCGTAGCGGGAGAGGACCGCGCCGGTGGTCGATCGACCGTGCCGGGACGGTCACAGGCGCGTCGACGGTCCTCGTCGTGCTCGGGGTCACCGTGTTCGTGCTCGTGCAGCTCCAACCCGGTCTGTTGCTCGGGCCGAACATGGACGTCGGCGGGGACACGGCGGGCCACGTCGTCGCGGTGAGCTACCTCATCCACGACCTGCTCCCGAAGCTCCAGATATCCGGGTGGGACCCCCAGTGGTTCGACGGGTTCCCCCTCTACGTCTTCTACTTCCCCCTCCCGGCACTCGTGGTGGCCGCGCTCACGCTCGTCGCCCCGTACGCGGTCGCGTTCAAGATGGTCACCGCGCTCGGGATACTCCTCATGCCGGTCGCTGCCTACACCTTCGGCCGTCTCGCTCGCTTCCGCCAGCCGATCCCCGCGCTCATGGCTGCCGCGATGCTCCCGATGCTGTTCAACTTCGCGAGCGGAGCGAACGGGAGCGTGTACGTCTCGTGGAACATCGACGGCGGGACGATCGCGTCGACCATGGCGGGCGAGTTCTCGTTCACCCTCGGCCTCGCGCTCTCGCTCTTCTTCCTCGGCGTGTTCGTCCACGCTCTTCGCACCGGGAGGCTCCGCTGGCTCGCAGCGCTCCTTTTCGTCGCGACCCTCCTCTGTCACGTCGTCCCCGCTCTGTTCGCCGCCGGGGCCGCCGCGGTCCTCGCCCTCGTGGTCGGACGCCCGCGGTCGATCTGGTCCGTGCTCGTGCCCGTCGGCGCGGCAGGAGGCGCACTCTCGGCGTTCTGGCTCCTCCCCTTCGGCGCGTACCTGCGCTACTCCTCCTCGATGGGCTACGGACGAGTCGGCAGCGACTGGCAGAACCTCGTCCCGCAGAACGGGGAGCAGGCCGTCCAGTGGATCGCCGTCGCGGGGTTCCTCCTCGCGCTCGCACGCCGGGAGCGGATCCCGATCGCGCTCGGGATCCTCGCGACCTGCAGCGCGCTCAGCTTCCTCTTCCTTCCCTCGGGCCTCGTGTACAACGGACGGTGGCTCCCGTTCTGGTTCCTCTGCACCGCGCTCCTCGCTGCGTACGCCGTCGCGACGCTCGCCCGCCACGCATGGGCGCTCGTCGCGAGGCGCTCGGTCGTCGAGCCCCTCGTGACCGGCACGCTCGGGGCGGTCACGACGGTCGGGCTCCTCGCGGGATGGCTCGGGGTGCTCCCGCTCGTCACGACCCCCGCCTCGCAGCGCAACCCCGTCGCCGGCTGGGTCGCCTGGAACTACAGCGGATACCAGGCGAAGCCGGGTTGGCAGGAGTTCTCCCGCGTCGTCTCGATGACCGAGCGCGTCGCGGCGCGCTACGGATGCGGCAGGCTCGACTACGAGTACTCCCCGAACATGACGAACGACTTCGGATCGACTCTCGTCCCCATGTCCCTCCCGCTGTGGACCAACGGGTGCATCGACACGACCGAGGGCCTCTACTACGAGTCGTCCACGACCACCCCCTTCCACTTCCTCGACCAGTCGGAGCTCTCGATCGCGCCCTCCAACCCCGTCGTCGGCATCCCCTACCAGGGGCTCAACGTCGCAGACGGCATCCGCCACCTCCAGCTGGCGGGCGTCCGCTACTTCCTCGCGAACTCCCCCACCGTCGAGAAGGCCGCGTCCGAGGACCCCTCGCTCGCGCTCCTCGCCAGCACCCCCGCGAGCTCGCTCGTCGTGGACGGGCTCGCCTCGGGAGCGCCCGCCCCCCCGGGGAGCGCGTGGGACCTGTACCTCGTGAAGGGCTCCCCTCTCGTCACCCCTCTCTCCTACGAGCCGGTCGTCGAGCCCGGGGCATCGAAGCAGGCCTTCGTGAACCTCGGCATCGCCTGGTACCAGGACGAGGCCTACTGGCCCGTCCCGGTCACGGTCGCGGGCCCGCCCTCCTGGCGGCGAGCACCCGTCGGCTCCCTCGTCCCGCCGATCAAGGCCGTCCGCGTCGCGCCGACCACCGTGAGCTCGATCCGCACGACGAACTCCACGGTGAGCTTCGACGTCTCGGCCACCGGGCGCCCGGTGCTCGTGAAGGTCCCGTACTTCCCGAACTGGCAGGCCACCGGAGCGTCCGGCCCGTACGAGGCGACCCCGAACCTCATGGTCGTCGTGCCGAGCGCGCACCACGTCGTGCTCCGCTACGGCACGACCGGGGTCGACTGGACCGGGACCGCTCTCACCGTGGCCGGGCTCGCGGGAGGTGTCGCCCTCTACCGACCGACTGGCTCCGCCGGCACCCGCGGCGGCGCTCGCTCCCCGGACGACTGGCCCGCTCTCCCGTCGCTCCCCTGGCCGCGACCCGCGGGCGCGTGCGACGATCCCGGAGCGGACGACGACCCGTGGGAACGGCGGCTCCGATCCGCTCCTCGCCGGAGGACCGGCGGGCGGGCGGGCGCTCCCGCCCTCGACTCCGCCCACCCGGGGTACGCGGGACGGCTCGCCGGCCCCCGGCCCTCGCGGATCGCTCCGTCCGGCCTCGCGCCCGACGGCCACGAGCCCGCCGACACGATCCCCCACCGCGAAGGCCCGCACCGCGACGGCCCGCGCGGCGACGGCTCGGTCGGCGACGGCCCGGTCGGCACGAGCCCGGAGGGCCCGAATTGACCATGACCGCTCCGGACGTCACGGTCGTCCTCCCCGCGCACAACGAGGTGGCGCTCCTCGGCTCGACGGTCACGAACCTCTGCACGGGGCTCGACGCGCGTGGCGAGGACTACGAGATCCTCGTGGTGGAGAACGGGTCGCGGGACGGGACCCTTCGCCTCGCCCGGCTCCTCTCCGCACAGATCGAGCGGGTCCGCGTCCTCGCTCTCCCGGTCGGCAACTACGGCTCGGCGCTCGCGGCGGGCTTCCGGTCCGCTCGCGGCCGGTACGTCGTGAACTTCGACGTCGACTACTACGACCTCGCGTTCCTCGACTCCGCGCTCGCGCTCCTCCGCTCCGGCGAGGCCGAGCTCGTCCTCGCGAGCAAGCGCGCCCCGGGGGCGAGCGACCGGAGACCACCGGTCCGGCGCGTGCTCACCTACGGGTTCGCGAACCTGAGCAAGCTCCTCGTCGGGCTCGGCGTGACCGACGCCCACGGGATGAAGGCGGTGCGGCGCGAGGCTCTCGCCCCGGTCGTCGCCCGGTGCGTCACGGCAGGAAGCGTGTTCGACGTCGAGATGGTCGTCCGCTCCGAGCAGGCCGGGCTTCGCATCCGCGAGGTCCCCGCCTCGGTCGTCGAGCGGCGGTCCCCGCGGACTCCTGTCGCGAGACGGAGCCTCGAGTCGCTCGTAGGGCTCCTCTCGCTCCGCCGCGCGCTCCGCCGAGACCCCGCGAGCAGGGCTCCCCGATCGGGACGCGCCCGCGCTAGCTGAGCAGGCCTCGGAGGAGCCGGAGGATCCGGTGGTTGGAGGTGATCCCCGGCGCCGCGAGCAGGCGGATGATCTTCCGCTCGTCCGCGACCGCGGCGTGCACCCGGCTCCACCCGTCCGCGAGCGCCGTCTCGGCGTCGCCGATGGTCGAGACGGACTGCTGGTAGCTCGCCGGCTTGATCGCGAGGAGCGCCGTGAGCTGCGTCCCGTCGTTCCCCGCGACGGGCCCGATCTGGCTCACGAGGTCCCGGTAGGCGCTCTGGGCCGCGCCGACCGCGCCGCCCGACCCGAGACCGGTCGTGATCGCCGCCTCGAGCGCCGCCTCGCCGGACTGGATGCTCGTCGCCCGAGCGAGCTGGTTCGACGCGTCGATCGAGTCCGCCACGAGGGGGCTCACGACCGACACCACCCGGTAGGACAGGACCATCGAGGAGGCGACCGCCTCGAGCGTCCCGAGGTCGCCGCTCGCCGAGGCCTCGGCCTCGAGCGTCGCGACCCCGGCGGCGTCTGCCGCGAGGAGGTCCTGCAGCGTGGTCTGCGCCGGGACCGACAGGTTCCCTGCACCGCTCACCTGCGTCGCGAGCTGCGAGATCCGGTCGGCGCGGGCGGACAGGGCCGCGGCGTCCCACCGGGCCACGACCGACGCCGGCACGCCGCTCGGGAAGCTCGGGACGGACGAGTCGTCGAGGAGACCGGGGAACGACGAAGGGAACGGGGAGTCGGAGGCGACGGCGCGGGCCGCCCCGGGGCGCACCTGCACGGGCGCCGCCGCCCCGACGGGCGCGACCGCCGCGAGCACGATCCCCCCGAGCAGCACAGATGCCACCACCTGCCCCGCACGACGTCGCCGCGTGCGCCCGAATGGTGCCACCATCTCCGTCCCGGACCTCCACCTCGTCGGCGCGTGCGAACGCGCCTCCCGGCGCCCGTTCCCCGCCCGGCCGCCGACGAATGCGTCATCATGGCGTGCGCGTATTCGGAGGCCCGTCGCGATCTGTGAGGAGTCTGTGATGCCTCCGACGCGACCTGCCCGGACGGCGGGGGTCGCCCCGCGCGGGGCCGCCCGCACCGGTAGCCTCCGGCCGTGACCGCGCGACTGCCGGCACCTTCGCCACGGCCGAGCCGGGGCGCTCTCCGCCGGTCCCGGATGCCCCGGTGGCCG
>JAJZBW010000200.1 GCA_021798745.1 Actinomycetes bacterium
TTCGCGTGGTGGGTTGTCGCGAAGCAGATCTGGGGCACGGGGTGCTTCATCGTGCATGATCTGCTAACGCGCACGGGGGCCTGGCGCAACAACCAGCCGCACGCGTATACTGGCGCGCCGACCGGAACGGCGTCCGCCATCTACGCCACCGCCGCGGTGCTGTGCTGGACACTGCGGGTGTCGTTCGGCCCCGCGCGCATCGTGGCCTGGCTGGTTGCGCTGGCGCTGGTGTACGGGCTGCGCCTGGGCATCTGGCGGGCGGCGCGCGCCCGGCGTGAGGTCCGCTCCCCGGGGACGCGCCCGCGGGACGCGGGCCGCGCGTCCCGTCCGTATGCTCCGGGCGTGGGCGTGGGCGTGGGCGTGGGTGTGGGGGAGGGACCGGGCTCCGGGCGCGACGAGACGGAGGGCTTCCCGCACCTCGACCGGTCGGGCAACGCGCGCATGGTCGACGTCACGGCGAAGAGCCCGACCGAGCGACGCGCGGTCGCGACGGGGCGTGTGTCCATGTCCGCGGCGACCGCGCGGCTCGTGCGCGACGGAGCGCTGCCCGCAGGGGACGTGCTCACCGCGGCGCGCACGGCGGGCCAGATCGCGGCGAAGCAGACCGCGGACCTCCTCCCGCTCTGCCACCCGATCCTGCTCGGGGACGTCACGGTCGACTTCGTCGTCGGCTCCGACCGCGTGGAGGTCGTGGCGAGGGTCGAGGCGATCGACCGGACCGGGGTCGAGATGGAGGCGCTCACCGCGTGCAGCGTCGCGGGTCTCACGATCTACGCGTCGTGCAAGTCCCTGGACCGCAGCCTTCGCGTCGAGGAGGTCACCGTCGTCGAGAAGTCCGGAGGGCGCTCCGGGAGCTGGACGCGTGGGCCCGACGGCACGGTGAGCCACGAGCCACGGGGCGCACCGTGCGGGGAGGTCGAGGCGGGCGAGGGCAGCGGGGCGAGCGCGCTAGGTCGGGCGCTCCCCGGTCCGGGCGCACGTTAGACACAGTTGCGGTACGCAAGATACGGTTGCGCCGTGGGACGGAGGAGCGACCGAGCCGGGCATGCCGCGTCGCACGGGGCGCGCCCGGCGCGCGGCACCTCGCGCCCGCGCCGACCGGCGCTGCGAGCGACACGGGCCGCCGCGCTCGTCGTGTCCGTGACGTGTGCGACGGCCGGCACGGTGACGGCCGCCGCCTCGGCCGTGGGGCGCTCCGGACGGTCCCTCCCGGCCGTCGTCGCGCGTGCGCCCGGGGGGACGGCGGACGTCGCGTACGCAGGCTCCCTCGCGTACCTGAACGAGAAGGTCGTCGGTCCCGCGTTCGAGGCCGCGACCGGCGACGCGTACCTCGGACGGGCGGCCGGGTCCGTCGCGCTGTCCCAGGAGATCGCAGCCGGAGAGATCACCCCGAACGTCTTCGAGTCCGTCGGTGCCTCGCCGATCACCGCCCTCGAGCCGAGGTTCACCCGCTGGTACGTGCAGTTCGCCGCGAGCCCGCTCGTCGTCGCGTACGACCCGTCCGGCCGCTACGGAGCCCGGCTCTCCGCTATCGCGGCCGGGAAGAAGCCCCTTCGCGACCTGTTCACGCTCATGGCGACCCCCGGGTTCGCGCTCGGGCGGACCGACCCCAACCTCGACCCGCAGGGAGCGGCGTTCGTCGAGATGGTCGAGCTCGCGCAGCGCGTGCTCCACCTCCCCCCGGGCAGCGCGCACCGGATCCTCGGCCCGGGAGCGCTCGGAGGCTCCTCCTCGCCGGAGATATTCGACGAGACGGCCCTCGAGCCCCGGCTCCAGGCGGGCCAGCTCGACGCGTCGAGCGCGTTCCTCTCCCAGGCGGTCCAGCTCCACCTCCACTACATCGCGCTGCCCGCGAGCATCGACCTCGGCGACCCTGCGGACGCGGCGTCGTACGCGAAGGCCTCCGTCCGCCTCCGGGGAGGCACGGTCGTCTCGGGTTCGCCCCTCGTGCTCGACGTCACGACGATCGGATCGGGCGACGCGGCCGCCGCCGACGCCTTCGTCGCGTACGTGCTGTCCTCGAAGGGCCTCGCCCGGTACGAGGCAGGCGGGTACACGCTCGTTCGCCCGAGGCTCTTCGGGGCGCGCTCGTCCGTGCCGCCGTCGGTCCTCCGTGAGCTCCCTTCTTGAGCCGGTCCCCCTCGCGGCCGTCCCGGGCCCGGGCCCCGGGCTGACCGGGGAGCGGGCACGGCGAGCCCAGCGGATCCTGTCGGTCGCCGGGGCCGGAGTCGTGTGGCTCGTTCTCGTCGCACCGATCGGGGCGCTCCTCGCCCACCTGTCCGTCCACTCGGTGTCCGCGGCGCTCACCGCCCCGGGAGCGCTCGCTCCGCTCGTCGTCTCGCTCGAGTCGGGGGGGATCACGATCGGGGTGCTCCTCGTCGCAGGGACCCCGCTCGGGTGGCTCCTCGCCCGGCGGCGGCTCCCCGCGGCGCGGGTCTGGGAGACGGGGCTCCTCTGCGCGCTCCTCCTTCCGCCGCTCGTGATCGGGCTCCTGCTCGTGTTCCTCGTCGGCCCGCTGACGCCCGCGGGAGAGGCCCTCTCGGCCGTGCACCTCGACGCGACGAACACCCTGTTCGCGCTCGTGGTCGCCGAGGTGTACGAGTCGGCTCCCTACTTCGTGCTCGGGGTCGAGGCCGCGTTCGCGTCCGTGGACCCCGCGCTCGAGGAGCAGGCGATGCTCCTCGGGGACCGCCCGCGCGACGCGGTCCGGCGCGTCACCCTCCCGCTCGCGGCCCCGGGGATCGCGATGGCGCTCGCTGTCGCGTGGGCCCGTGCGATGGGAGCCTTCGGCGCGGTGATAATCGTCGCCTACCACCCCTACGGGCTCCCCCTGCAGATCTGGACGACCCTCCAGGAGACCGGGCTCGCGTCCGCGCTCCCGTACGCTCTCGTGCTGCTCGTCGTCGCCCTGCCCGTCCCCGTCGCGGCCTACACGTGGAGCATCCGTGCTCGAGCTCGACGTCTCGGTTGAGCGGCGCGACCTCGTCGTCGAGGTCGCCCTCGTGGTGCGCCCGGGCGAGCGGGTCGCCCTCTTCGGCCCGTCCGGGGCGGGAAAGACGACGGTGCTCGAGGCCGTCGCGGGCTTCGTGGCACCCCGCTCGGGGACCGTGCGCCTCGCGGGCCGGACGCTCGCGACGGGGTCCCCGCGGCGGTCGGTCCCCGTGTGGCTCCGCCGGGTCGGGCTCGTCCGCCAGGACCCGTCGCTGTTCCCGCACCTCGACGTGGCGGGGAACCTCGCCTACGCGCGGCCGGTCCGGCGCGCGGCGACGGCCGCGGGTCGGTGGGGCATCCGCGAGGTCGAGAGGACGGCCGAGATGCTCGGGATCGGCGGGCTCATGGGGGCGCGTCCCGGCGAGCTATCGGGAGGCGAGGCGCGGCGGGTCGCCATCGCGCGGACCCTGCTCTGCGACGTGGAGGCCCTCCTCCTCGACGAGCCGTACACGGGCCTCGACGCGAGGACCCGGCGGAGCGTGACCGACGTCGTGTCCGGGGCGGTCACGGCACGCGGGCTCCCCTCGGTGCTCGTCGCCCACGAGCTCTCGGAGGCACAGGCATTCGCGGACAGGCTCGGTCTGCTCGACGCGGGAAGGGTGCTCCAGCTCGGGGACCCCCACGAGGTCGTCGCCCGACCCGCGTCGCGGCGCGCCGCGGAGCTCGTCGGGTACGGCGCGTTCCTCCCGGACGGCCGCGGCGGGACGATCGGGGTCCACCCGGCCCGGGTCGTCGTGGGGGCGCACCCGGACGCGGGAGTCGTCCTCGACGGGCCCGTGCGCGACGTGAGGGCCTCGGGGGCGCGCTTCGAGGTCGACCTCGAGGCGCGCGGGACCACGGTCACGTGCGAGCTCGACGGCGCGCCCGCGACGGGCCTCGTCGAGGTCACCGCCGTGGACCCCCCGCGCTTCGCTCCCGACGGGAGCGCGCGGCGATGAGCGCGCCTGACGCGTCGGGCTCGGCGCTCCGCGCGGCCCGCCTCGCGCGCTCGCTCTCCCAGGGCCAGCTCGCCGAGATCGCCGGGGTGAGCCGCCAGGCGGTCGCCGCGGTCGAGTCCGGGCGGTCCGAGCCGTCGCTCCGGGTCGCCCTCGTCCTCGCGGACGCTCTCGGGACGAGCGTGGAGGACCTGTTCGGCGGCGAGCGGCAGGCGCCCGAGCGCGCCGCGGAGCCCCTCGCACCGCTCGGGGAGCCCGGGTCGCGCGCCGCGGTCGCCCCGGTCGCGGGGAGGCTCGTCGCGACTCCCCTCGGCGCCCACTCGGGTGTCCGGTCGGGCTTCGCGGCCGCCTCGGCGATCGTCTCCGGGCCGCGCTCGGTCCGTCCGATCGGGCCGATCCGGCCGGCCCTCCTCGTCGCGGGCTGCGACCCGGCCCTCGGGCTGCTCGAGGCGCCGCTCGCGGTCCTGGACCCCCCGTTCGCGTTCGCCTGGCGGTCGTGCGGGAGCGGCGAGGCGCTCGAGCTCGCGGCCCGCGGGCTCGTGCACGCGGCGGGCATCCACGTGCGGGACCCCGCGGGCACCTACAACCTCGCCGCGGCATCCGTGCGGCTGCCCGCGGGAACGCCCGTCCTCGGGTTCGCCGCCTGGCGCCAGGGGATCGCGCTCCGCCCCGGTCTCGGAGGGCGCGTGCGGGGTGTCGCCGACCTCGCACGGCTCGGGCTCCGGATCGTGAACCGGGAGCCCGGGTCCGAGGCCCGCTCGATCCTCGACCGGGAGTGCGCTGCGTCGGGGCTCGACGCGTCCGCGCTCCCCGGGTACGGGAGCGAGGCGCCCGGGCACCTCGAGGTCGCCGCAGCGGTCGCAGCCGGGCTCGCGGACGCGGGGATCGCGAGCGAGCCCGCCGCTCTCGCGTACGGGCTCGAGCTCGTGCCGATCACCGAGGAGCGCTTCGACCTCGTGCTCGCTCCCGGCCTCGAGGACGCCACCGAGCTCCACGCCCTGCGGCGCGTGCTCGCCTCCCCGTGGCTCCGCGCCCAGCTCGCCGCGATCCCCGGCTACGACGTCTCCCCGCTCGCGGAGCACGGCGAG
>JAJZBW010000201.1 GCA_021798745.1 Actinomycetes bacterium
CCCGCTCTGCGCCGGCCCGCTCGGCACCGGCCCGCAGTGCGCCCGCCCGCACCGTGGCGGCCCGCACCGTGCCGCTCTCGTCGTCGAGCTCGAGCGCGAGCTTCGCGGGGCTCGTCGGGGAGCCCCCGACGTACATCTTCCCGATGTTCACGGCGGCGTACTGGGACACGGGGTACATCCCGTGGGCGTCGTACCTCATGTGGCCCCCCCTCTACCAGTGGGGCAACAACGGGAAGCCCGCGTACAACCCGACGAACAGCCTCGCGGCGGCGCCGGTGTTCTCGACGAACGCCGCGGGGCACACGGTCGCGACGATCACGCTCAAGGACCGGAAGTGGTCGGACGGCAAGCCCGTCACGACCCGGGACGTCCAGTTCTGGATGAACCTGCTCGACGCGAGCAAGGCGAGCTTCGCTCCGTACGTGCCGGGTGCGTTCCCGGACATCGTGAGCTCGATCAGGTACAACTCGTCCTCGAAGTTCACGATCACGTTCAACAAGCACTACAGCTCGTACTGGCTGCTCGGGAACGAGCTCGACCAGATCACGCCGATCCCGCAGCACGCGTGGGACAAGACGTCGAGCTCGGGCAAGGTGGGCAACTACGACATGACGCCCGCGGGCGCGAAGTCCGTCTACAGCTTCCTCCAGAAGCAGGCCCAGCTAAAGGCGCAGTTCGCGTCGAGCCCGCTCTGGCAGGTCGTGGACGGGCCGTGGCAGATCTCCTCCTACGAGGTGTCGACGGGCCAGATCAGCTTCCGGCACTCGAAGACCTACCCGAGCCTGCAGTCCCACGCGATCACGCAGTTCACGGAGCTCCCGTTCGCGAGCAACACGGCGGAGTTCGACGCGCTCGAGACCGGGCAGGTGGACGTCGGGTACGTGCCCTTCGAGTCGCTCAACGCGATCCCGAGCCTGAAGGCCAAGGGGTACAAGATCGCGAACTGGGTGCAGGCGGCCTTCGCGGGCCTCATCCTCCAGTACGCGAAGAAGGACGCGGCCGCGCCGATCCTCGACCAGCTCTACGTGCGCCAGGCGTTCACGCACCTTCTCGACATGAGCACGATCGTGTCGAAGATCTGGTCGGGGGCCGCGACGCTCCAGTCCGGGCCGATCCCGAACCCGAACGGGAAGGGCCAGTACGTGACGCCCGCCGAGAGGACCGAGCCGTACCCCTACAGCGTGTCGTCGGCGACGAGCCTGCTCCGTGACCACGGGTGGAAGGTGGTCCCCGGGGGGACCTCGACCTGCACGCGGCCGGGGACGGCGTCGAACGAGTGCGGTGCGGGCATCTCCCGCGGGGCGAAGCTGAGCTTCCGGCTCGTCGGGACGCAGTCCTCCCAGACCGAGTACCGCCTCCTCCAGGACGTGATCTCCTCGTTCCAGGCCGCGGGGATCCAGACGAACGTGAACCTCGTGCCGGACGCGAACCTCGCGAGCGACGCGGCCGCGTGCGTCGGGAAGTCGACCTGCAACTGGGACATGGAGCTGTGGATGGGGGAGTGGCCGCTCGGGTGGACCCCGTACGTCGAGACCGGTGGCAACACCTTCGCATGCGGGGCGGCCTCGAACTACGGGAACCTGTGCAACTCCTACAACGACTCGCTCATCGCCGCGAACCACACGAGCGCGGACCCGGCGTCGGCGATCCAGAAGTGGGAGAACTACATGGTCCACCAGCAGTACCAGATCTTCCTGCCGGTGCCCGCGTACCGGGTCGTCGCCTACAAGTCGAACCTCGCGGGCGTCACGCCGCTCGACCCGTACCTCCAGATCTACCCGCAGTACTGGCACTTCACGAAGTGATCCGGCTCCCCCGCTGACGGGAGGGATGCGTGGCGAGGGCGAGGGCGGGCGACGGCGCCGTGGGTGACGCGGCACCGGCGCCCGCCGTCGCGGCGAGACGGGATGCGGCGACCGGGGGGGTGGTGGTCGGGCGATGATCGGGTTCGTGCTCCGCCGGCTCGTCCAGTCGGTGCTCGTCGTGATCGGCGTCACGATCATCGTGTTCGTGCTCATCCGGCTCCTCCCGGGGGGGACCGCCCGGGCGACGCTCGGTCCGAGGGCGACCGCGGCGGAGATCCACGCGTTCGTCGTGGCGAACGGGCTCAACCACCCGATCCCGGTCCAGTACGTGCTCTACCTGAAGCGGCTGCTCTCGGGGAACCTCGGGTACTCCTACCACTACAACGAGTCGGTGGCGTCGCTCCTCGCGACGAACGTCCCGAAGACGGCGCTCCTCGTCGGGCTCGCGTACGCGGTGTCGCTCCTCGTGTCCGTGCCGCTCGGCATCTACCAGGCCGTGAAGAGGAACTCGGTCGGGGACTACGCGGTGACGGCGGTCGCGTTCGTCGGGTACGCGATGCCGACGTTCTGGGCGGGGATGCTCCTGATACTCGGGTTCGCGATCACCTGGCCCGTGCTCCCCGCGGAGGCCCCCCAGGGGGCGACGGTCGGGGCGATCCTCTCCCAGCCGAGCGGGCTCGTGCTCCCGGTCGTGACGCTCGCGTTCGTCAACTTCGCGATGTTCAGCCGGTTCATGAGGTCCTCGGCGATCGAGAACCTCGTGCAGGACTACATCCGAACGGCGCGGGCGAAGGGGATGAGGTCCTGGTGGATCCTCTACCGCCACCTCCTCCCGAACTCGCTCGGGCCGATCGTCAGCCTCGTCGGGCTGAGCCTCCCGGTCGTGCTGTCCGGAGCGGTCGTCGCCGAGGCGGTGTTCAACTTCCCCGGGATGGGCCTCCTGTTCTGGAACGCGGCGCTGAAGCAGGACTACCCGCTCATGATGGGGTTCACCGTCGTCGTGAGCGTCGCGACGGTCCTCGGGAGCCTCGTGGCGGACATCTGCTACGCGATCATCGACCCGAGGGTGCGCTTTGACTGATCCCCGGGGGAAAGGCGCGGGCCGACCGTGACGGCGGTCGGCGAGCAGCCGTCGGCCGGCGCGCCGGGAGCGGCGCGGGCGGCGGGAGGAGCGGGCTCGTCGCGCGCGGGAGAGGGCGGGGTCCTCCTCGCACCGACGCCCGGGTGGAGGATGTTCGTGCGCGTGTTCGCGGAGAACAGGCTCGCGGTCGTCGGGGTCGCGCTCCTCGTGCTTATCTTCGCGTTCTGCTTCCTCGGGCCGCTCGTGTACCACACGAACCAGATCTCGACGAACTTCGCGGTGGCGAACCTCGCCCCGAGCGGCGCGCACCTGCTCGGGACCGACGACGCGGGCTACGACGTGCTCGGGCGGCTCATGGTCGCGGGGCAGGTCTCCCTCGAGGTCGGCGTCGGGGGCGCGCTCCTCTCGAGCCTGTTCGGAGCGGTATGGGGGGCGATCTCCGGATACGTCGGAGGGTGGGTCGACGCGCTCATGATGCGCGTCGTCGACTCCTTCTACGCGATCCCGCCGCTCCTGCTCATGCTCATCATGGCGACGATCTTCTCCCGGACGACGTTCGTGTTCATCGTGGTCGTGGCCGTCGTGTCCTGGCTTCCGACCGCACGGCTCGTGCGAGGGGAGTCGCTCTCGATACGGGTCCGGGAGTACGTGGAGGCGGCGCGCTCCATGGGAGTGAAGCACATGCGGATCGTCGAGCGGCACATCTTCCGCAACGTGATGGGGACGATCGTCGTGCAGACGACGCTCCAGGTGGCGAACGCGATCCTGCTCCTCGCGGCGCTCAGCTACCTCGGGCTCGGCCCGCCGCCTCCCTCGACGAGCTGGGGGGCGATGCTGAACAACGGGCTCAACTACATCTACGACGGCTACTGGTGGCTCATATACCCGGCGGGGGTCGCGATCGTGCTGACGGTCATCGCATTCAGCTTCGTCGGGGACGCGCTGCGCGACGCGGTCGACGCGCGCCTCCAACGGCATTGAGCGCGCGCGGGGCACCCGGGGCGGGCGCTCCCGGGGCCGGCCCGGGGAGCGGTCACGTGCTCGACGTGTCGGGCCTCCGCGTCGAGATCGCGGCCCGGAGGCGGGCGACGGTGGTCGTCGACGACGTGTCGCTGTTCGTGCGCCCGGGGGAGACGCTCGGGATCGTCGGCGAGTCCGGGTCCGGGAAGACGATGACCGCGATGTCGGTCATGCGGCTCCTCCCTCCGGGGGGGAGGATCGCAGGGGGGTCGATATCGGTCGCGGGGGCCGACGTCGTCGCGCTCCCGGAGTCCCGCATGCGCGAGGTGCGCGGCAGGGACGTCGGGATGGTGTTCCAGGACCCCATGACGTGCCTGAACCCGACGATGTCGGTCGGGAGCCAGATCGCCGAGCCCGTGCGCGCCCACCTCGGGGCGTCCCGGGGCGCGGCGACCGAGCGTGCCGCGGAGGTGCTCGGGCTCGTCGGGATGCCGCGCCCCCGAGAGCGGCTCCGCGCCTACCCGCACGAGCTCTCCGGGGGGCTGCGCCAGCGGGTCGTGATCGCGATGGCGCTCGCGTGCTCGCCGAAGCTGCTCATCGCGGACGAGCCGACGACGGCGCTCGACGTGACGATCCAGGACCAGATCCTCGCCCTGCTCGACGAGCTGCGGGGCTCGCTCGGGATGGGGCTCCTTCTCATCACCCACGACATGGGGGTCATCGCGGGCCGGGCGGACCGAGTGTCGGTCATGTACGCGGGCCGGGTCGTCGAGACGGGGCCGATCGCGGAGATATTCCACTCGATGCACCACCCGTACACGCAGGCGCTCCTCGAGTCGATCCCGGACCTCGAGACGGACCGGCGCCAGACCCTCTACAGCATCCCGGGCACCCCTCCGGACCTCGCGCACCTCGGTCCGGGCTGCCGCTTCGCGCCGCGTTGCAGGTACGCGACGCAGAGGTGCCGCGAGGAGGACCCCCGTCTCGAGGGCGACGCCGACGGGCACCAGTTCGCGTGCTTCCACCCGGTGGACGGCCCCCGGGTCGAGATTCGTTCGGCCGAGGCCGCCTCCACCACGGCGGGTTCGGGTATCGAGATTCTCCGGGTCGAGAACCTGGTGAAGGAGTTCCCGATCAAGCGT
>JAJZBW010000202.1 GCA_021798745.1 Actinomycetes bacterium
CCGGTGCCGAGCGGGCCGGCGCAGAGCGGGCCGGCGCAGAGCGGGCGTGAGGCGCCGCGGCCACGGACTCGGGCGCCGCGCCTGCGGCGACCCCGACGACCGTGACGAGCGGCACGAGCAGCCCGGCGACCCAACGCGACCTAGACGTCACCTGCATCTCGCACCACCATCGCTTTCCGGCGCGCGGCGCTCCCCGCTCCGCACGCATAGCCGGCCCGTGCCCCGCGCCGCGTCTCGCCGAGCCGAGCTCCACGACCGACCGCCGGCGAGGGCGTGGGGCACCGGGCTCGCGGACCGGGCCGCGAGGACCGGGTCGTTGGGTTCCGCCGAGCGTACCGCCGGGCCCCCAGCCGGGCAATCGTCTTGCCGCGAGGCGCGTCGGACGACGGCGCGTCCCGCGCCCGCCGCGGTCCCGCTGGTGCCCTCGGGCGCCGAAGTAGCGTGGCCGGGTGGCGGGACGTCGGGAGGGCGGTGCGGGGCGTGCGCCCCGGACGCGGGGCCGTCGGTGAGCGGCCCCCGGATCTCGCTCACGTGCCTCACGGCGGGCCCGCTCCACCAGGTCGCTGCCGTGCTCTCGCTCTACCGCCCCGTCGTGGACGAGGTCGTCGTCGCCGTGAACGGGAGGTTCCGCACGGACGAGCTCGCACCGCTCGCGGGGCTCGCCGACCGGGTCCTCCCCTGCGAGATGCGGGAGGACTTCCTCCAGGAGCGCTACCGCGCGTGGCTCTACGCGCAGTGCTCGGGCGACTTCGTGTGCACGGTCGACACCGACGAGGTCCCGAGCGCGAGGCTCCTCGCCGCGCTCCCCGCGCTCGGCGCGGCGCGCGACGTCGTCACCTACCTCACCGTGTGCCGCTGGTGCTACCCGGACACCGCGCACTACCTCGACGAGTACCCCTGGGAGCCGTCCTGGAAGATGATCCTCGTGCGGAACGACCCCGCCACGCTGCACATACGCGGAGGCGTGCACGAGGGGGTCATGGCGGCCCCGCCCTACCGCCACCTCGAGCTCCCGATCTACCACCTGAGCGACGCGACGACGCCCCTCGAGTCGCGCGCCGCGAAGGTCGCCTTCTACGACGGTCTCGACGGGCGGCAGCTCCTCGAGGACGGGCGCCCCGTGAGCGAGGTCTTCTACCTTCCCGAGCGCTACTCGCTCCACCCCGTCGCGGAGATCCCCCCCGAGGACGCCGCGCTCGTCTCGCGGGTGCTCGCCGCAGACGTCTCGCGCGACCGGGTCCTCGAGCGGGAGTCCGTCACGGGGGCTCCCGAGCCGCTCCTCGCGGGGACCGTCCCCTACGACGCGGTCCTCGCGCACTGGCCCGAGCGGCCCCTCCCCCGTGACGCGTACCGGGCGCGGCTCGAGTGGCGGCGCGGGCGCACCCCGGAGCGCGACCTCTCCCGGCTCGCCCGGGGCGAGCGTCGCCAGGCGATGGTGCACGTCGAGAACCTCGGGAGCGCGAGCTGGCTCCGGGACGGGAGGAACCGCGTGTTCCTCTCCTCCCGCTTCTTCGTGCAGGCCCCGGGGGGCGGGCGCGGTCCCCTCGCGCTCGAGTGCGGCCGGTTCCCGTTCCCCGCGGACCTCCCCCCCGGCGAGTCCACCCTCCTTCCCTTCGAGGTCATGGCCCCCGACGCCCCCGGCCGGTACGTCCTCGCGGTCGACCTCGTCGAGGAGCAGGTGCGCTGGTTCGAGCAGGGGCTCGAGGTCCCGGTCGAGGTCACGGGTTGAGCCCGCTCGTGGGCCGTCCCCCCGCGTGCGGCGAGGCCGCCCGATGAGCGCCGAGCGCGGCGCGAGCGCTCCGCCCAGCCCGGACGACGGGCGGCTCGCGGCGTTCGCGACCTACCTCCGGCGGCGGCTCGCGGACGCCGGGATGGCCCCGCTCGCGCTCGTTCCCGGCTCGCCGGGCACGTCCGTTCCGGCGGACGAGGTCCCCCCGGGGAGCGAGGTCGTCCTCGTCGCGGGGACCCCCTCCCCCGGCCGCCTCGAGGGGCTCGCGGCCGCGACCGGGCTCTCCTGCTCGCTCGCCGGGCCCGGGCTCGCGCTCCTCGACCGCTTCGACCCCGCGTCCGTCGGGCCCGCTCCCGACGGCTTCGACGTCCTCGCGGTCGTCACCACCTTCAACGAGTCCGACATCGTCGAGGGCCTCGTCTCGCGCCTCGCGTCGGACGGGATCCGAGTGCACGTGGTCGACAACTGGTCGAGCGACGGCACCGGGGAGATCGTCGCCGCTCTCGTCGCCTCGGGGGCGTGCACCTCCGAGCGGTTCCCCCTCGCCGGCCCCTCGCCGCGCTTCGAGCTCGAGGCGCTCCTGCGCCGTGTCGAGGAGATCGCCGCCTCCTCCGGCGCCGACTGGGTCGTCCACCACGACGCGGACGAGGTCCGCGAGCCCCCCTGGCCCGGGGTGTCGCTCCGCTCCGGCCTGTTCGCGGTCGACTCCTTCGGCTTCAACTGCGTCGACCACACGGTCGCGAACTTCGTCCCCGTCGACGACTCCTTCGTCGCGGGCGCCGACCTCCTCGGGTCGTTCGAGTGGTTCTCCTTCGGGGAGTCCGCCGGCCACTTCCTCCAGCAGAAGGCCTGGAAGCCGCAGCCGGGCGGCGTCGAGATGGCCTCCTCGGGCGGCCACGAGGTGCGCTTCGCGGGCCGTCGCGTCTTCCCGTACAAGTTCCTCCTCCGCCACTATCCCGTCCGCTCGCAGGCGCACGGCGAGCGCAAGGTGTTCCGCGAGCGGCGCGGGCGGTTCAGCCCCGCGGAGCGCGCACGCGGCTGGCACGTCCACTACGACTCCCTCCCCGAGGGCGCCTCGTTCCTCGGGGACCCCTCGACGCTCTCGAGCTCCCGGGAGCTCGACCGGGCGCTCCTGCTCGAGCGGCTCTCGGGCGCCGGCCTCCCCGGCAACCCGTTCCCCGGCGAGGGGCCGCCGGCGCCGGGCGAGACGGCGGGCGACACCCACGTCGGGCCGGCCCCTCCCGTGGGCGGCGGCGCGCCGCACGGCGCGCACCTCCTCCGCATACAGAGCGTGCTCCACTGCCCCCCGGAGGGCGGCGTCGAGCGGTGGGCTCGTGCGACCGGCCAGGCCGTCCGCGCGCTCCTCGCGGCGCGCCCCGGCGACTCGGTCGAGATCGCCCTCGCGGACAACAGCCCCGACGCGACCTTCGACGAGGGCGCGCTCGAGCGCCTCCGCTGGAGCTTCACGGGCACCGGCCTCCGGGCGCTCCACTACGCGCACTTCCCCGACAACCCCGGCCACGGCGGCGCCCAGAACCGCCTCCTCGCCGCGGACACGTCCGGTGCGGACCTCGTCCTGCTCTCGAACCCGGACACCTGCTCCTCGCCCGGGATGCTCGTCGAGCTCCTCGCCCCGCTCGCCGGCCCCGTCGGGGTCGTCGAGGCCCGCCAGCTCCCCCTCGAGCACCAGAAGTCGTACGACCTCGCCACCGGCGACACCTCGTGGGCGTCCGGCGCGTGCTCGCTCTACCGACGCGAGGTCCTCGAGGCGACCGGTGGCTTCGACTCGGGCTCCTTCTTCCTCTACTGCGACGACGTGGACCTCTCGTGGCGCGCCCGGCTCGCCGGGTTCCGCGTCGTGCACGCTCCCGCGGCGGTCTGCTTCCACGACAAGCGGCTCTCCGCGGACGCGTCGGAGCAGCCGAGCCGCGCCGAGGTGTACCACTCGGGGCTCGCCCGCCTGATCCTGCTCACGAAGTACTCGCGCGCGGACCTCGTCGGCCCGCAGCTCGACGCGCACCGGGGGCACCCCGACGCCGTCCACCAGGAGATCGCCTCCGAGTTCGACCGCCGGCGCGACGCGGGCCTGCTCCCGTCGCCCGTCGACCCGGACCATCTCGTCGCGGACTTCTCCACCTACTCCTACGCGCCGCTCCGCTACGACTATGCCCGCTGAGCCGACCGACGGGCCCGCTGAGCCGACCGCCGGGCACGGCGAGCCGACCGCCGGGCACGGCGAGCGCGCCCGCTACGAGTTCTCCTACTCCGAGGACTCCCCCTACGGCCACGCGGTCCGCCTCCTCGCCGCGCACACGCACGTCCCGGGCGGGCTCGTGCTCGACGTCGGGTGCGGGTTCGGCGCGGTCGCGGAGCCCGTGCGCGACCTCGGGCTCGCCTACGTCGGGCTCGACGTCGAGCGCGCCGGGCTCGAGGACCTCGCGTCACGCGGCTTCGAGCACGCGGTCGTCGAGCTCGGCGACCCGGGGGCGCTCCTCGGCCGGCTCGAGGAGGTCGTCGCGGGCCGCCCGCTCGCCGCGCTCGTCGCGCTCGACGTCGTCGAGCACCTCGTGGACGGAGCCGGGGTGCTCGCCTCGCTCCACTCCCTCGCGCTCGCGCACGGGCGGCCCCCGCTCGTCGTGTCCATCCCGAACGTCACCCACCTCGACCTCGCCGCGAAGCTCCTCGTCGGCCGGTGGGACGTCACCTCGACGGGGCTCCTCGACGAGACCCACGTCGCCCTCTACTCCCTCGACCGCCTCGCGCGGACGTTCGCCGCGACGGGATGGGAGGAGGTCGGCGCGGAGGACTTCCCCCTCGACGCGAGCGACCAGCACTTCCCCCCCGAGGCCGCTCCGCTCGCCGCGACCCCTCTCCACGACTTCCTCGCGGAGCTCCGCGAGCGCGCCGCCCCGGGGGCGCGCACGAACCAGTGGGTGCGCGCGTACTCGCCCGTCGCCGTCGTCCCCGGAGCGCGCGCCGTCCTCGGGCCGGCCGACCTCGATGCTCCCGGACCGTTCCTCTCGGTCGTGCTCGCCGTGCGCGACGCCCCCGCGCCCGAGCTCCACGACGCGCTCGTCGCGCTCGACGCGCAGAGCGTCACGGGCTTCGAGCTCCTGCTCGTCGCGCGCTCCGCGTCGCCCGCGGACCTCGACGCCGCGACGGCCGCGCTCGCACCGTTCTCCGGCGGCCTCGCCCCGTTCTCGGGCGGTCTCGCGTCCCGGTCCCGGGTCGTCCCCGGCCCGGC
>JAJZBW010000203.1 GCA_021798745.1 Actinomycetes bacterium
CTGCCACCAGACCTCCCGCCTCCCGCGCGCCCGACCGCGCGCCCGACCGTGCGCCCGGGCAGCTCACGATCCCTGCCACCGTGGCGGCCGCTTCTCGACGAACGCACGCACGCCCTCGGACGCGTCGTCGGTCGCGTAGAGAAGCGTACCGACCGCCTGCTCCAGCGCGAGCCCCGAGGACAGCGGCGCGTCCCGACCCGCCCGCAGGACGACCTTTGCCATCTGGAGCGCGACCGGTGCCTGTCGGACGATCCTCTCGGCGAGCGCCTCGGCCGCGGCGAGGGCGCTCTCGTGCCCGGCGCTCGACAGAGCGCAGCCCCACGTGACGGCTTCGTCTCCGCTGATCCGGCGGCCCGTGAGCAGCATCTCCGCCGCCCTCATCGAGCCGACGAGCCGCGGGAGGCGCTGGGTCCCCCCGCCGCCGGGAAGGAGCCCGAGCCGCGCCTCGGGCAGACCCAGCTCCGCGTCGGGCTCCGCGACGAGAAGGTCGCAGCACAGCGCGAGCTCGAGCCCGCCCCCGAGCGCGTAGCCGTGGACGGCCGCGATCACGGGCTTCGGGCACTCGACGACGCGCTGCTGCACCGCGTTCCCGACTCGCATGAAGCCCGCGTACTCGACGACGGACAGCTCGAGGTAGTGCTCGATGTCCGCGCCCGCCGCGAACGCCCGCCCGCTCCCGTGGAGGATCGCGACCCTCGCGTCGGGCGACTCCACGAAGCGCGTCAGCGACTCGTCGAGGAGACGGAACACCTCCGGGTTGAGCGCGTTCAGCTTCCCGGGACGGTTCAGCGTGACGTACGCGATGCCTCGGCTCTCCCGGTAGAGGACGGCCCGGTCCGACGGAGGACCCTCGGGATCGTCCACGCCCGGCTCCCGCGCGTCGTCGTGGTCCGTCATGTCGGCGAGCCCCTGCACGTTCCCGAGCGAGCACGCGCCCCCTCGCTCCCCCCGAGACGGCACGCGGAACGGACGACGTCCTCCTCGGCCGCTATGCACGCAGCGAGCGCCTCCGACCGCTCCCTCGCGGGCACGAGCTCGAGCCTGCGGATGCCGAGGGGATCGACGTCCCGGTCCAGGATCTCGAGCACGTCGGGCGGGGGCACCTCGGTCTCGTGGAGCGCCTCCGACACGGTCGGCTCGAACCCGCACGCCGCCTCGACGTCCGCGAGAGCGACCCCGGGGTGGATCGACTCGAGGACGAGCTCGTCCGCGTCGGGGTCGAGCACGAACTCCGCGAGGTTCGTCACGAGGCGCACGAATCCGCCCCGCAGCCCGAGAGCCTCGCGGGCGGACCGGCCGTGGACCCCCCGGACCGCGCTCACCCGCTCCACGGAGTCGACGAGCGACAGCGGCGACTGCCGGGCGAGGTACAGCACGAAGTTCTGGTGGAGGTCTGCGACGTCGGCCATCCCGCCCTGGCCGGGGAGCCTCACGGTGCGTCCGCTCGGGCTCGTGACCGACACGTTGTTCGCCCGCGCGTGCCGGTCGACCTGCGCCGCCGTCACGACCTCGAGCGCCACCCGCCCCTGCTGGTAGTACCACCGGTACGAGTCCTCGCCCCCGCAATGGGCGGCCGCGCTCGCGGTGTCGAGCGCCTCGCCGAGACCGAGCAGCATCGGGCGGGAACCGACGTCGAGGAGCCCGCCGCTCGTCATCAGGAGCTGCGCCCTCGGCGCGTGCGTCGCCTTCGCGAGCAGGTATGCCGTGACCGCGAGCGGGGAGACCGCTCCCGCCGAGCAGACGTCGCCGTCCTCGACGAGACGCGCGATCCGCCAGACCATGACGTCCGCCGCGTCGAGCGCCACGTCCCCCGCCGACCGGCGGGCCACCCCGGCCCGTCGCACGCCCTCACGCACCCGCGCGCCGCTCAGGGTCGCGGCGCGTCCGAGCTCGACGGACCGCCGAGCCGACGGTGGCTCCGAGTCGGGAGGAGGCGAGGCGGCGGTGACCTCCGCGAGGCGGCGGAAGTCCGCCGTGTAGTAAGGGATGCACGACGACGGGTACGCGCCGTACGGGACCACGGCGACGGAGTGCACGAACTCGCGGGTGAGGACGAAGGAGTCGCGTAGCGTCCCGAGGGTCGGGCCGTCGACGACCTCCTCCACGGTCACGAGCACGCGCCGGGCGGCGAACGCGGCGGTCGTGTCCATCCCTCGTGCGCCGTGGATCTCGACGTTCCCGTCCCCGTCGGCCCGCTGCGCGTGCAGCAGGAGCACGTCGAGGTCCAACCGTGGGGCGTGACCGACTCCGGGTGCGGACCCGGCTCCGAACGAGCCGGCGGCCGGGATGCCGCCGGCCGCCGGGATCCGGAACGGCATGTACGGGAGGTTCTGCTTGGCGGCCTCGAGCCGGGCCGCGAACCCGAACGCGGGCCACTCCTCGACCTCGATCTCGCCCGCCTCGAGCGCCCGGCGGAACAGAGGTGCGAGCCCGAACACGTCGAGGCTCGAGAAGCAGAACACGAGCTTGTCCACCGCACCTGCGCCGATGAGGATCTCGAGGGGCAGCCCCCCTCCCCAGCTCGCGTACGTGAGGTGGCGCGGCCCTCGCGCCGCGACCGCGTGGACGGCGGCCAACGGAAGACGCGTGAGCAGGGCTCCTCCGACGCCCACGCAGTCGCCGTCGCGCACCTCCCCGGCGAGCGCCTCGAGCGAGACGAACGCCGCTTCGTGCCCGCCGCCCGACGTGTCGACCGGGCTCCCCCCCGCTCGCGCCATAGCATTCCTCCTACCGACATTGTCATTTCGCTGAGCGCAAGTTGACTTCTGTGACTCGAATGACCCGTCGCACCGTACCGAGCGCGCCGCGCGGTGTCAACGAACGGGCGCGCGAGGTCAGAACTCGGCGGAGACCTTCCCGAGCGGGAGGTTCACGACGGACGCGACGTCGCCCTCCGACACCCAGCGCGTCGGGACGATGGACCCGAGGAGCACCACCTCCCCGGCCCGCAGCGGGGTCCCCCACGAGGCAGCAGAGTTCGCTAGCCACGCGAGAGCGCGCATCGGCTCGCCGAGGATGTCCTTTCCCGAGCCCGACCCGACGACTGCCCCGTTGACCCGGAGCTCCGCGGTGCTCGCACGGAGCTCGGCCGCCCCGACGTCGGACCGTTCCGCTCCGAGGACGCAACCGTGGTGGAAGAAGTCGTCCGCGACGAGCGTCGGGACGCCGAGGCGGCGGAAGTCCCGGTAGCGGTCCTCCACGACCTCGATCGCGGCCATGCAGGTCGCGACCGCCCGCGCCGCGTCGTGCACGCCGACCTCCCCGCCGACGGGGACGACGTCTATCGCGAGCCGGACGGCAAGCTCGCACTCGACGCCGACCCTCCCGCGCGTCGCCCGAGGGAAGCGGTGACTGTTGCGCCAGGAGCTCTCCCGGAACATGCCTCCCGCGCACGGGCTCGAGATCCCGAGGTACTCCTGCATGACCGCGGTCGTGCAGCCGATCTTCCATCCGGACCGGGTGCCCATCCCGGCGGCCGAGAGGATCCGGTGGACGAGTGCCTGCACCGCGTACCCCTCCGTCTCGTCCGTCGGACGGTCGAGCTCCGGGAGTGCATCGAGGACGTCGTCGTCGCTCAGCCGCGCCGCGACGATCCGCGCCGCGGCACGCGCCCACCTGCGGTCGTCGCTTGTCTCCATGTCTCCGCTCTCCGCTCTCCGCTCTCCGCTCTCCGCTCTCCGCTCTCCGCTCTCCGCTCTCCGCTCTCCGCTCTCCGCTCTCCGCTCTCCGCTCTCCGCTCTCCGCTCTCCGCTAGGGGCGCGGATAGTGCGTGCGCGCCGTTCCCGCCCAGGACTGCATCTCCGAGAGGTCGCCGACCCGCCGCGAGACGCGGTGCGCGCACGCGACCACGAGGCGACCCAGGCGCTCGATCTCCGCCTCGTCCATCGCCGCTCCGTACGCGGTCACGCTCACGGCTCCGTAGTGCGCCTGTCGCGTCCCGAGTATCGGGGCGCCGACGCACCAGAGCCCGATGCTCAGCTCCTGGCGGTCGACCGCGTACCCACGGCGCTGCACGTCCGCGAGCTCGGCCACGAGCGCGTCGTAGGTCGTGATCGAGTTGTCTGTGCGCGACGGGAAGGGACCGTCCCCGACCACGGAGCGCAGTGGCCTCGTCTCGAACGCGAGCATCGCCTTTCCCATCGCCGTGCAGGTCGCCGGGAGCCGCGCCCCGGGACGGAGGTTCAACATCAAGACCTCGTCCGTCTCGTATCTCCCGAGATAGAGGACCTGGTCGTCGATCAGCACCCCGACGTTCGCGGCGAGCCCGGACTGCTGCGAGAGCCGCTCGATCTCGAGGGCGGCGATGTCCCGCATCGTCGTCCTGTTCGCGACTCGACAGCCGATCTCGAAGATCTTCAGGGTGAGCCGGTACTCCTTCGAGTCCCGGAGCTGCTCGACGTACCCTGTCCGCTCCAGCACGCGAAGCATCCGGTACGCGGTCGCGACCGGTAGCGCGAGATGCCGGGCGAGACGCGTGACCCCGATCGCGTCGAAGTTCGACAGCTCCTCCATGAGCGTGAGGAGGTCGCCCGTCGTCGACCGGGCCACCGCGGCGTCGACGCCGCGGTCGTCGCCTCCACGCGCTCCCGCATCCCGGCCGAGGGCGGCGTCCACGACGCCCGGTCGGCCGCGCCCGCGTGCGACCCGCTCGGGTCCCCCGTCCTCGCGCCCCTGGCGGCTCGCGCCGGTGCGCCCGGGCGACGTCGTCGTGGCCTTGCTCCGAGAGGACGGTGGGTGGACGGCGGGATCGTCTGCCGCCGGTGTTCGCGTTCGTCGCGCCGTGACCATGACTCTCATTTCACTCGCTGGAACAGGGCCGCGGCACCTCCGCCGCTGCCGGGTCCGGGTCCCGCTCCTCCGTACGGTACGCGGCCCGAGCCGCTCCCACATCCGACGCGGCGCGACCCGGGTGCTCGAGGCGTCCGGAGCCCGCGTCGGGGCACGAGCCCGCCCGTCACGGGGAGATCGGAA
>JAJZBW010000204.1 GCA_021798745.1 Actinomycetes bacterium
GCGGAGGTCCTCTCGCGCCTCGCGGCGCCTGCGTCCCTCTGCGCGGTCGTGAAGGCGGACGCGTACGGGCACGGGGCGCCCCGCGTCGCGGAGGCCGCGCTCGCGGGCGGGGCGGAGCTCCTCGCGGTGGCGCTCGTGGATGAGGGGCTCGCGCTCCGGCGGGCGGGGATCGCGGCGCCCGTCCTGCTCCTCTCGGAGCCGACCCCGGACGCGATGGAGGTCGCCGTCGCGCACGAGCTCCTCCCGACCCTCTACCGCCTCGACGGGGTCGAGTCCGCGAGGCGCGTCGCCCGGGGCCGTCCGTCCCCCGTTCGGGTGGAGGTGAAGCTCGACAGCGGGATGCACCGCGTGGGGGCCTCCCCGGAGGAGGTCGTGGGAGTGGTGTCTGCGGTCGAGGCCGCTCCGGAGCTCGAGCTGGCGGGTCTCTGGACGCACCTCGCGGTCGCGGACGACCCGGACGACCCGTTCACCGCGGAGCAGCTGCGCGTGCTCGAGCGCTGCCTCTCGGAGCTCGCCGAGAGGGGGATCGCGGTCCCGGTCGTGCACGCTGCGAACTCGGCCGGGGCGATCGCGCACCGCGAGGCGCGCCTCGACCGGGTGCGATGCGGGATCGCTCTCTACGGGCACAGCCCGTCACCCGCGCTCGCCGGGTGGGTGGAGAGCGACCCCGCGGCGGGGGGCCGCCTCGCCCCCGCGCTCAGCTGGAAGGCCGAGGTCCACCTCGTGCGACGGCTCGCCGCGGGGGAGCGGACGAGCTACGGGCGCACCTACGAGCTCGCGCACGACGGGGACGTCGCGGTCGTCCCCCTCGGCTACCACGACGGGGTGCCGCGTCGGTACGCGACGGCGGGAGGCGAGGTGCTCGTGCGCGGGAAGAGGAGGAGGATCGCGGGGACGGTGACGATGGACCAGGTCATCGTGGACCTCGGGCCCGGGGACGGGACGCCCGAGGGCCGCGTGCGCCCGGGCGACGAGGTCGTGCTCATCGGGCGCCAGGGGGACGACGAGATCACCGTGGAGGAGTGGGCCGAGCGACTCGGGACGGTCTCCTACGAGGTGCTCTGCGGGATCGGTCCGCGCGTCCCGCGCCGCTACGTCGGGACCGGAGCGCCCGAGGGGCGGTCGTCCCGGGGGCGGTAGCATCGGGGCGTGCCGACGCTCCTCGAGCTCGAGCGCGAGGCGCGCTCGTGCGTCGCGTGCCCTCTCGCGTCGGGCAGGACGACCGTCGTGTTCGGGGTCGGGGACCCGCACGCGCCGGTCATGTTCGTCGGGGAGGCGCCCGGGCGCGACGAGGACCTCGCGGGCGAGCCGTTCGTGGGCCGCTCGGGCAAGCTGCTCGACCGGCTCATCGCGGAGGAGCTCGGGCTCGAGCGGCGGGCGTGCTACATAGCGAACGTCGTGAAGTGCCGACCGCCCGACAACAGGGACCCGCTCCCGGTGGAGGTCGCGACCTGCCGCCACTTCCTCGAGGACCAGGTGCGGCTCGTCGCCCCGACGGTGATCGTGACGCTCGGGAACTTCGCGTCGCGGGTCCTGCTCGGCACGGGCGACGGGGTGACGCGCCTGCGGGGCCGGGCGTACCCGTGCCTCGGGGGATCCCTCGTCCCGACGTTCCACCCCGCAGCGGCGCTTCGCGGCGGAGGGGTCGTGCTCGCGCAGATGCGGGCGGACTTCGTGCGCGCGAAGGGGCTGCTCGCCGACCGGGGAGCGCCTCGCGAGGGGCACGCGTGAGCACGGACCGGCCGGTCGCGGTGCTCACGCGCTCCGAGCGCGAGACGCGCGCGCTCGGGGCTCTCCTCGCGTCGGTGCTCGAGCCGGGCGACGTGGTGCTGCTGACGGGGGAGCTCGGGTCGGGGAAGACGACGCTCACGAAGGGGATCGTGGCCGGCCTCGGCGGGACGGAGGAGGTCACGAGCCCCACGTTCACGATCGTCCACTGCTACGCGACGGACCCGGTCGTCGCGCACGTCGACACGTGGCGGCTCGCGGGGACCGGCGAGGTCGCGGAGCTCGCGCTCGAGGAGGTGCTCGAGGACGGGGGGGTCGCGGTCGTCGAGTGGGGAGAGCTCGCGGAGCCGCTGTTCGGGGCCGACGCGCTCCTCGTGCGTCTCGGGCACGCCGACGAGCGCGGGGGCTCGGGCAGGGTCGTGGAGCTGACGGCGCCGTCGGAGCGCTGGGAAGCACGCGCCCGGCGGGTCGGGGCCGACGCGAGACGGGCAGGGCTGGAGGTGCGCGGGTGATCCTCGCGCTCGAGACCTCGACGGCGTCCGTCGGGGTCGCGCTCGCGGACGGGACCGGAGTGCGCGCGGCGTGCACGCTCCGCGCCGAGCGCCGTCACGTGGAGACCCTGCACGTCGCGGTCGAGTCCCTCCTCGCCCGCCTCGGGGAGAGCGCGGCGGGTATCGAGGCGGTGGCCGTCGACGTCGGCCCGGGGATGCTCACCGGGGTGCGGGTCGGGGTCGCCGCGGCGAAGGGGATCGCGCTCGCGTGCGGGGTCCCCGCCGTCGGGTGCACGAGCCTCGAGGTGCTCCGGCGTGCCGCAGGGGGCGGGCACGTCGTCCCGGTCGTGGACCTCCGCCGCGGCGAGGTCGCGTGGCTCGTCGGCGAGCCCGGCCGACCGGGCGAGCCGCTGGCCGGCACCCCCGACGAGCTCGCGGAGCGAGTCGCCCGCCTCGACGCCCCGGTCCTGCTCGTCGGAGAGGGGGCGGTCCGCTACGGCGGGCCGATCGCCGAGTCGGTCGTCGCCCTCGGAGGGCCGAGGCCCGAGATCGGGCCCGGGGAGCTCGCGACGCCGCCCGTCGGGGTGCTCGCGACCCTCGGGTGGGAGCGGCTCCGCTCCGGGTCGTCGGTGGACGCGGTCGGGCTCGCAGCTCTGTACCTCCGCCCGCCCGACGCGCGGGCGAACTTCGCGTCCCGCGCCGATACCGGTCCCGGAACCTCCGGGGGGCGGTGGTGATCGGCTCGAGGAGGAGGCGGCGGGACGAGCGGAGGCCGCCCGAGCCGCGCGAGGGGGTCGTCCCCGAGATCGTCCCGATGCGCAGGCGGCACGTCGCCGAGGTCGTGGCGATCGAGGAGACGATCTTCCCGCGCCCCTGGTCGGCGGCTCTGTACCTGAGCGAGCTCGCGACCCCTGCGACCCGGGACTACCTCGTCGCGCTCGTGGACGGCGCGGTGGTCGGCTACACGGGGGCGATCCTCGTCGCGGGCGAGGCGCACGTGACGACCGTCGGGGTCGCTCCCGCGTGGCACCGGCGCGGGATCGGGATCCGGATGCTCCACCGGCTCGTGGGCGAGCTGCGCGAGCGGGGGGCGGAGGCGCTCACCTTGGAGGTGCGCGTGTCGAACACGGGCGCGCAGGAGCTCTACCGCGAGTTCGGGTTCGTCCCCGCGGGGATCAGGAAGGACTACTACCCCGAGGTGAACGAGGACGGTCTCGTGATGTGGGCCTACGACGTGGACAGCGAGCAGTACGCGTCGCGTCTCGCGCAGATCGCGGAGCGGATAGCGGCCCGCTCCCGCCCGGGGGCGCCGTGACGGCGGGCGGGCGCGCGGGCGGGTCGGGCCTCGTGCTCGCGATCGAGACGTCGTGCGACGAGACGGCCGCTGCGGTCGTGCTCGAGGGCCGCGAGGTGCTCTCCTCGGTCGTGTCGAGCCAGGTGGACCTCCACGCGCGCTTCGGAGGGGTCGTGCCGGAGATCGCGGGACGCGCCCACGTCGAGCGCATCGTCCCCGTCGTGGCCGAGGCGCTCGAGCGGGCGGGGCTCGGCCCGGTCGGCCCCGTCGGGGCGGTCGCGGCGACGGTCGGGCCGGGCCTGTCGGGGGCGCTCCTCGTCGGGGTCTCGTTCGCGAAGTCGCTCGCCCTGTGCTGGGACGTCCCGTTCGTCGGGGTGAACCACCTCGAGGGGCACCTCTACGCGTCGCTGCTCGAGGAGCCCGACCTCCCGCTGCCGGCCGTCGTCCTGCTCGTGTCCGGGGGCCACACGCTCGTCGTCGCGATGTCGGGGCCGGGGGCGTACGAGGTGCTCGGAGGGACGGTCGACGACGCGGCGGGGGAGGCGTTCGACAAGGTCGCGCGGTTCCTCGGCCTCGGGTACCCGGGAGGTCCCGGGATCGAGCGCGCGGCGGCCGCGGGCGACCCGTCGGCGGTCCCTCTCCCGAGGCCGATGATCTCCGACGGGCTCGACCTGTCCTTCAGCGGGCTGAAGACGGCGGTCGTCCAGCACGTGACGAGGAACCCGCGGGTCGCGACCCCAGACGTGGCGGCCTCGTTCCAGGCGGCGGCCGTCGAGGTGCTCGTGGCGAAGGCGCTCGCGGCGTGCGAGGCGTCGGGGGCGAGGAGCGTGTGCCTCGCGGGAGGGGTGGCCGCGAACGGCCCGCTCAGGGAGGCGCTGCTCGGTGCGTGCGCGTCCCGCGGGCTCCGGTGCTTCCTCCCGAGCCGCGAGATGTGCACGGACAACGCGGCGATGATCGGAGCGGCCGCGTGGACGAGGCTCGCGAGCGACGGCCCGACGCCGCTCGACGCGGGCGCGGAGCCGGGCTTGCGGTTCCCCGGGGGCGGCTAGGGGCGACGCGGGCACAGGCCGCGCGCCGCCCCCGCTCCGTCGGGGTCAGGAGCCGCGCTCGGCCTCTCGCCAGGAGCGCGTGTTCACGTGGGACTGCGCGTCTCGTGTGCCGGGGAGCGGGCCGCTCACGGTGAAGTAGCGCTGTCCCGCGACGAGCAGCTCCTCGGCGGGGAACTTCGTGATGACCTCGCAGCCGTCTGCGGTCACGACGAGCTCCTCCTCGATGCGCGCGGCGGACCACCGGTCGGATGCGGGCCAGTACGTCTCGAGGGCGAACACCATCCCCTCTTCGAGCACCTCCGGGTGGTCGAAGGAGACGAGCCGGGAGAAGATCGGCTTCTCCCAGATCGAGAGCCCCACCCCGTGGCCGTACTGGAGGGC